>JAQBXL010000090.1 GCA_027624135.1 Chloroflexota bacterium
CTGAGGGCCGGTTGGGATGAAGACTACCTTCTCAAGGTGTTATCCCTATGAGATGCGATTGCCCTGGCTAGACCGACGGCTGAGCTGTTGCTGGTACGTTTCTGGGCAGCAAGATGCCGGCCAATAAAAGGGTCCAAGATGCGGCCGCACATACGGCCAACCCAGGGATGAACGACCCGGATAGGTCGCGCAGGCCGCCGACCAAGATCGGTGATACGAACATGGCGAACCCGGAAAAAGTCAGGAGGGATCCCCAGACCACGGCCACCCTCTCCGGCGTCATCCCGGCCATCTGCATGGGCAGGGTGAGCAAGGTTGGCACGTAGAGCCAGGACCCGACGCCAACGATGAAGACCGCTATATAGATGCCGCCGGACCAAGGCAACAGAAAAGCGCCAAGACCACCGAGACCAGCCATCAAGCCCGAAGCGGCGAACAGACCTCGAGGGGAGGCCACTCGCAAGGCCACCGCTCCACCGGCCAAAACGGCGAACACCCCCACCAATGGCAGCAATCCGGTGATGAAGCCAGCCTGCGATAGTGAGATTCCTCGGTCCTCGTTGTAGAACGTTGGCAGCCATCCGGTGAAAGCAGCGTACTGGACCAATATCCCTGCGTCGGCCACCAATAGGAGCGCCACGGAGTGGTTGCGCAGCACCGCCGCAACTTCCCTGAATGGCATAGCGGTTCGCACCACATTTCTGGGCACGTGGGAAGCAGTTTTGCCCAGGGCCAGCCAGGCGACGAGGCCAACGATGCCGGGAAGGCCAAATACCGCAAGCGAGTTTTGCCAGGTCATGGATTCTGCCAGCGGAGCGGCGGCGCCGACGGATAGTGCGATTCCCAAACTCAACCCCGCAGTGGTCAGGGCATTCATCAGCAGCACTTCCTTCGGACGGAACCAATCCATCAAGAGAGGCCCTGTGGCGGTGATGATGAGTGCGAAACCCACACCGATCACCGACCTGAGGAGCAACAGTGTTATGAAATTGGGCGCCAATCCTGAGAGTGACATCAAAGCCACTGCGGCCCAGCCGATAGTGAACGCGCGACGGATACCGATGCGTGAGATCAGCATGCCGCTGGGCAGACCCAACGTTGCAGTCACCAAAAGGGGCACAGACACCAGCAGGCTGGCCGTAGTCCGGTTTATACCGTAGTCGTCTATGGCGAATGGCAGAAGCGGCGAAACGGAGAAGACGTTTAATCCCACGCCCAGGTGCCCAGCCAATACCATGGCCGCGATAACGAACCGGTACCTGCTGGGGGACGGCGCGTTCGGGGCCGGCATATCGTTGAAGTGGTTGTTGGACATTCAGAATATTCAGCGATGGTCACCGGAATGATGGCAACCGGTCTCAGACGATTATTAAATGAAAAGGCTTAGAGGGTGAGCTAGGGAAATAACCGGCCATCGCCGGGCTGATCAGCGTGGGGCAAGATGCATTCAGGTCCCTGATTCTTCACCGAGTTGACCGCTTCCGATACCTGATGAAAAGTCAGCAACTCGGAAGGGGCCGGGACCAGCAGTGGTTGCAGGATCTTGGGGTCTTCGGTCAATGGGTCTAGCCACAGAAGCTGGGTCTCGTCGGACAAGATGACCGGCATCCGGTTATGCAACGGTTGGATGGACGAGTTGGCCTCGGTCGTGATGATAGTGCATGACTGAATAACTTCGCCGTCCGGAGATTTCCACGTTTCCCATAGTCCGGCGAAGGCTAAGGGGTCGCCGTTCCGCGAGTAGATGTAGGTTGGTATCCTGCGCCTGTCCTCTTTTCTCCACTCGTAGAACCCGTTGGCCAAAACGAGACAGCGCCGTTTCTTGAACGCGGCCCTAAAGGCGGGTTTGCTCGCAGCCGTTTCGCCAACGGCGTTGATCATTCTGGCGTTCGATCTTAGGTCCATCGCCCAAAACGGCACCAGACCCCAGAGCATCACCTCTCCCCGCCGTCGACCGTCGTTGGTCACGGTCAACACGGATTGCGTGGGCGCAATGTTATACCTTGGCCCGTGGTCGAAGAACTGAGAATCGGTGTACCCAGAGGTGTATTCAGATAAGAACCCGAACCGGCCTTGTAGTTCGTCCAAATTTGAGGTGAGAGTAAATCTACCGCACATGATTCCGGGCGTCTCGATTCGAATGGTTGGGCTGCGTCGTGGGAGCTGCCAAAAAGCATAGCTTTGCCGCCCGGGGTAAGCAACCCTGGCCCCATTTTCTGCTAGGTGGTCCTAACAGGCCGATTGAGTGGTCCCTAGCGGTCAAAATGGGGTCGTAATGGAGTTTGTATTCGGGCCTTGAGGAACTTCGCTTGAGCACTCATCGATGAAACAATCATGGCGGGAAAGTCCGTTTGGATTATCGCCCGAGGGTATGACGTGGAATTTGGGAACGGAATCTTGAGCAATCCCGGCCATTCAGCAGGGGTAGATCAGTTGATAACGAAAACGTTCCGACTAATTGGGCTTATGGCGGTGATCATCACTGTCGTTGCTTGCTCGTCCCAAGAGCTGGTGCTTGATTCCGGCGAAGCTGAGCCCAGCGGGAAAGTTATTAGAATTTCAGGCGCAGGTGGAACTACCGGCGTTCTTAAGGGCCTAGCCGAAGAGTACTCCCGGACAACGAGCGATGTCTCCTTCAAGTTTTTGGACGGATCCGGCTCAGGTGGAGCGGTTAAGGGAGTTAACGCAGATGCTCTAGATCTAGGAGCCATGTCGCGCGTGCCGAATGATTCTGAGATCGAGACCAGAATCGATTACCTGACGTTCGCTGAGGAGAGGGTGGCAGTGGTTACCAGCCCAGACATACATATCTCTTCTTTGAGCATAGAACAGATACGCGCCGTCTTCACCGGCGAGATCGACAATTGGTCCTCCGTCGGCGGGCCAGATGCGCTAATCAGGTTGATCGTTACGGACGAAGAAGACAGCAACACCAAGATCATTCGCACGGGAATCATGGGAGACTCTCCGTTCAGCGAGACGGCTTTGGTCATGACAAGCGAAACTGACGCGAAATCTGCCCTGAACAACTCTAATTCCGCCATTGGCTATCTGGCATACAGTGGCGCCATTGGCTCCGCGATGGATGTGCATTCCATGGCTATTGATGGCCAACATCCAGCAGATGAGGACAACGATTACCCCCTGTCACCCCGGAGCTTGGGGATCGCTTTCCTACCGGAGAAAATCGACGAGTTCCAGGGGTTCGTCGATTTTCTTACTGGCTCCGTGGTCCAGGGAATCTTGTCCAAACAGGGTCTGATGGCGGCGAGATGAACCTACCCCTGCTGTCCCGAATACACTCAGATAGCAATCGAGCCAGCCCGACTCTTCCTAGGATTCCCGTACTAAAGGACCTGTCGTTCTCCACGAAATTGATCTCATTGGTAGTTGTCCCGCTCGCCATTACACTGCTGGTTACGCTTCCTCTGACCGTAACCGGCCTGAACCGCCTGGCCTCCGTCATTGCAGTCGATCGGCTGGCTGAAGAAGTGAAACTGATTGATCTACAGTTCCAAAAATTTAAGGGCGATCTCAACGATTCGGCCGATAGTGTCGCTTCCAATTCGATATTGCTTGAGGCGGTGCATGACGGTGATCAACCAAGGATAATATCGAGCTTGCTAACCAACAGAACCCGTCTCGGCGTGCAATACGTGCAAGTTGTCGACATTAATGGTGTCGTTATCGGTCAGGACCGCCAGTACGCCGGCGTCTTCAACGAATCCGAGATCCGAGATCTGCAGCAATTGGGATTGGCGGAGATTGATGTCATCAGGATGGTGTATTCGCCTTTGGGTTGGCTGATGACTGCGGTTCGTCCGCTCAAGGATTCTTCAGGTCTATTGGGTTCGGTTGCAGTTGGAAAGCTGATCGATTCTGAAGTCCTTTCTCAATTGAACTTTAATCGGTCCGATATCTTGTTGATCGTTTTTGATGATGCAGGAAATGTTATAGCCTCATCTCAGAGTGACGATGACGAAATAGAGCCAGTATCGATAGCACCCGACAACAAAATGGTGGCGATGGCGCAGGCCGGTCATGTGTCCCTGGGGACAGCGATGCTTGGAGACAATGAGCAGCGGGCCGCCTACGCGCCGGTGGCATTGGAAGGCGGCAGTCAGGGGATATTCGGTGTGGTTCTGAACACATCTCCGTTGGTCAATCTGCGGGACCAACTGATCGCGATCCATGTGATTGTGACCGCTGCCTTGGTGCTTCTCGTCCTGGGTGTTGGCTACATAGTGACCAGGTCTATAACACACCGCATTCTGCGTTTGCGGGATGGGGCCGTTGAGATTGGCAAAGGCAACCTTTCGGTCCGGATCGAAGAGACGTCCAACGACGAGATGGGAACGTTGGCCCACGAATTCAATCGAATGACCGATGGTCTGAATGAGAAAAATTCTCAACTTGAGCAGGCGAACCGAAACCTTGAGATGCGCGTATTCGAGCGGACCGAGCAACTGGAGTCTGCTAACGCTGAATTGCTTCAGGCCCAGAACCAGTTGATTCGCACCGAGCAGTTGGCGGCCATCGGCGAATTGTCGGCAGGCGTTGCTCACGACCTGCGCAACCCGCTAGGAGCGATTCGAAACGGGGTCTATTTCTTGAAGGCGAGGATGACCAAGGCCAATCTACTGGCGACGGAGCCCAGGATTTCTGAATCTCTAGGCATCATGGACGATTGCGTGACACAGTGCGACAAGATCATCACCGATCTGCTGTTCTTTACCAGGATTTCCGCTCCTGCCTACTCTCCAATGATTCTGAAGGGAGTATTGGACTCGACCATTGGGGAGATCGGCACACCAGAAGGGTTGACCGTTGTCAAAGAATTTGACGACGAAGGCCTGGAGATCGAGGCAGACTATGACCAGTTGGTAAGAGTTTTCTCCAACTTGGCCATCAATGCCCAAGAAGCTATGCCCCAAGGCGGAGTATTAACCGTTGGCGTCAAGAGAATCGGAACGGCGGTGGCGATCACATTCACCGACACCGGAACCGGTCTGAGCCCTGAGGACCTGGAAAAGGTCTTCAACCCGCTTTACACTACCAAGGTTCAAGGCACTGGCCTGGGTCTGGCGGTTTGTCAGCAGATAATTTCTAAGCATAAAGGCAAACTGGAAGCCTACAGCCAGTTAGGCAGTGGCACTACCTTTACCGTCACAATTCCGCTGAAGGCCGGAGACACACTAACCAGCGCCTAAGCCGACCCCGGCCCCGCGCCAGGCGCCTGGGACCCTCTGCTGGAACCCGTTAGCCGACCACTTCTTTGAATTGTTGTATGGCGTTGATGTGGTCTTGGGGGGAATTCAGACCGGCTCTCATTGTGTTGATCGACACGTGGGTCGCGCCCAGTTCTTGCCAAGCTCTTGCCTGCCCCTGCCAGAATTCCGGATTGCCGTCGGCCAAGTTGATCCGCGGTTCCATGCCTATCTGGGCGGCGTCTCGTCCCGCTTCACTGGCGAAAATCCTTAGTCTCTCCACTGTTTCCTTGGCGCCGTCGCCCGGCTGCATCTGAGGGAACCAGCCGTCGGCAAGCCGCGCTACTCTCTTCAGGACGCGGTCCGTGGGCACCGGGTTTGCTCTGGCGCCGGCGCCCATCCAGATGGGGATTGGCCGCTGCACCGGTTGTGGGTTTACGCCGGCGTGGTCTACCTTATGGTACTGGCCTTCGAAATTGACAACGTCTTTGGTCCAGAATTCCCTCAATAGGTTTATCTGTTCCGCGTACCTACGGCCGCGATTGCCAAACTCTTGGTTCAGCGCCTCGTACTCTACGTGGTTCCAACCTACGCCAACCCCCAGGCGGAGCCGCCCGCCGGTGAGCAGATCCACCTCGGCCGCTTGCTTGGCAACCAAAGCGGTCTGGCGCTGGCCCAAGATCAACACCGCCGTCACCATTTCAAGCTTGGTCGTTATGCCAGCCAAGTAGCCAAAGAGCACGAACGGCTCGTGGAACATGGACTCAGACGTGTAACTACCCTGCCAATCGGCGTGGTGGCTGGTGTCCGCTCCCAGAACGTGGTCGTAGACCATCAGATGAGCGTAACCAAGTTCCTCGGCTGCCTGAGCGTAGTCGCGCACAGCGGCCGGGTCGGCGCCGATCTCGGTTTGAGGAAACACTACCCCTGTTTTCATAGGACATCTCCAGATATTTGGTGGACCGGAAATCGAGTATTTAGGCTAGTCGTTGGCGGCGGAGGGCAGGCCCGATGCTGCTTGAGCCTTTTCCTTGTCCCGGAAGTGGGGGATGACATGCTTGCCGAACATCGTCAGGGTGTTCATCACCTCTTCATGGGTGGCTGGTCCGATGGCGGACAACAAGAATACCTGCTCTATGCCCATCGCCTCGTAACTTTCGAAAAACTCGATACATTGGTCGGGCGTTCCCACGCAGAAAGAAGTGCCTTTCTTGATCGTCTCGCTTGCTGTTGCGTCACCCGGATGCGGGCCGGCGGCCAGTTTCATGTCCCGCTCATAGTATCCCTGATAGTCTGGCGGAACCGTGGCCGGGTCAACGCCCTGCCAAACCAGGCGGGCCCGTTCCCGCTGTTGGTCCATATACCAGCCAATCAATTCCGTGCCCCTGTTCTCGATCACCTTGGGGTCTTCATGACAGAACCCTGCGGTCATAAGCGCGTTGTGGCTGTTGACCAGGCCCCCGGTAGGATTGGCTGATTTCACCATCTTCTGATAAAGCTGCAGAACCTGACCCACTTTGTCCGGGCCGCCCTCGCTGCCAACCAATGCGCCCAGTCCCAGCTCGGCTGCCGTGCGGACCGTTTCCTCACTGGAGCAGGCCGACCAGAGGGGCGGATGGGGTTTTTGGAGGGGCTTGGGAAGCACCTCCCTGGGAGGAATCTGGTAGTACTTTCCCTCGTGAGAGACGACTTTTTCGGTCCAGATCCGCGGCAGTACCCGGGCAAATTCTTCCCACATTCCTCTCGTGTCTTCCAGCTTGGTGCCGTAGGGCGTCAGCTGGTATGGGTACCCGGTGCGGCCCAGGCCAACATCCACCCGGCCGTTGCTAAGAATGTCCAGAGTTGCCATGCGGGCCGCTGTGTGCAGCGGGTGATGGATGGGCGCCAAGACTACACCAACGCCCAATCGGATGCGCGAGGTGCGCTGACTGACTGCGGCCAAAGTCAGGTCGGGGGCGCTATTGTGGGACCAGACCGGCCGAAAATGGTGCTCCGAGAACCAAACGCTGTCGTAGCCCATCTCTTCTGCGTAGGTGATCTGGTCTAAGGCTTCCCAGATGCGCCTGGCTTCGCTTTCGTCGTCCCAGGGTTCAGGAACCTGTATCTGATAGAACAACCCGAATTTCATGAAATCCTCTCTGTGGCCGCTCCCAGCGGCAACGCGGGGTTGCGGCGTAAATTGGCTTGGGTCCAGTCGACGCCATTATAAAGAGGGAATGAAGCGCGTCAATGCTGTGCGACAAGCAAAGCGGCTAACCGATACACAAACTAAAGGCGCAACCATGATACCCCGAGGAAGGATTCACTGGGATTATCCTGATCGCATAGCTGGATTGTTTTGCTAGGCCGCTTCATTAGAGTATGTTGCGGTCAAAGCTATAATGTTTGCCGGAACCGCGTGACTAAATCTGCCCCAGAGCCACTTGAGACGACCTGGGCGCCGGAGAATATCATCCAGATGAGCACCCTAAAGTTTGGCAAAATGATCGGAAAAGAGGGCGAACTGCGGCCTGGCGCTTCCGCTTTGATCTTCGACAAAAGTAGGGAGAGGGTCTTGTTGACCCGCCGGCAGGACAATGGCCGCTGGTGCCTTCCTGGTGGCGGGATGGACCCCGGGGAAAGCGCTGCCGAAGCCTGTGTCAGAGAGGTGATGGAAGAGACGGGCCTGGAGGTTCGGGTCACCAGACTGGTGGGCGTTTATACCTCACCAGAGCTACTTATAGAATACCCCGATGGCAACAAGATTCAGCCTGTAGCCTTCAGCTTCGAAGTCGAGATTACGAGCGGCGAATTGGGACTTAGCGACGAGACCACTGATTTCGGATGGTACACGGTGCCAGAGATGGAAGCTATGGACATGATGGAGAATCATGTTCCGCGAATCTACGATGCGGTGAAGAACCAACCCGAAGCGGTCTTTCAGTAGCGCCTTGATCGGGATGGAGTGAACCAGACGCCATGACGAAGATTACGTGGTTCGTGGTCAAGCTGCTCTGGCGAATATTCCGCCTAGCTCTGTGGCTGTTGGCGGCGGCACTACGGCTCACGATCGGGTTGGCCTGGCGTCAGACGTTTGGCCGTTCTGCGGTCTTCGTCCGGCGCGATTGGAACGACCGTGGAATAGGCCGTGTTCGGTGGTCCGATCTTCGGAACCCCCGCTGGGACACCATCGCCGGAAGGCGCCCGAGTGGAGAACCCACTTCCCCTGCTTCACGCCTATGTCTGGTGTGATAAGGTTCGGGGCAAGATTGGCCACTCTTGTGCCCACGGGCCGGCACCGCACAACATCAAAGTCTGTATGTTGCGTGACGACAATAGCCGACTCATCTGGCGACGGCTGCTGGATCTTGCAGGACCGGACCGAAGGCTGGAATCAAACTGAATCGAAGCTGAAGGCCATGCTCGATTCCAAGACGGATTCCAAGACCATGGTGGAGAGATTGGATTGAGAATAGCTATATTTGGCGCTGGCGGCATCGGCGGATATCTGGGCGGGCGATTGTCCGAAGCCGGCGAAGAAGTGGTCATCATCGCCCGAGGTGAACATCTGCGGGCGATTCGCGAGCATGGGCTCAGAGTCGACAGCATCAAAGGCGATTTTATCGCGACACCGGCGCTGGCAACCGACAACCCGACCGAAGCGGGCACGGTTGATGTCGTGATTCTTGGCGTCAAAGCCTGGCAGGTGACTGACGCCGCCATGGCGATGCGCCCAATGCTCGGACCGGAAACATTTGTCGTCCCGATGCAGAATGGCGTGGAAGCCCCGGCCCAGCTGGCCTCCGTTCTTGGCAAAAAGGCTGTGGTGGTCGGACTTGGCGGGCTCGTTAGCTATATCGTCGGTCCGGGACACATCCTCCACGCCGGCGGCGAGCCATTCGTGTCCTTCGGCGAGGCCGACGATTCAACCAGCGAGCGAACTCAGCGATTGTTGCAGGCGTTTCAGAACGCCGGAGTCCGGGCCAATATTCCAACCAACGTTTATGCGGCGTTGTGGGGAAAACTGGCGTTCATGGCCGCCATTAGCGGAATTGGCGCCATAACCCGGGTGCCATCGGGCCAGTGGCGCAGCGTACCCGAAACCTGGAACATGGCCCAGCAGGTGGTACGCGAAGTCGTTGCGGTCGCCATTGGCCGGGGTATCGACATGCCGGCCGACGCTGCGGCCTCGGCTATCGCCAGGTTAGAAGGGGGACCTCCCAATGGCACGTCATCGATGCAGCGGGACCTGATGGCTGGGCGTCCATCGGAGTTGGAGGTTCAGACTGGGGGAGTAGTCCGGCTTGGCCTGGAAGCAGGTGTCGCGACTCCGGTGAATACGTTTATCTACCACAGTCTTCTGCCACAGGAGATGAAGGCCCGCGGCGAGTTTGAAACCGATGATTAAAAGGAATAGCTGATGGTTGCTCCCGTTACGCCGGTGTTCAATCACTTCGATAAGCTGGAAATGTAACGGTCTTCAGACTGGTGCATGAAAACGACCTCCGGACGAGCTTCCGGGGTCGTTTTATTGCCAATGCCAGTGCCTAGGTGGCGCCTCGTGGGCTGGAAGGATACGGATCTGAAGCCCTGGAATCATGAACGCCCGGTCACAACCGCGGCAGCCCCACCGGCCAAAAGGATGAAATCCATTCCTGCGGCTTATCTCGGTGCTCCTGCACCTGGGGCAAGATTGCACTTCATAAGGAATCTCGGGGACTTCGGGGACTTCGTTGAAGGTCTCGCTGGGTTCGGAGGGTGTGCTCATTATTGCCCCTCTCGTCGATTGGTCTGCGCCGGCACGTCGCTAGGGCCGAGGCATGGAGATGCTCATGTGGAACCCCCTGATGCTGGCCATTTAGCCCCACTTGAGAATTCATGCGTAGTTTACGCTGTCCTGTTCACCTAGCCAAGCAGGACTCAGAGTAATTTCCTGGCATTGGGTTGGTTGCGCTCTGCTCAGAAAGGATTATTTGGTGATGCTATCTTCGGGCGATTGGCGATTGTTATAGATATAAGACGATTCTGGGCGTTAAGGTGAGCGATATAACCATGGGCAATCGAAAAGTCATGGTAGTGGACGACGATGCGGCGACGAGAATGGGTTGCAGGAAATTGTTGGTCGAAAACGGAATTGACGTTGCCGAGGCGGCCAACGGTATCGAAGCCATCTCTGTCTATGGGGATTTTCGTCCGGACATGGTTTTCATGGACATCGCCATGCCCGGCATGGACGGCCTGACGGCCTTGCAGAACATAATTGTGATGGACGCTAAGGCCAAAATAGCAATGGCCATCGTCAAAGGCCAACAAGCCCTGGTCTTAGAAGCGCTTCAAACCGGCGCCGTGGATTTCGTGATTAAGCCCTTCAAACAGGAGCAAGTTCTGGGGATCATCAAAAAGGTTCTGAAGTAGCGCCTACTTTAGAACAACAGCAGTAGGGTTGTATGGACATATCCACATCGGATCTTTGGCCCGGTGTGGATATGCCCATTGGCAGTGGAGCGAATGCGGTTTAACCCTTGGTAAATAATGACATTAAGGCAGCGTTAGATACTGTGAAGACATTGGTTGGCCGTACGGCTTCCGGTTTGGCAAGATGGACGGCGCCTTATTAGTCCCAGAGTACGCCAGATCCTCTACATCGATACCCAGCGCTTCCAAGCGGCCGTAAAGTATCGAAAGTAGCTCGGGCACCGACGAACAATCCGGGTCTCGCTCGGAGACAACCCTGGAATATAGATCCCGCAAAAAATGATAGTCCTGCCTATCGCCGTACATGGTCTTGAAGTCGGCAAGATAGCGCTCGTACTGACTTAGGGTCTTTGGACCGGAAAGACCTTCAGAGGTCCACGTTGGACGGGAAAGTTTGCTGCTCTCTTGATCTGCTTTCAGACCCATAAAGATGAATACATAATTGGCTCCCGAAACACGTCTTCCGATATCACTTCTCATCCCTCTTGCAACGAAATGCGATTCCACGTTCTTGGCGACCTGATCGGAATTTGCTTCAAATAATTGCCAGCCGGTTGGGTTCCCAACCTCAATTTCCTTGCGGCCCGGGTCGATAGTCGAACCGATTGTCCAAAGAGGATATGTGGTTACTATGCTCCTGATGCGTTCTTTGATAATCATCGACGATGCCATCTCCGTGGACCTCCAAATATTGGTGTTGTGAGCATTGCGTTAAATTGTCCCTGACATTGCCGGCAGGTTGAGATGCAATGTTGGGTTACACGGCAATGGTCATTAATCAAAGACTAGACTACCTAGAGAACCAAGTCGTGTAGCGATGGTGTGCGTTTGCGGTTGAGCTTCCCAGCTTTGGGCCGGGGCGAAGGGATTCGTTTGACAGACTCGCCCTGCGATTCATGGGGGCCTACCCGTGCCATGAAAAGCTGAGCCATGACCGATCGTCATGTAAAATGAGGCGCGTGAACCATAGGCTAATAACGACATTGGCAAAAACGGTATTGGAAAAAAGGAGAAGGAACCTGATATGAACGCATCTCGTAAACCGGTCGCCGTCGTCGTGGGAGCGACATCCAAATGGCAGTCAGATGGACGCAACACTAAGCTGGCTCACGGTAGGGAACTCGACGACAGCGACCTGCCCGTCGGCGTGCGATGGGGCGTGGGCGGCGCCATCGCTCAAAAGTTTGCCAAGGAGGGCTTCTTCGTAGTGCTCACCACTCGCAATTCCGCCAATGCGTCGGCGCTGGAGAGGGTTCTGTTGCAAGAACCGGCGTGGCATAGGAGAGGGCTTAGTTGAGGTCTAAGGTAAGGACGTGTTA
>JAQBXL010000091.1 GCA_027624135.1 Chloroflexota bacterium
ACTGAGGGCCGGTTGGGATGAAGACTACCTTCTCAAGGTGTTATCCCTATGAGATGCGATTGCCCTGCTGGCATGTGCTAGAATCGGCGCTAACCAATCAGACATATTCGGGGAGTCTCAATTTGAGCGGTAGGTTGCAAGACAAGGTTGCCATCGTCACTGGTGGAGCCTCGGGAATCGGGCGGGCCATCTGCCAACGGTTCAGCCTTGAGGGGGCCAAGGTGATGGTTGCCGACCGGAACATCGCCGGGGCCGAGGAAACTTTGTCTCTCATGGGCGCAACGCCCGCCACCGCCGATATGGTGGATGTTGATATCTCCGACGCCTTCCGGGTGGAGCGTATGGTCCATGAGACGGTTATGCGATTTGGCCGGGTGGACATACTGATCAACGGCGCCGCCATCCTCATCCGCACGCCGCCCCTGGTGGAGGTTGATGAGGTCCTCTGGGACCTGACGATGGAAACCAACGTCAAAGGTGTGTTCCTCTGCTGCAAGTACGCCATACCGGCCATGACGGCCAACGGCGGAGGCGCAATCGTGAACATATCTTCCATGTCGGGCATCCGCGGCATCGGCTACTCGGTGCCTTATGCCGTGAGCAAAGCCGGAGTGATTCACCTGACCAAGGTTGCGGCCAGTGAATACACCGCGCAGGGCGTGCGTATCAATTGCATCGCCCCTGGAGGTATCGACACTCCCCAGATGCGGGGCAGCACAGCCAGCGCGGAGCGGTTCTCAGAGCGGAACGAAAGCCATCCGATGGGCCGGGTGGGAAGCCCGGATGAGATCGCCAATCTTGTTTTGTGGCTTGCCTCCGATGAGGCTTCTTACGTGAGCGGCAGCACCTACATCATCGACGGAGGCGCTTGGGCCGCGGCCAATTAAGGCTCCCAAATATCAATCATGGAAAACCTCATCGACATTGCGAACCGCGCCGTGGCTGACTATGGCTTCCGCCAGGCAGTTCTCTACGGCTGTGCCAACATCGCTCTCAGGTGGTCTCTAACTGAAGAAGAGACGGCTCAGTTGTGTGGTTCAGTGGTGGCCGAGTTAGCCGCTCTCCCAATCCCCGTTCAGCCGGAGGACGTGCCGGCTGAGCAGGCCAGGGTTGCCGAGATCATTCGGGGTCTGGCCTCGGCTTAGAGCCTGGCGATGGGGCCGGCCCGCTCTGAATTTGCTTAGGATCGTAACCCACCAGCTCCACGAACCCTCTTCCGTTGACGGTGCGTCCCTCACTTGTCCCGGTTGCCCGCACCTCCCCTTCCCAGTACGCGGCTGGCGTGTACCGGCTGCCCGAGAACTCTGCATCTACTAGAACGGGTACAAGTTCCAGACTCAGTCCCAACGATGGGAGCGACAGCAGCCACCCGCTGGGATAGGTTACGCCGGTGGCTGGACTGGTCCAGGTCTTGCTGGAAGTTATGGCTACATCATCTTGGGGCAGGAACAACGCTGAGCCATCGGCCGAGACCAGGGTTCCGTAGCCCGCGATCGGAGTCCTGTCGGACGGGTCCCAAACTAGGACCGCCATCAGGTCGCTGCCGTCGTCCAGTTGGACGCTGGCCCAGTCCCAACCCAGCCTTTGCCCCTCAAGGTCGCCCCATTGGTGGTCCATCCAAGCCGCGCCGGTCACTGAACGCGTTTCCCCGGCTATGGTGATGGTTCCGGTTACATCCAGGCGGGGGCGCGTGTAGTAATAGGTGTCGCCCGCAGGTCCCAAGCTAACTAGCCCCACGCCTTGATGCAGCACAGGAGGCCTCGTTGGGATCGCCTTGAGGTCCAGGAAGTACTCATTCAGGTCGAATTCCAGGCTGTAGAAGTTTCCGTCGCCCAACATCTCCCACCCGTTCACGCTGACATCGATGCCGGTGGCGTACGGGTCCAACACGCCGAGCAGCAACTGCTCTCCCGTGAGGTGCTCGCCGGTCGTGTGGTCGCCCAGACTGGCTTGCAGCAGATTGGGGACCGCCGTGCCGGAGCTGGCGCCCTGGAAGGTTACAAAGTGATAGCTGAATTCCTGTCCCCGGTCATCGGTGAGCAACCCGTTGAAGTACCACCACTCGATGTTGGCCTCGTGGGGCGCTTCGTCCTCGGGCAGGAAAACCAACGGTTGCGCGGCGGTGTTAGCGGCGGGATCGACGGGCGTGGCGGCTCCACCGCAAGCAATGGTCAAGACAAGCACCGCACAGAGCGTTAGTGCCAAAAGCTTCATGTGGCTGAGCTTAATGAGAATAGGAATGAATAGCATGAAGGTTCAATCTGATATATTAGGGCAATCCTGCGCCTGAGACTATCCGGAGGCACTTCCATGGCAAAACTCAGCCAGCAAGAAACTGAACAGTTCCTTAGCCAGCCGAGGATTGCCCATCTGGCTACGCTGCGGCCATCGGGCACGCCCCACGTTGCGCCGGTTTGGTTTCTCTGGGACCAGGGCCGGGCTTGGGTCATGGCCGACGCTGGGGCCGTGAAGGTCAGGAACATCAAGGGCAACCCGGCGGTTACGTTGTCGATCGCCACGCCGGAGCGGCCATTGTCCTACGTGGTGTTGGAAGGGCGGGAGAATATCACATTGGATGGGATGTCCGATGTAGTGGGGCGGATGTGCCTGTTGTATGACGGGCCGGAACGGGGAGCCGATTTCGCCAAAGAACTACTCGGCGAGGACCGAATGGTCCTGTTAGAGATCACCGTTGACCGCATCATTTCCTGGAAGGATGACAGCGACTAGGCCGGGCTATTCTTGCGGCGGCAGCACGTTGTTGATCCAGGGGACAAGATCGCTCAGCACGTTGCCACTGATCTCGTGACCCATGTCGTAGATGTGAAAGTCGGGGCTGTAGCCGTTGCTTTCGAGAAATGACTTTGCGGAGTGGGCGGTGTCCTCGGAAACCATCTGATCGTACCGGCCGTGGGCCACGAAGATCGGTTGATTACGTTCCTCGGGTAGTCCGCGTTTCAATTCTTCTTGGTCGGGGAGAGTGGCGCTTAAGGCGACTAGTCCGGCGAAAAGGTCCGCGCGGTTCAGTCCGCAACGGTAGGTCATTCCACCGCCTTGGGAGAACCCCAATAACACTGCCCGGCCCGGCTCAACGTTGAACTGCTTAAAAACCGTGGTGAAAAAATCATTGACCAGATTTACGGAGTTGGCCGTTTCCTCGGGTGTGCCGCCGCCCTGGGGGGTCATCCAGCCGAAGCCAGAGTGGCCAGGGGCCAGATTGAAGGGAATCGGAGCGTTGGGGCAGGCGTAGACGTAGCCAGTGGCGTTGATGGCTGGCGCCAGACCGGCCAGGTCCTGCATGTTGGCGCCGAACCCGTGGAGCATTATCACCAGAGGATATGTGGAGTCCGGGGTGTATTCGTCAGGGACAACTGTGATGTACTGAAGCCCTGTCCCTTGGTGTATCTCGGAGCGCATACTGGAAATCCTCCCCATTCGTTGCGGCTACCATCCTAACATCCGCCGCTCTGCGGTACAATTTGCGCCTACCAGATTCAAGCGGAGTTAGTTATCTGATGGCTTTGATCTTTCACCTCACCTACAAAGATGCCTGGGAAGATGCCCAGCCCACCGGCGAATACGCGGCCCCGAGCTTGGCCGAAGAGGGTTTCATCCATTGCTCCAAAGACATTCCGCAGCTTCTTAAAGTCGCGGCCCGGTTGTATCCTGGCGAGACCGGCCTGATGGTGCTGGATGTGGACCTGGACAAGCTCACAGCGCCGCTCAAGAGTGAACCTAGCCGCTCGGGCGAGATGTATCCCCATATCTACGGAAGATTAAACGTCGGCGCAGTGGTTCGTGAACGACCCTTGATGGTGAACTCCGAGGGCCAGCATTACGTGGCAGACTAGCGGGTGGCTTGATGGTGTTAGATTATTCATCGGAAGAATTGGCCGTGATTCGGCGTGCCATCGCCCCGCCACCGCCCAAACCTCCTGAAGAGGTTATCGATGCCATGCGGCCTGCTGCGGGGATGCCGGTTCCCGACCACATGCCGCCATTTTGGAAGCTGTCCGACCTGGAGATGCCCCTGTTCTTACGGCTCACAGACGATCCCGTGGTCAAGGCGCTCTCTCGCTACGCGTTTTTCCCCGAGGTCTATCAACGGCTGCGTTCGGGGCAGGAAAACCCTATGCTCGAATTCTCCGGCCGGGCCAGAGGAATGGTGGTCATGCTGAGCTTCGGTGATCGGACCATCGTGATAAAGCCCTTACAGAGCGCCGGAGAGGAACAAATAGCCCGCATCGCTGGAAAGATAGGCTTGGGGCGGTTCAGTTGGAAACTTTGCCGGGTTATCTAACTGAGGAGTTTGTTCCCGGTACGTTTTTCACCGAGCTACCGGAGGAGAGATTGACCGACGATCTCTTAGAGAGAATCGGATCAACGCTGGGAGATATGCTGCTCCGTCTGCATCAAGCGGACGTGTACTACAACGACGCAACCTTCTCCGATCCCGGGGGCCGCTCCCATCTTTTGGTCGCCGAAGACGGATCCTGCCGGCTGATAGATTTTGGAATATCGGTGATGTTGGACCGCCATCCTGAGTTTAGCCGGGAACAGGTGCATAACTTTGTCCGGACACTTCCCATGTATCGTGTTTTCCGGGGGATGGCGGAGGACGAATCCCAGGTGGACCGATTCCTGGCAGAATACTCCGGAAAACTGGCAGCGGCTTCCAAGTTCCAGATCACCTCCCGCGATCTGGGCTTTGCTCAAGAAGGGCTGAACCTGGCGGCCCAGCGCATGGGCGAACTGATCATCGAACCCGTCAAGAAAGGATTCATTGGAGCCTACACGGGATAGTCCTGAACCGGTCGCACCGGTCGCATATGACGTCTCAAAAATAAAGGCCCCTCTGGTTAATCAGAGGGGTCTTTATTTTTCCCAAGGAATGGAATTTAGTTGACTGGGATCTAGTGGACTATGAAGTCACCGAACATCGCGAAGTTGTGGCCGGGGAATGTGCAGACGAATTGATAAGTGCCCGGCGCTGGCGCTGTGAAGATAACTTGTTCAGACCCACCCGGTGCGACCACCACCGTATTCGCAATGACTCGGGAATCTCCGGCAGGAACCCAGTTCCCGCCCGGCCCAGCCGCCGCGCCGTCGCCCGCTACAGCATCTTTGGTGCCGTTCTGGACTACGACGAAGTTATGGCTGTTGGTGGCTGATGGATTATCGAAGGTAACTGTTACCTCGTCGCCAGAGTTGACGGACAGACTCGTTGAGCTGAATGCGAATGCGTCCCCAACTGCATTGATGGCAATGGCGACGGGACCAGCCGCTACGGGAGGGTCATCTGGGGATTCACCGCCCGCTTCTTCACCATGTTCAACGTAGGGAATGGCATTAGCCTCCGCAAAGTCTCGCTGACCACCCTCGAAGGCTACGAAAAGGCTCAATAACGCTATTCCCACAATGAACGCTAGTGCTAATCCGGCGATGAATACTGTGCCGAAAAGCCGGTTGTCGAATTTGAGGTGCATGTAATACATGATTACGATGGCGAACTTGACCGCCGATAGACCGACCAATAACGGAATCTTGGAAGCGCCCAAGTGATCCACGATGCCAGCCCGGTCCCAGATCAGCACGAATTCAACGATCGTGATTGCGAAAAGGACTATCGCAATCAACACGTATTGCATGAAAGTGGGGTGATTCGTTGTATGTTCGGTTTGGTGGGCCATTTTGATCTAAGGGACTCCTAATGGAGTTCGGCTGGCAAGATTAGCAAGGGATTAGCCGCCTGAAAGGGCAGCAGGACCGGCATCGAATCCACCGATGAGGTACAACAGCGTAAAGATGACGATCCAGACGATGTCAACAAAGTGCCAATAAAGGCCCAGAAGCTCTACGTCCAATGCGGTGTCGGGGCCCAAGCGTCCTTTTGCTCCCACGATAGCCATTATCACGAGCCAGATGATGCCGAGTGTTACGTGCGCTCCGTGGAATCCGGTTAGCGTGAAGAAAGTGGCGCCGAACAGGTTGCCGCCCAGGGTCAGCCCCTCATTCTTGAAGGTATTGAACTCAACGATCTGGAATCCAATGAAGATCGCGCCAAGAATCGCCGTCGCCATCAACCATCCGACTATTGCGTTCTTGTTGTTGGCGTGGGTCGACGCCAGCGCCTGAACCATGGCGAAGCTGCTCATCAGCAACACGAAGGTGCTGATGGTCGTCACGGGGACGTTGATGATGTCTACTGGGTATGGGCCAACCAGGCTCTGGCCACGGTAGACCATGTAGGTGGCGATCAGTGCGGCAAAGAAAAGGCAATCCGACCCCAGAAACACCCACATGAGCATCTTCCGGTGGTTTAAACCGGTGGTCGTATATTCATGTTCTGCTGTGTGGGCCAAGATCTCTGTCTCCTAGTGGTCGTCCCTAGTGATGGTCCCTAGTGATGCTCTTTTGGCGGAGCCGCTGCGGGTTCGTTGCTCCAGGCGACCACGCCGATGAATGCGATAACTCCGCCCACAAAGCTAAGGGCATAGTGGGATAGAAGTCCACCACCGATCAAGGCCACTCCAACAGCGGTGAAGATCGGCCAGTATGACGGGCTGGGCATATGTATAGAACTGGGGTCGACCAGCGCTTCCGGCTCCGTTATGGGAGTCCCGGCAGCCTCTGCATTCTCTTTGACGATCCAATAATGATCGCGGCCCAAGACCTGAGGAATCTCAGCAAAGTTATAGGGCGGCGGCGGTGAGGCGATGCTCCACTCGATGCCAGGGGCATCCCAGGGATCGTGACCGACGCGGCGCGAGTTGCGTGACTGCCACACGTTGTACATGAAGACCAACATCCCGATGGCCAATACAACGTACCCGAAGCTGGCGATACGGTTTAGGTTCTCCCAGCCGAACTCTGCGGAGTAAGTATAGATACGGCGGGGCATCCCGTTCATGCCAAGGAAGTGCATCGGGAAGAACGTTAGGTTCATGCCGATGAACAACAGCCAGAAATTTATCTTGCCGACCGTTTCGTTCAACATCTTTCCGGTAATCTTTGGGTACCAGTAGTAAGCACCGGCGAAGATGCCGAACATTGACCCGCCGAACAACACATAGTGGATGTGGGCGACGATGTAATAAGTGTCTTGTTGTTGGAAGTCGGACGGTGAGACAGCATGGGACACACCGCTCAACCCGCCGACTATGAATAGGGCGACGAAGCCCAGGGCAAACAACATGGGAGTGGTGAACTCGAGGGCGCCCTTCCACAAAGTTCCGATCCAGTTGAATATCTTTACGCCGGTTGGCACCGCAATCAGCATGGTGGTGATCGTAAACACTGAGTTCGCGACCGGACCCAACCCCACAGTGAACATGTGGTGGCTCCAGACGGCCCAGCCCATGATTCCGATGACTATGCCCGAGAATATGATGAACGGATAACCGAACAACGGCTTTCGTGAGAAAGTTGGCAATATCTCAGACACCACGCCCATTGAGGGCAGGATGAGGATGTAGACTTCAGGGTGTCCGAATATCCAGAACAGGTGCTGCCACAGTACGGGGTCGCCACCTTCGGCTGGGATGAAGAAGTGGGTTCCGAAGTTCCGGTCCATAGTTAGTTCAATCAGACCGACTGTGATCACCGGGAAGGCCAGAACCAATAACAGGGAGGTAATCAGAGTCATCCAAACGAAAACGGGCATGCGCATCATGGACATTCCAGGCGCGCGCATGTTGATGATTGTCACTACGAAGTTCAAAGCGCCAGCTACCGACGACGTTCCCAGCACCAGCAAACTGATCGACCAGTAGTCGAGCCCGCGATTTACGCTGAAGGGTTTCTCGGTGAGGTTTGCGTAGGAGAACCAACCGGCGTCCGGCACCTGGTCTACGACGAAACTCATGTGCATGAGGATTCCGCCGAACAGGAAGATCCAGTAGCTCAGTGCGTTAAGCCTGGGGAAGGCCACATCCCGTGCGCCGATGGCCAGGGGTATGACAAAGTTAAAGAAGCTGACTGAGAGGGGCATTATCACCATGAACACCATCACGGTGGCGTGCATGGTAAACATCTGGTTGAATCGCCCTGGGCCAATCAGATCGTTGTCGGCAGAGGCCAACTGCATGCGGATGACGCCAGCTTCAGCGCCCGCGATCAACAGGAAGATGAAAGCAGTTACGCCGTAAAGCACAGCGATACGCTTGTGGTCGACTGTTGTGATCCAGCCCCACAATCCTGCGTAGCTAGTCGGTCTTGGTATGACTGCGGTTATCGATGCCATTTTTTGCTTTCTCCGGGTTCTCCGACGGGCCAGCCCCTGGGCCAGCTATTGAAGACGCCCCGGTTACCGCTCCTAACTTGTTGGTTAATCTTATCTAATGTCCAAAAGATATGCGACCAGTTGATCGATCTCTTGGTCGCTGAGGCTAGCGTTTCCTCCTTGATACAAAACTGCACGGGAAGACATGTAGTTGCCGGGCTTAAGATCTTCTGGATTGCGGAGCCATTCTCTCAGATGGGCTTCAGTTAGGTCGGTTATGCCTGCTGCCAGGGTCTGGCGAGTTCTGAGGTCAGTCAAGTTAGGCGCCGGAACGGGTGTTATGTCGCCGCCCGTCAGGAATCCGGAAAGTCTGCTGGCCGAAAGGGCTGGGTCGTCAGGGCCGTCGATGGTGTGGCATAGCGTGCAATTTTGTTGGAACAATTGCTGGCCGGCCTTGGCTTGCTCGGTATTGGCCGGGGGCGGCCCATAGGCTGCCGCCCACGAATCGAAGTCTGCTTGGTCCATCACCGTAACGCGGAAACGCATCAAAGCGTGGGCCAGACCGCACAACTCGGCGCACTGTCCAAACAATGTTACTGGCAGCGCCTCATCGATCTTATCCGAGTCCGCTTGGAACCACATTTCATTGACGTGGGTGGGTATCATGTCGAGCTTGCCAGCCAATTTGGGCACCCAGAAGCTGTGGATGACGTCGTCAGACTCCAGTGAAAGTGTGATCGGCCGGTCGACAGGAATCCGCAGTTCATTGGCGGTGATGATGTGCTTGCCGCTGCCGGTGTCAGGGTATTCGAACTCGAACCACCACTGATGAGCCGTTACATTCACGTGCAGGGCGTCTGGGCCAGTTGTCGGGGGGTCTTCCAAGTCAAAGAGGGTAAAAACGGACCAGATTCCCAACCCCAAAACCAGGATGGTCGGGATGATCGTCAAAGTGATCTCTAATGTGGTGTTGCCGTGAATCTGAGGAGGCTTGGGTTGCCCAGGCCGTTTGCGGTAACGAATGATGGCGTAGAGCAGGACGCCTTCAACAAGAACGAAGACAGCGACCATCGCCCACAATAGGACGTTGAATAGTTCTAGTTGCTTTTCGGCGACGGGGCCGAGAGCGTCCCAGGTGGACATGCCGTCCATGGAGCAACCGGTCGCAAACAAGAAAATGGCCGCCATCAGGCCGAAAAGAACCGTTCGGCTCTTTAGCCTGCTCTGGCGTCCCGAGAACGCTTTAGAGGGCGAGGCGGAATGTGAGGAAAGGGATCCTGCCCGCCGGAAGGGCGACAGCCCCATTGTTCGACTCCCCGGAGCTCTGCTGAGCTCGATTACTACGCCGTCGGCAAATCTCATTACAAGGCTGATTCGCCTCTAATTCGACCGTCATTTGAGCGTAGTGTGTGCGATTTTTCACTAACCCTGGCGGACATTATCACAGTGCCAAGTGGGCTGTCAACGAATTTGGGCATGAGTCAGGCTCAATGCCGCCACGCTGTGGGCCGGGGCTTAGAATCGATATACGCCGTCGGCCAACATGACTGAGAACAATAATGCCAAGTAAAGCAGCGAATACAGATATAGGTGCTTGGCTTTGCGGGTCGTTGGCTCCCGTTTTAGGTTCCACGCCATGACGATGAAGACCGAGCCAAGAACTATCGCTGAAGCTAGATACACCAGCCCAACGGCGTCTGTCGCGGCGAACAGCAACGTCAACGCAACCAGAGCCAGGCTATACATGAAGATGTTCTGGGTGGTTCGCTCCTCACCGACAACCACGGGAAGCATCGGCACTCCGGCCGCTTGGTAGTCGTCTTGGATCAACAGCGCAAGCGCCCAGAAATGGGGCGGCGTCCAGAAAAAGACTATCGTAAACAGATAAAGGGCTGGTAGTTCGATTCCGCCGGTCACTGCGGCCCAACCAACCATCGGAGGGATAGCGCCAGCGGCGCCGCCAATGACAATGTTCTGAGGAGTGTTGCGTTTGAGCCACCCGGTGTAGACCAATAGATAGAACAATGTCGCCGACAGCGTGAGACAGGCTGACAGTAAATTGACCCAGTAGGTCAGAACGAAGAAAGCCCCGATGTTCAACGCAATGCCGAAGATCAATGCGTTCATGGGTGCGATGCGGTTACTGGCGACGGGCCGCCGCACCGTGCGGGACATCAACGAGTCGATATCCTGGTCCAGAAAGTGGTTGATAGCGTTGGCCCCTCCGGCTCCCAGGCCTCCTCCTACGCAGACCAAAGCCAAAGTCTGGAGTGAGGGGATGCCTTCCGCGGCCAGAAACATGCCGCCGATCGCTGTGATCAGGAGGAGACTGATGATTGGCGGCTTGGTGAGCGTCACATAATCGTTTATTAAACCGTGCAGGCCGCCCGATTTTTCAGCTGCCAGCCCGGTCTCTATGTGCTCAGCCATGGGTTGCTCCGCTCCAACGGGCGCCCGGATTGGAAAAGGTCAGAACGATGAGACCAGAGGCTGCGATCCAGACCGCAGTGGCCAGGGCTAAGTGCAGGGCGCGGAGGTCTTGACTGAAATCGGACCAGACGGCCCCGGCCCCGGCAAGAACCTGGGCCACGATCAACGCCACTGCAACCATCGAGAATATACGGATCTCGGTCGGCTGGGTTCGGCCCCTAAAGCCAAGATGCAGGCTATACAGGACGAACAGACCCACGATACCGGCAACGTACCGGTGGAACATGTGAATCAATTGCAAACGCGTGTCTGGGAATGCCTCGCCCTGACAGAGCGGCCACTCGAAACAGGCGCCGGTGGAACCCGTGATGGTCACATATGAACCGGAAAGAAGGAGCAGGAATATCCCGACGCCCGCGATCACTGCCAACGTCGGGAAGCGGCGGGTTTTTCCAACCGCCCAGTCGGGAATGCCGAGCATTAAAGGGCCTCGGTAAGCAACTACGGCCAGCACCACCAGGCATGCCACCAGAGCCTCACCAACTGCCAGATGCGCCATCACCATAGCGCCGGGAAGGTCGGTCAGCACTGTCGCGCCGCCCAACAAGGCCTGGGCGATAACTAAAACAAAGGCCAGGGTCGCTGGAATCACGATCCATCGCTCCTGCCGGTACCGCATCCAAGCAGCCACGAACAGAAACAGGATCAACGGGCCCACGACGAAGGACGCGGTTATGCGGTGAGAATATTCGATGATTGCTTCGGTTTCTAAGGGTGGAAAGATGCCGCCATCGCAAGCGGGCCAATCGGGGCAACCCAGACCCGATTCGGTGACTCGGACCACTCCGCCCAAGATCACCAAGGCAAAAGTGGCGAGAACCGTAAACGCCGCTACGCCCCGAAACCAGGAATGAAATCCCCCAGAGTTACCTAATTCCATAACGGTCGGTCGGAAAGGGTGGTTGAGTTGCCCGGCGCTGTCTTGAGGGCGCTTGGCGGCGGCGGCGGCTGATGGATGTCATGGTTGGGGGGTTCCAGGGTGGTGGCAGTTGAGAAAATATACAGGATTCACGTAGCTGGAGATATGATATCACCGCCGTGTCGTCGGCCGTTCGTTGCCACCGATTGATCGAGAGCCAATAGCTGAGAGGGTCGACCGAAAAATGCCCCTGGCAGCGCCCAGAACGCTATCATAGGGCCTAGGCGATGTCAATGAAACTCGTGCGTCCCAGATCCACCGCCTAAATTAGGCTAGATAAGGAAAGACCTCGTTGGCACCCTTCAGCAGAAGGGT
>JAQBXL010000092.1 GCA_027624135.1 Chloroflexota bacterium
CCCGCTGATGATGACGCGGCCGAGGACCATTGGTGGGCTGCCGCTCACTGCGAAAATTCCCAGTCAACGCTGATCACCTAATTCTCTGATGCTTTTTGTAGACAATATTACTTTTTCCCCCTTGCTCAGGCTCGTGGCACTCAGTCGTGGCGTTGATACCATCTGGCATTTTGAGCCCCTCACGCCCTTCGCGATACGACTCGTCGGCGCATTTCGAAGGCTCGGCCTGATTCGTGCTGAAATCAAGCTGGTCAATCATCACATCGGCGAAGTTCCCAATCGTTCGCCGGATCGTACGCACCCGGATACGCACGATGATACCGGCGAGTGGGAATACATCAATATCATTGGCCAGGCCAGGGCTATCTGCTCCCGGATCAAACTAGATCACCTGAACAAGAACCCGCTGATCAACTCAATGTCATCCATATGGCCCGCCCAGAAATTGTCTTTCCATTTCGAACGGATGGCGGAGCGTGAAATCATCAAGGAACTGGTCCGGGTCTCTCTGGTCGATTGGCTGAATCGAAATCACCCCCATAGTCCGGCCGAGCCATCCACGATACTGCTGGAAAACAAGCAATGGTATTCATACGTGGAACCGAGCGCCAGCGCTTGCGGCATCCGGGTCATCAGTTATCGAAACTATTGGAAACCCCCTCAACTATCGAGAGCAGCTTCGGCCGGGATAGCAAGTTTCCGCAGGCTGCTGGAGTTGTCGTTAAAACGTCTCCGTTCCAAACCGACAACTGGGCTTGATCATCACCCGGAGCACTCACAGGCGGGGTCGCCGAGTGACCAAACGCTGTCCGATGGCCCAACCGTGGCGGTCAGTTATTGGCACCGGACCCTGGAAATCGATCCGACAAAACGATCTGAGTTTTTCTGGCTCAACGATTCAAAGATTCCCCAAACCAATATCCTGCTCCACGAATATTCATCGGATAAGCCACTGAGTGAAGAAACGAAAGCCGATATAACCTATCGTGGGATCCGGGTTCTAGGGCGGGGTCCTGGGATAGACTCATGGCGGCCAACGATCGGCATGTACCGGGTTTTTTTAACGACATTGCTAAAGTTAGCTAATGGGTTGTTGAGGAACTTTTTCCGGCTAAAGTGGGTATCTCTTTACTACATCAAGGAATCGATCGGTTTGGCGTCACGCTACGCCTACTGGCATGACTTCTATCGCAGTAACGGGGTCAAGATTGACGTGGCGGTCGTCCGCTATGACTTGGCGAAGGTGTTGGCTCTGGGTTCTGTGGGAGGGATCAGCCTTTCTTATCAGTACACGGTGGGAAGTTTTTGTCCAACCACGTTGATCTCCTGCGGTGAAGACGTACAATTCGTCTATTCACCTTACTTTGAAAAACAGTTCCGTGATGTGGAGGCGGTGGTGGACCGTTTCGTTCCAACTGGATTCATCTACGACGGCGCGCTGCGAGAACTGCGGTCCTCAACTGGAACGGGTGAGATACGAGAGCAGTTTTCGGACCGCGGGGTCAAGTTCACATTGTGCTTCTTTGACGAAAACTCCGTGCCCTTCTGGGACCACCCTTGCCACGACGAGGATGCAGCCGCGGACTACGAATTTCTGCTCGAATGGCTTTTATCGGATCCGACACTGGGAATCGTATTCAAACCCAAGAACTCAATGACGCTGTTCGACCGCATATCAACCGTTTCGGACCTGGTCAAACGCGCCGAGGAAACCGGGCGCTGCCGATTCCTAACCTCCGAAACCCTCTACGGGAGCATCTATCCCGCTGAAGCGGCTTTATTGGCGGATGTGGCCGTGGGGAAATTGCTTGGAGGCAGCGCCGCTTTTGAAGGCCAACTGGCGGGGGTGCCTAGCCTGCTCATCAACACCGAGCGCCGCGGCCATCCATTCTGTTCCTGGGGGCAGGACCGGGTCGTGTTCGATGATTGGGTGTCATTACGGGAAGCGATCGAGCGGTACAGGAACAACCCCAGCGCCAACCCCGAGTTTGGCGACTGGTCGCCTGCCATCGATGACCTCGACCCCTTCCGGGACGGCCAGGCCGGCCGGCGGATGGGCCGGTATGTGGGACAGATCTACGAATCTCTCAAGCGTGGGGACTCCAAAGCAGAAGCGATGGCGGCAGCGGCCGGTTGGTATTCCACATACCTCAACGAGGGCAAGGGCCTCTCACAGGAAGGGAACCCCCCATCGGTGGAAGAGCGTTCCGCCTCTTCCATCATGCCGTGAACGTGCTTTGATTTTCGTCGAAACCCTGTGGCCGATTACTCTACAATAAATCAACGAATTAGATTCTAGAGTGGTCCAGAGCGTTATGGTGAGCCCACGAATCTTAGTGGTGATTCCAGCCAGACTCCAATCGACCCGCTTGCCTGGCAAGGTCTTGGCCGATATCCACGGTCATCCGATGCTCTGGCATGTTTACCACCGGGTGAAAATGGCGCAGCTGCCGCTGGAAGTCTTGGTGGCGACCGACTCAGAAGAGGTGGCCAAGCAGGTTGACAGTTGGGGGGCCCGAGCGATTATGACTTCCCCTGATTGCTCCTGCGGCACCGACCGGATCGCCTCCATCGTCGACCAGCTAGACGCGGAGATCATCATCAATGTCCAAGGGGACGAGCCTCTGATCGACCCAGACCTGGTTGACGAGTTGGGCCGCCGGGCCATCGAAAGCGGCTCGGATATGGTCACTCCCGTGGTGAAGATAACCGACACTGAGATTTTGATGAGCCCCAATACGGTGAAGGTGGTAATCAGACCCGACGGGTCCGCTCTGTATTTCTCCCGTTGCCCGGTGCCTTTCTTCCGGGACTCCGAACCCGCCGGCTGGGTCGAGAAAACCGATTACTGGCTCCAGGTCGGTACTTACGCTTTCACGAAGGGCGTCCTTCAAGAATACCGCCAGTGGTCTGAAAGCGCCCTGGAAAAGGCTGAAAAAGTCGAGCAGATCCGTTTTCTGGAAGCGGGCAAAACGATTCAGACATTCGAAACCAAAGCCCAAACCATAGCGGTGGATACTCCGGAGGACTTGGCAGAAGTCCGAAAAATCATGGCCGGTTGACCAGTCGTCCGTCGATGCAGATATATCTCCGGTAAACTTCCTTCGAGGGGGATGTGATGATTCAACTTTCACGCGAAGAATTAGAGGTCCGGGCGAAACAACTTAAGCTCTTGGTCCTTGACGTGGATGGAGTCCTTACCGAAGGGGAGTTGCTCCTGATTGGCGAGGACATGGAAGCCAAGCGGTTCTATATCCACGACGGCATGGGAATCATCTTCCTGAGGACTGCCGGGATCAAGATTGCGATCATCACCGGGCGCGTTTCTCCCATGGTGAGAAGGCGGGCCAAAGAATTGAAGATCGACGAGGTCAGCGAAGGGGCGTTCTACAAACAAGACGGGGTGGAAAGCCTCTTGGAGAAGTTGGAGATACAAGCCCATGAAGTTGGCTATGTCGGTGACGACATACACGACGTGCCGGCCATGAAGATTGTCGGCCTGCCCATCAGCGTCGCCAACGCCCGTCCCGAAGCCAAAGCGCACAGCGTCTACGTAACGGAGGCGGCCGGGGGCCACGGCGCCGTCAGGGAGCTGGCTGAGTGGCTGCTTGAGTTGCGCGGAGAAAAAGAATCCATCTTCGCCCAGTTTCTCCAAACCCGGCAGGAGAAAGAGGCGAACTCCACGCCTGAGGCCTCCGTGGACGCTCTGCCAACCTATTCAATCACCGACCGTCCTAGCCGGTAGTAACCTCCCTTGGGTATCCGCGATTAAGATCGCATGACAACGGGTTATGGGGCGGGTGATGAGCCAAATGACGCGGCAGACGATAGGCTCTGGACTGTCCTTGCCAACGACCATCTAGACCCCATGGTGACAGTGGATGCGTCCCGCTTCTTGCAGAACTTCCTGCCTGCCGGCTCACCTTCCGTTTGGTCCGCTGAACATTTCCGGTGGAAACTTGGGGAAGCCAATCCGGCAGGGACTGGATTCATGACTGTAGCCCTGCACCGGGGAGAGGTCATCGGCGTTACCACCATCACCAGGAAACGGTTCTGGGACGGCCAGCAGGAGGTCCCGGCGGCGGAGATTGGCGACACCTACAGCAGCCCGCTATACCGCCGTCAAAGCCGTGCCGAGCAGCCCTACATAAGAGAGGGAAAGGCCGACGAATACCTCAGCAGGAGCATCTTCGGACGCTTGGTCGCAGAAACCCGGCAACGCGCTTTGGATTCCGGCCTGACCCTGATCTACGGCACTCCCAACAATAACTCCATGCCTGGTTATGTCAACCGGCTCGGGTTCTTCGATTATCAGAGCCACTTCAACCGGTACTACGTCCGCCCTGGGGTCTCAGCCGCATCCAAGCGGCTCGCGATAATGCGCCCGTTAGCCAGAGCGGTTTACCCACTGGACCGGGCTTACGCGTGGATGACGGCTAAAATCTGCGGCAGATCTGCGGGCTTTCGGGCGGAGGAATTGTCTGCTCCGGGCGATATGGCCGATGCGCTATGGGCGCGGTTGCAGGGGCAAATGCCGATGGGGGCGGTACGCGACGGTGCCTATTTCCGTCACCGGTTTCTGACGAATCCGCTGGCCAAATACAGGTTCTGGGCGGTCCACACTGGTGGCGAACCATGCGGGGTGTTCGTCAGCCGCGCCATCACTCACGAAGACAACTTGAGATCGGTCCATCTGGCGGAGTGGTTGATCGACCCGTCAGTCAGGGGCGCCTTCCGGTTCATGGCCGCACACATGGTCGCGACCATCGGTGATTTTGCAACCAAGTCATACAGTTTCTGGGCAGAGCACGGCTGGGCGTCCCAACAGGGTCTGAAGCCGCTGGGGTTCCTGGCCCGCGGGCGGGTCCCCATAATCTTTCACGGCGCCGAACAGAGCCGTAACCTGGATTCTTCAGGCGTAAAATTCCATTTTACCCTGGCCTCTTCGGACAATATTTAAGCCCGACGCGGCACGACTCCAATCATATGAGGATCTCGATTCGCCAGACCCCAACGAGACGGTCGTCAACCGGCCATGAAGCCTGATCAAAAATCAGCCGTTTCGATGCAGTTGGCAGCCACCGTGCAACCGGCCGGACGCCTGCCGCCAGGTAGCACGGTGGCCATCTGGAACGGCCTAACACCCCGGGACATCGCCGCGCTAACGAAGGGCGGCGGCCCCGTGTGGCATCTGACTCCGCTGACGAAAGGCGAGGAACAAGAACTTTTGGCGAAGTACAACGGACTCATCGCCAAGATCGCAGTCAACTGCGCACCCGGCGACAGTTGGTGGTACACGTGGTGTTCCAGTCGGGACCGGTTCCACTCAAGCTTCCTGTCCGACCTCGAGCTGTTGGCCCGCTTCGATAAGGCCTGCGCCCAAGGGCTACCCGAAGGACTATTCTTTCCCTGTCCCGACCCGTACCTGGCCAAGGCATTGAGGACCGTGGCCAGCGGGCACGGCGTCAACGTGAAGCAATCGATCGGCGATCGAATGACCTGGGCCAATCAACGCGTTCAGATGACCCTCAAACCTCTGGCAGCCGCCGTCAAGGTCGCGGGGCGGGCCTTCCTCAGCAAACGCCGCGTTGGCCCAGGCAATCTTCCTCTGAGCGGTTCTCAACAAGCCCTGAACCGAACTCTCTTTGTGACGTGGATCAAAGGCAGGGACCTGATGGAAACATTCCTGCCCGCCGATACTTATTTCGGCCGGCTGCCCGAGACCGTCGCAAGCCCGGAGCGCTCGGTCGTCGTCTTCGGGGATACCTCCGACGGTCTCCCTCCTAAGGCGGCCAGAAACTCTAGGCCCACGCCCAAAGGAGCGGTAACCGTAGGCAACTTCCTGACAGTGTGGGGAATCATCAAGGCGCTGAACCGGGCCTTTTGGTCTCAACCTCCGATAAGCAATGTATTCGTGGGCGATGACCGATACCTAAAGCCCCTTGTCCGCCGGGATTTCACGGTGAACCGGTCTTCAATCGCATTCGGTCACATATTCGAGAACAGCCTAAAAGCGCTGGTGAAGGCATATCGTCCAACTCAGATCCTGCACATGTGCGAAAACAACCCCTGGGAGCGGGCCTGTGCGCAAGCGGCCCGATCGGTCACGCCCAATCCCGAATTGACCGGCTATATGCACTGTGCCGTGCTGCCGTCACATACCAAGATACTCATCACCGAAGAAGAAAAACTCGTCCGCCCGCGACCCAGCCTCGTTGTCTGCACCGGTGCGCGTGCCAGCGACATCATGGTCCGCGTGGGTGGGCATTCACCAGCAGAAGTTGCGGCCGGGTGTGCCTTGCGCCAAGAATATCTGGCCGGTGCGCCATCCAGGTCGAAACTTCGGAGGCCGATCAAAAACGTCCTTGTCGTCCTAGAAGGTCTTCCCAATATGAGCCAGATGGTGAAGTTTGTGCACCAAGCCCTCAACGGGGCCGCCGGCATCGCGACGACGATCCGGCCTCACCCATCATTTCCATTCCAGCGCACGTTGGCCGACGCCGGCCTCTCTCTTTCCGATTTCACCACCTTAACGGTCAGCGAAAAGGGTCCGCTGCTGGATGACTTTGAGCGGGCCGACCTGGTCATCTACAAAGGATCAACTGCCGCCATGGAGGCCGGATACATCGGGATTCCGCTGGTCCACGTCAGTTTGCCGAACCTACTTACCGACGATCCTCTTTTCGAGGTTTCCCACCTCAAGCAGGTGGTTCAAACTCCTGAAGAGTTGATCCCGGCGATAGGCAAGTTTGAAATGATGGACGACTTGGAATTCAGCCGGCAGCATCTGGCGCTGCGGGAATACATCGACGAGTATCTGAGCATGCCTAACGACGACAACATCCAGGCATTTTTTCCACCGGCAGCGGGAGTCGTCGGCTGATGCTGCGTGATTTCATGTTGGACACGCTGGGTCTGATGGGACGCCACTTCAAGCAGGTCCGCGGCACGCTGGACGCTGGTCTCACCATCTTTAATTTCCACGATGTCTCCGACACGCCGGCCCCGTTCGTCGACGAGCAGGGTTGCAACGTCACCACCGCACTTTTCCGCAAGCAGGTCGACTTTATCTCCAGCAATTTCAATGTCGTACCAGCGGAGGCCTGCCTGGCCGGTGACCTGCCGGCGCGCCCTGCTTTGATCACCTTCGATGACGGCTACGCCGGAACGTTCAACAACGCATTGCCGATCCTCCGGGAAGACCGGCTTCCATCGGTGGTCTTGGTAAATATGTCTCCCATCCTCGGCGGGAATTTTTGGGCCGAACGCACCACATACCTATGCCGGAAGGTTGAATCGTTCCAAAAGTTCCTCATCGCAGAGGGTTTGGCCTCAGAAGCAAACGTGCATCAGGCGCACGTGGAGTGTACTCAGGGATTGGTTGACCGTTACGAGAGCGAATACGGCGCTGATTACCTTGCGGAGCTGGATTCTTACAACCAGCCCTACGCCACCACAGGGAACCTAGAGGAAGCGGACGAAGACCCAAATGTGACCTTGGGCAGCCATCTATACACTCACTACAACGTGAGGACACTCTCAGATGAGATGCTGCTCGATCAACACCGAAAGAATAACGCCGCGCTTGCCGGGTACCGGCGGTTTAAGCCGCTATTCGCATTTCCATTCGGGCAGCCTGGGTCATGTTTCACACAACGTCAGGCAGACCTGCTGCTCCAAAACGGCGCCGACCTGCTATTAACGGCTTGGCCCAGCCCCAATGCCGACTCTTCCAGCAGGATCCTAGACCGAATCTCATTGACTCCCGAGCACAATACCGACCGCAAGCTATGGGCCCAGGTTGTAAAGTATCCTGTGCTGAAGATGTTAGGCCGCGCCAGGGAACCCTGGGCGCAGTCTGACTAACGAACCCCGAGTACCGTTACGCTTCAGACTAAACCGTGAAGGCATGTCCTTATAGTGAATATGGAGAAGAACCAAGAGGAAATCAAACAGAATCTAGCCGACTTTTATGACTCGACCGCGGTTGAGTATCATGACAGTCACTACCAGCGGAAGGGCCGCTATTCTCCCCTGCAGTACCGGCAGCACTACGTTGAAAAGATGATCGAAGCCCAGCAGGTCCCTCCGGGCGCCAAGGTGCTGGACATCGGGTGCGGGCCGGGAGAATTGTCGTTAAACCTCCTGAAAAAGGGCTACGATGTCTGGGCGGTGGATATCTCGCAATCGATGGTCGATGAAGCGGTGGCCGTCGTCAACACCAACGGCTACCCTGAATGGAAGCAGGCCCACGTGGGAGATATCGAGGGCATCGAGTTTCAGGATGAATCCTTCGATGTAGTGGTGGCGGCCGGGGTCATCGAGTACCAGAAAGACGACGAGAATTCCTTGGGAGAGATGCGGCGGGTATTGAAACCGGACGGATACATGATCCTAAACGTCACCAACCGGTATTCTCCCATCAGGATACTCAGCGCGCCGTATACCTGGATGACCAAGCAGAGCATCGGCCGAAGCGTGCTGAACGTGTTGAAAACACGCGTCCTGGGTCGAGGACAACTGAGTTCCCTCCCCGCCATCCGAAGTCACTCTTCCCGGGCTTTCGACAAGAAATTGTCGAATTTCGGGTTTGAAAAGGTCAACTACAACTATTTCGCCTTTAGCCCGCTTCCATCGCCTCTGTGTCCGTTATTTGGCCGCATCTGCGGCCCCATGGGACGCTGGATGGAGAAACTGACCCGAAGTCCTCTGGGTTTCTTGGGTGGCGGGTATATCGTCATCGCCAGAAAACTGAGGTGATGAACCAAGGATCGACCCCGTGGCCCAGCAGGACGCCAAACGCCAATGGAGGACGGGACCTTGACCGATAGATACGTCATAATCAACGCGGATGACCTCGGTATCAGCCGACAAGTTAACGACGCCACATTCAGGCTGATCGACAAAGGTATAGTCACCTCGGCCACGATTATAGCCAACGCCCCCGACACCGAGGACGCATGCCTGCGGGCCAAAGCCTTCCCAGAATGTTCGTTCGGCGTCCATATGAACGTCACTCAAATCAAGCCCATGACTTCTCCGGCAAAACTAGAGCAGCTCCTGGACAGCGACGGGTGTTTCGTCGATGAAAAAGTTCGTCAGGTCTCGATCGATTCAACTCTCGCCGATGGTATCTTCGACGAATTCTGCGCCCAGATCGAAAAACTGCAATCGCTAGGAATCAAACTCAGTCACATCGACTCGCATCACCACGTTCATACCATTCCCCGTCTGTTCCCGGTCCTAAAGAAGGTCCAAAGGCGTTTCCAGATCCGAAAGGTGCGCATCAGCCGAAACATCTACGCCAGCCATGAGATCGTTTCCCGCAAATTACTGCTCAAGAAAGCTTTGTTCAATCTCTTGCTCAGGCGTTACTATAAAACCCGAACTACCCAGGGTTTTACTGATTTCAAGGCGTTTGTTGAATACGGGACCACTAAGAATATGACTCACGGGTGCGTTGAAGCCATGGTGCATCTGGGGGCGGATGGGTATGAAGATGAGAGCGAGTTGCTGGAAACCCCTTGGCGGGATTCCTTGGGGTCGCCGATAACTACGATCGGCTACCATGACCTCCCCTGAATCTGAATATGCAGACCGCGAAGCGGCTACCACCTGGCCCGCTCCAGTGGCTGTTCCGTTGGGTTACGCCATTTGAGATTCGGTGAATGCCCTGTAACCGTGTTGATGGCGGTACACAATGGCGGTCCCTACCTCAGGACGGCGATCGATAGCATATTACAGCAGACATACCGAGATTTCCGGTTCCTCATAGTGGACGATGCCTCCACCGATGATACCCGGGAGATCGTAGGCTCATACACCGACGAACGGATCGAGTTGCTCAGCCTCGATGTGAATGTTGGCCAACCGGAAGCGTTGAACCAGGGCCTGCACCACGCCTCAACCCGGTGGATCGCCCGTATGGATGCAGATGATTACTCGGCGCCAACACGTTTCGAGGAACAGATGCAGGTTCTTGCCGAAGACCCGTCGATCTTCTGTCTTGGGACCTACGCCTGGATCTTCCGCGACGACCCAAGTGTGTCCGAAGGGGAGATTGCCACACCGCTTTGCCACTCGGAGATATCGCAAGTGGTGGCGGGCTCGCCCATCATTCACGGCACAATCATCGTCGACCGTGAAGCACTTCTTGACGTCGGCGCCTACGACAGACATTTCCGCATCCTGGCCGACGTGGAGATGTATGACCGGTTCCTTCCCAAATACAAGACAGTGGCGATACCCAGGCAGCTATTGGGTGTCCGCCGGCATCCCGGCCAATACTCCAACTCAAGCGCCGCCTTTGACGAGAGTATCGAGATATCCTCAGGCCGGCTGGCACGCAAGGACTATAGCCTCTCTCAAAAGGCCGGGATTCGTGCCAACCTAGCTCGCAATCACCTGCTGAGAGCGCGGTTCTGGGTGGGTAGACGGAGATTGGCCAAGGCGTGGGCAGACGTTATGAGCGCTTTCCGCCTGTCCCCCAAGCGGTTCGTTCTGGGGTTCTTCACCGTATTCATCGTCTACAACCTGAACGAACCCACCCGCGGCAGGATCAAGCGGCTGTTAAAACGGACTACCACGACGATCGGATCGTAGATAAAATCAGAGTATCGGAACTCGAGGTTTTTAATGAAACTGTCTGACATAAGGAAAGACGGTAACTACTATAGCGCCTGGAAGGCCCTGCACCAGTCTGATGGAATACAAGCCATCAAAGATGGGGTGATGATTGCCCCCAAGGATATACAGGTAGACCTTGAAGCCTTCTGCCCCCATTCGTGTGAGTTCTGCAGTTACAGGAATGTGAACTGGCAGGACCATGGGATGGATTTTGACGAGCCAGGCAAGCGCGTGGCCGGTGAGACCGGCCTGCCGAAAGAGTTGGCGTTACAACTCCCACAACAGATGCACGAAGCGGGGATCCCGTCCATCGAGTTGACCGGCGGCGGCGAACCCATGGTCTACCCGTACATCTCCGAATTCCTTCAAGAACTGGGGAAATACCCGATAGAGCTGGCGATCGTGACCAACGGCGGCTCCCTGAACGAGAACCTGCGGTCTCAGTTGAAGAATCTAAAATGGATCCGATTCAGCGCCGACGCCATCACCGCGAAAACCCATTCTCAGGTGCACCGGGTTCCTGAATCTGTCTTCGACGTTGTCCAAAAGAACATCAAAGGCGTGGTTTCCAAGCAGTTCCAAGACTGCAAGGTCGGTATCAGTTTTGTAATCACAGAGCATAACTACCACGAGATTGAGGGAGCGGCAGCGTTCTACAAAGACTTGGGTGTGGACAACATTCGCTATACGTTCACCTATGATCCCGAGGGAAAGGGAGCGCTGAGCCCCGAGATAATCCGTCACGCCGAACGGGCGATGAACAATGCCCGCGCCCTGCAGGATGAGGATTTCAAAGTGTTTGGGACCATGAGACGGCTCGAGTTCTACTCGCAGCCGAACACGGATTTCCATTTCTGCGGCTACCAGTTCTTCACCTGGGCGATCGGCTATGACGGCGTGGTTTATCCGTGCTGCATAATGAAGTACCACAAAGGCTACGCCATGGGAGACCTGCGGACCGAATCCCTGAAAGAGATCGTGAACTCGGACCGCCGCCAGAGATTCATCGAAAGTTTCGATGTGGAGGACTGCAAATCATGTTGGCTCAGGGACAAGAACCAGTTCGTGGAGTACCTGCTGACTGACAGTCCCCAACACGTGAATTTCGTATGACCGGCCGCCGAAACCAAGGTGTGCGACTGCCATGAATT
>JAQBXL010000093.1 GCA_027624135.1 Chloroflexota bacterium
ACGCAATAGCAGGAAGATAGGGACTGGTGGCTAGAGGCAATGGTACGGCCAACTGCATCAATCACGCTTGTCTCAGCTTGGGGGCCACCATCGCCAGGATGACAATCAGGCCGATGCCCGTAATGCCAACCATGTTGGCCGCCCAGGGTGCGCCCCAGAGTCCGGCCACGCCTCCCGACGCCATGCTGCCGAAGCTGAAGGCCAAAATCGCCAGGGAACGCAGGCCCATGACGCGGCCCCGAAACTCAGGTTGGGTATTCCGGAGCAGTAAAGTGAGCATCAACACCTGGGTTGACGCAAAAGCCATCCCGGTAAAGAACAGAATCACCAGGGACAGATAGAAAGTGTCAGAAAGCGCGAAGACCAGGATGGTAACGTGCCACAACACCACGGACAAGATCACCAGCTTGCCGGTGTGTTGCAGATTCCGGACCATTGCCACCCCCAGCGACCCGGCCAGCGCGCCAAAGCCGAAGGCAAACAGGAGCACTCCGAGTCCGGCTGAGTCGGTGCCCAACACGTCCCGGGCGAAGACCGGCATCAGGCTGGTGTGAAAGGTCCAACCAGCGATGTTGATGATGACCGCAATCACCAACGTGGCCCACAGCACCTGCTGTCCTTTGGCGTACTTCAGCCCTTCAATCACTGTCCGCATCACTGATTCTCTGGACTGATTGCTCCGATTCATCGTGGTTCTGACCGCCAGTGCGAACAGGCCGCTGGAAAAGTACAGGGACGCGATGATGATGTAAGCTCCCTGTGGCCCGTATGCTTTGAACAGCAACCCACCCACCAGCGGGCCGATTAGCATCGCGATGTTCATGGCCACCGTGTTAAAGGCGGCGCCGTTGCCAATCTTTTCGGGAGGCAACGTGTCGGCGATCATTGATTGGGCTGAGGGCATCTGGAAAATACGGGCCATCCCCATGAGCATGGTTATCGCAAAGATGTGCCAGACCTCTAGCCGTCCGGTCAGGATCAGCGCCAGCATCAATATGCCCAGAGCGGCCATGATGAACTCGACGGCGGCCAGCAGAAGGTTTCTGGGTAGTCGATCAGCGATGGCACCGGCGAAAAGAGCCAGAAAGTTCAGCGCCATTCGCGCCGCGGCAATCAGCCCCACCAGAAAGGGAGAGTCGGTCAGGGTGTACACGAACCAGCCCAGCACCGCCGCTTCCATTTGCGTGCCCATGCCCACCAGGGTGGTTGACGACCACACCAGCACAAAATTGCGATACCTGAAAATGGAAAGAGGTGAAGCTGCCAGATTAAGTGGGGCCGCGATTTTCAATGCTTAAACTGCCCTTATATAGATAGCGCCAATACTGCGGTCACGAACTCTGCGGGTTAGGCCGGTGTTTTAGAATTGAAGTAACTGTAGCCACCGTAAATCGGCTAGTGGTAATCATACAGTATTGGATTCTAGCCTGCAGAAGGGATGGCACGAGGCCGCCAGGGCAATCGCATCTTACCCCGTAGAGAGGCCTGCGTCGCACCGGCGAAAGCCGGAATGACGAATTTGGCCGTTACTGCTCGGACATCACAGGAGTTGCCAGCGGATTGTCTGATTTCAATGAGATGCGATTGCCCTGACGAGGCTGCCACTCAGCCGGAGTTCGTTCTCAAAGAGCAGTGAACCGGCGGCGGCAATGGCTCGCTAGTAAAGGTGGCAGGTCACTAGATGGCCGGGAGAGATTTCCTTCTCCACCGGCACTTCCACCGAACAACGGTCCATGGCGAAGGGGCATCTGGGGTGGAAACGGCAACCCGAGGGGGGGTTGATCGGAGATGGGACTTCCCCGGTCAACACAATTTCTTCGTGGATTAAATCTGGGTGAGATGGTAGGGCCGCTGAGAACAGCGCTTTGGTGTAGGGGTGCAACGGTTGCTGGTATAACTCTTCGGTCTCGGCGAACTCCACAATTTGGCCCAGGTACATCACCGCCGTCTGGTGGGCCATGTATCGAACCGTTGCCAGGTTGTGGGCAATTAGCAGGTAGCTTACGTTGGACTGCTCCTGCAAGTCCTTCAGCAGGTTCATCACCTGAGCTCGGATGGACACGTCCAGCGCCGATACCGGCTCGTCCAGCACAATGAGCTTGGGGTTGGACACCAGGGCCGCCGCCACCGCGATGCGCTGTCTCTGACCGCCGCTAAATTCATGAGGGTAGTTGTGGGCGTGCTCGGGATGCAGACCCACCTGGTTCATTGCTTGGCTGACTCTTTCGTCGCGCTCTTTGCTGGAGACGTTCTGGTTGACCACCAGGGCCTCGGCAACAATGTCTCGCACTCGCATTCGCGGACTGAGCGACGACCAGGGGTCTTGGAACACTGCCTGGACCTTGGTGCGGTAGTCCCGCAAGTCCTGCCCCTTGAACTTATGGATATCCTGGCCCTCTAGAAACACCCCGCCCTCGCTGGGATGCTCCAACCGCAACATGAGCTTGCTGGTGGTGGTCTTGCCACAGCCCGATTCCCCCACCAGTCCCAAAGTTTCGCCTTGCTTGATGCTGAAACTTATCCCGTCAACTGCCTGCACATAGCCAACGGTCCTCATCAGGATTAGCCCTTTGTGGACTGGGAAATGCTTCTTCAGATTTTCGACACGTACCAAAGGCTCGGTTGTTACCGGGGGGGCGGTTGCTACCATGCGGCGTCTAACCTCCAGCAGTCGGCGCTGTGACCGCTTTCAATAGTAAAGGATGGCGGGTATTCGGCGAGACACCTTTCTTTGGCGTGAGGGCAGCGGGGTTCAAACCGACACCCCACCGGCAGGTTAGACAGCAGAGGCGGCTGACCTTCAATGGAATATAGCCGGTCAACTCGTTCTTCAAGTTTGGGGACCGAGGCGATGAGCGCCTGGGTATAGGGGTGAGAAGGGCTGTTGAACAGGTTTCGACAGGTACCCTGTTCGACGATCCTTCCGGCGTACATCACTGCCACCCGGTCACACATACGGGCCACCACACCAAAGTCGTGGGTAATGAATATAATGCCCAGACCGGTCTTGGCCTGAATGTCCTTCAGCAACCGCAGGTATTGCAACTGGATGGTCACGTCCAGCGCGGTTGTTGGCTCATCGGCAATAATCACCGAAGGTTCGCAGGATATGGCAATTGCGCCCACCACGCGCTGTTTCATGCCCCCGCTCATCTGATGGGGAAAGTCCTCCAGCCTGCGCTCGGGAGCGGCCACATTCACGTTGCGCAGCGCGTCAACTGCCCGCGCCACCATTCCCTTCCGGTTGTCTTTGCGGGCCACTCCCAGCGCTTCAATTAACTGGTTGCCAATATTGAACACTGGGTTTAGCGAGGTCTGCGGGTCTTGCAGAATCATGGAGATTTGCCGACCGCGCACCTGGCGCATCTCATCCTCGTTTTTCTGAAGCAGGTCTTCGCCGTTGAGGCGGATTTCACCGCCGACGATGCGGCCGGCGGGTTTAGGCACCAGTCGCAACAACGAGAGGGCGGTCATAGTCTTGCCGCACCCCGACTCTCCAACGATGCCCAGGGTCTCTCCCTTACGAAGGAAGAAGCTGATGCCGTCTACCGCTTTAACGGTGGAGGTTCTGTTAAAAATGTAGGTGCGGAGGTCATTGACCTCCAGCACTATTTCATTCTGTGTCATCGCCACGTTAGACATTCCTCAGTTTGGGGTCCAGTTTGTCTCGAAGCCAGTCCCCCATCAAATTCATGGAAAGCACCGCTAGCAATATTGCTATGCCCGGGAAGAACGCCACCCACCACGAACCGACGATTAGTTCTCGACCATCAGCCACCATTAATCCCCAGGCCGGGGTTGGCTTGGGCAACCCGGCACCCAGGAAGCTCAAGCTGGCTTCCAACAGTATCACCTGACCGACTTCCAGCGTAGCCAGCACGATAATGGTGTTTACTACGTTGGGAAATACGTGCCGGGTAATTATACGGAAATTAGATGCTCCCGCAACCCTGGCCCGGTTGATAAAGTCCTGCGACTTGATGGCCAGGGTTTCCCCTCTGACCAGCCGAGCATAACGGGACCAAAAGACAACAACTATGACGATGATCACAGTCTGGAAGCTAGGCCCCAAGGCGACGGCCAAAACCAAAGCCAACAGAATACCCGGAATTGATAATGCAATATCGACCAGCCTCATGATTAAATGGTCGATATTGCCGCCGAAGTAACCGGCGATTAGACCCAGCGTTGTGCCAATTATTCCCGCGATAATTATGGAGATGCTGGCTACGGTAAGCGATACACGGGCGCCGTAGATGATCCGGCTCAAAATGTCCCGGCCTTGCTTATCGGTTCCCAGCGGGTGCGCCCAAGTCCCGCCTTCCGAGAACACTATTCCATCTATCACTTCAGCGCCTGACCCAATTGGAGGCTGCAATCTATTGCTCAGGCTGCCGACAGTGGGACTATGGGGAGCGATAACATTGGCGAAAATCGCCGGAATCACCAGAACCAACAAGATTATGGCCAGCGGCACCAATGGATACCGCCGGGCTTGCTCCCGAACTTGCCGCCAACCGGGAACTCTATAAGCAGGGAGTTTTCTTGGTATCGCTATATTTGCCATACAACTCTGTGTCCCTCACCGGTCATTACCAGTGTCGTAATCCGCGTTCTGTCGTAATCCGCGTTCTAATGAGTGTACCGGATGCGGGGGTCCAGGTAGGCGTAGAGGATATCCACCACCAGATTGCTCAGAATGAAAATAGCGGCGAACAAAATCACCACTGATTGCACCACCTGGAAGTCCCGCGCGCGCACCGCATCAATGGCTAGAAGCCCAATCCCCGGCCAGCCAAAAACTGTCTCGGTGACCACCGATCCGGTCAAGAAGCCGCCCATGATCAGCCCAAAATAAGTGAGCGGAGCAATGAGCGCATTCCGCAGGCAATGTTTCCAAACCACCATATTTTCGGATATGCCCTTGATTCGAGCCAGTTTCACGAACTCGGTGTCCAGCACTTCCAGCATGGAAGACCGGGTCAAGCGCATCACCGCAGCCACCTGAAAATAACCCAAGGCTACTGCCGGCAATATTAGATGTTTGAATGTGCCTCGGCCCGAAGTCGGCAACAACCCAAACTGCACGGCAAACACCCACATCAGCATCAGGCCCAGCCAGAAAGAAGGCATGGATTGCCCAAGGAGGGCGACAATCTTTCCCGCTAGGTCCACCCCGGTATCTTTTTTGACCGCAACTATAACCCCTATCGGTAGACCAATCACCGCGCTGATCACCAGCGCGAATACCGACAGCTCCAGGGTGGCGGGAAAACGCTGGAGGACTAGCGATAACGCGTCCTGTCCTTTCCACTTGATGGACTCCCCAAAATTACCCTGGAAAATATTGCCCACGTAGGTCGCATACTGAATATGCAGAGGCTTGTCCAAGCCCCACGCCGCTCTAACCCGGGCGAAATCCGCGTCAGTGGCCTCTATGGGAAGCATCATAGCTACCGGATCGCCGGATATCCGGGCCAGGCCGAATATTATTATGCTGACCGCGAATAGAGCCAGTACGGAGTGGAATACTCTGATTATAATGAAGCGTTGCATACGGACAACTCGGACGCCAACTTGGCTTACGTCTGCGATGACGCGAGAATACACATGGTACAACCTGAAGGTTGATACCGATTATTATTCCCAGCAATATATGGTATAGCTGATTAGATTGTCAATAGACTAAAAACCGCACGGCATAATTCCGAGTTTGCTCTAATGAGTAGCGATATTTATCTGTAAAACCTCATATATATTACGTTATACGTATTACAACAGTTGCTTATCGCCACATAGTCTTTTCTGACCGCCCTCGATCATCCAGACGGCATAATGTTTTCACCGCTCACCAGAGTGGCGTGCGGCCGCAATGCAACAAACCTTGAATCGTCTGGATTGCAGCTACCTTTAGTAACAACCACCGGCGTCGCCAATACCAGGGGGGGGTGCCCACCCACCTTGGGTAGAGCAGAGGGTCTTTCAGTTCTCCTTGGACGTTGGTCGAGTGGGAGCGAAGCGACCTATCGAGACCTTTCCGGGAGTTGATTTCGATACGCCTCCGGCTACTCAATCAACGTCGCGCAAACGAGTCGGCTGAGAACCGAATGACCCTGGGGAGTAACAGGACGATTGACAGAACTAATGTTTGCGGTATATCATACGCTGAAATTTAGCATTGCGCATAACGGCGCGAATACATGCATGCCTATAATGCGAAATACGTTAATATATAGGGTTTTGAGGAGATAATAAGAGAAATTATAACTATAATTCGTAGAGTGATGTGCTGATACCGACTCGCCAGCCGAAACCCTGAGGGGCATGGCCAAGCAATATCTGGAGGTCAAGAACCATGATGCACCGTATATTCAAGAATCCCAATTCTTTATTTGCCATCGGTTTGATGTTGGCGCTGATGACCGTGGTGGCTTGTGGCACCGCCGCTCCTGCCCAACCAGCCAATACGACGCCAGCCAACGCACCGGCGGATACGCTGGTTCCGGCGGTAGTAGTGCCTAAAGAGATTATTCAGAACGTGGCAGTTACCCCAACGGCCGTTCCCGTGGCCCCGTCTGAAGCTGTGGTGACCAAGGTTGACCGGGTGATCTATGGCCTTGGGGAGCTGGTGGAAACCAACCGCTGGTGGACGGTATCACGGCCTTCCTACTACCAGTATGATCCCTGGGCCGAGACCCTGGTTGACCTGGAAGCGACCAACAACTATCGAATCCCCCGCGTTGCGGAAAGCTGGGAGATGAACGAAGACGCCAGCGCTTGGACTTTCAACCTGGTAGAGGGTGTGCCTTTCCACGGCGGCTACGGCGAGGTGACTGCCCAGGACGTCAAGGTTTCAACCGAGTTGCACTTGGAAGAAGACGCCGGTACCGGGGCTGCCAGCTACTTTGCGACGTCCCTGAAAGAAATAGAGGTCGTGGATGATCACACGATTACCTACCATATGAACGGTTCAACATTGCTGATGCCCGACATGATGTCCCGAGGCTTCGGCGGCGGTGAAGTCTTGATCGTGAGCCAGCGGCAGTTGGACGAAGGGTTCGAGTCTATCGACGAGAAACCCTATGGTACTGGCCCTTACCAGTACGGAGGCCGCGAGGTTGGGCAGAGCATCTGGTTTGAGCGCGTAGAGGGCGACCACTGGCGAGGTGAGCGCCCCGACTTCAAGGAAGTTGAAATCCGCTGGATGCGCGAGGAAGCCACCCGACTGGCGGCTTTGCTGGCCGGCGAGATACACATCGCCTCCCTCTCCCGCGAGCTTCAGTTTGAGGCAATCAAACAGGGCATGAAGAACATCAGCGCCCAGGTACCCACCAACTACCTGACTTTGTTCCTGTCTGGCCTGTATTACTCCACTGGAGACCCGGCCTATGACCCAGAAATACCTTGGGCCGATCCGGTTCGAGGTAAACTGATCCGCCAGGCCATGAACAAGGCGGTTAACCGGCAGGAAATGACCGATTTTGTGCTGCGTGGCAGTGGCGCACCGATGTATAATACCGCTTACCACCCTTCCCTGGAAGGCTGGAATCCCAAATGGGTGGCGGACTGGGAAGAGCTGTATGGGTTCGACCCGGACGCAGCTACCGATTTGATGAGGCAAGCCGGGTTTGGGCCGGAAAACCCCATGGACTTCACCATCTGGAACTACGTCTCCTCCGACGAGCCCGAGACTGCGGTGATGGTGGAGGCCCTGATTAACTACTGGGAACCTATCGGCATCAACGTCAAGATTGTCGACAGTGAATGGGGCACTGTCCAGGCCGCCTACCGGGCCAAAAACGACATGATCAAGGAAGGCGGTTGGGGCAACGTTATCACCATGCGCTCCCTGGTAGACCGGGTGCGGGGTATGCAATACCCCGCAGGCACCTCACGCTACTGGGAGACTGACCTGATTAACGAAAACTGGGCTAAAATCTCCGAGACCACCGACGTTGCGGTGATTGACGAGTTGGTACGGGAAGTTGGCGACGAGCGGTTCTACAATTTCCCGGATGTGCCTTTGTTCTGGTTTGATCTGGAGGTTACCGTGAACCCGGAGGTGATCGAGAGTTGGACCTATCCGGGAACCTCCGCCTCCAAGACCAGTCACTGGAACCTGCTTAAAGCTGCTCAATAAGGTACTCCGGTTCTCTACGTTGGTTAGATCATGGAATGGCCTCCCGCGAGAATTCTCGGGAGGCCATTAAACTATATCTGGTAGGCGTGTTAGACTACAGCAAATTTGCAATGGGGGCACCATGACGACTCAAACTCAAGAAATAAAGAATATGCGCTTGATTTCGCACCACGATCTCAATGGCTTTGGCAACATTGGGGAGGGTATTCATCTCCAACAGACCAAAGATGGCCGACGCATCCTCTATCTGGCCCACGAGAGCGCGCCCAAGGACATCACCAGCGTTGACGTGACCGACATTGCCAACCCCAAGCTGATGGTGCAGACCGATTTGGCATACGACCACCTGCGGTCCAACTCCCTGTCAATAGTGGACGACGTCATGCTGGTCGCTTATCAGTCCAAAGACCCGGGACAGCCGGGCACCGGTATGGGGGTTTATGACATCAGTAACGTGGAGGAACCAAAGCGCATTGGTTTCCTTGACACTTCCGGCCCTTACTCCCGGGGTTGCCACTGCTTGTGGTGGGTCGATGGTGACTACGCCCACCTGTCCACCGGAGCGTCCGACTTTCAGCCGCGCAACCAGAAAGACGACCAGTTCTACATGATCGTAGACGTCAAAGACCCCACCAATCCCAAGGAGGCCGGACGGTGGTGGTTCCCCGGCACCAAGGAAGGCGACAGCGCAGCCCCAATGCAGCGGCATCCCCAATTTGACGCCGGGCACCGCCTGCACAACGCCAATGTGTACCCCCAACGTCCCGACCGGGCTTACTGCGCTTATATGGATTCCGGGGTGGCTATCGTAGACATATCCGATATCTCTAATCCGTCAATGATTAGTCACATCAACTATGCGCCGCCGTTCCCGGGTTTCACCCACACGGTGCTGCCTCTCTTTAGCCGTGACTTGATGGTCGTGACCCAGGAAGCGGTGCGGCAAAATGGTGAGGATTACCCCAAGCTGGTCTGGTTAATGGACATTAGAGATGAAAAGAACCCGGTGATAATCAGTACCCTACCAATGCCAGACACCAACGATTTTTTCAATCGACCCGGACGGTTTGGCGCGCACAATGTGTATGAAAACCAGCCCGGCCCGACCTGCTTCCAGTCGGACACGCTGGTGTTTGGCACCTACTTCAACGCCGGAGTCCGGGTTCATGACATCAGCAACCCCTTCCAGCCGGAAGAAGTCGCCTACTTTGTGCCGGAAATCCCCGACGGCGCTCCCTCCAACGGCATCAACGATGTCTACGTGGACGAGAACGGCATCATGTATGTGGTGGATCGGCTGAAGGGCGGTCTTTACATTTTGGAGCTGACTCTATAGTAGCTGGTCTCCAACAAGTAACTTTACATAACAAAAACTACGTGGCGGAAACAGTGGTTCGACTAGCCCGCCACGAGCGGGAATGAACTCGCTCGTGGTGAGGGTTGTCTGCCCGCTCGTGGTGAGTTGAGCGCGCGCCACCCACAATTTTGCGTCGCGGAATTCATTGTACTGGTCGTAGGTTTTAGAGATATCGATTGCCGATCTACCCACGCGGGGCAGGCGACCATTTGTAAATCTTCTTGAGGCTACTGCCCATCAGTGTGGAACGCCCTGAGTTTGAGAGTTGGTCGGTGACTCGGAACGCCTCGACGCCTTGCTGGTAATTCAACAACGCCACTGCCCGGGTCCAGTCGGTGGCCCACATGCACCGGTCGAAGCCGAAAGCATCGAATACCTGGCGCAGGGGCTCCTCTGGGGTTATTCCGAGTAACGACTCCCATTGGGCAGAACCCAGAAACTTGATCTATCTGAATTACAGCTAAATTTGCGTTATTGCATGTGCCTCTGGAAAAACCGTGAGACCCGGCGGACGTAGGCGTCGGAGTTCTTGCGGTAGACGTCAATGTGCTCCGCTCCGGGCACAATCCAGACCCGGTCGTGTTCGTTGTTGGATATGGCGTGCATCTCCATAGTTTCTTCCGATGAGATTACTGGATCGTCCTCGCCATGAATAAACAATATCGGCTGGTCCATCTGTTCCACCACTCGGGACGGTCTTATATTGCCAAAGTTGGCGCGAAAGAGGACCCGTCCGGCCAATACGACGAAGGTGGAGATCCACCAGGGCAGACCAATGGGCCCAATGAACAGATGGTTCGGGTCGACTTTGTTGTCCAGGAACCCGCTGTCGCTGACCACCGCGGGTATGCGCGGCTCCTGGGCCGCTACCAGAATCGCCACCCCGGCGCCCAGAGAAAACCCCAAGAGCCCGATGCGCTCCACGGGAATGCCCCGGCTCTCGATGTATTCGATGGCGCCGAAGACGTCCCATTGTTCTCGGTCTCCGCCGGTACTGCGAATTCCCGCTGATTGCCCGCGAGCCCGAAAGTCGAACAGCAACACGCTGAAACCCTCATTGACCAGATCATTGCCCAAAGCCAGGGCCTGGGACTGAGGGTCGTTTTGGTGTTGGTTCATGCCCTGTAACAGAATAATGCACCGGTTGTCATCCGGCGCTGGCAAATACCAACCGCTCAGCAACACCTGGTCACCCCAGCTATGGAAGGTAACGTCCTCCCATTCCATGTCCAGTCGAGACGGATGTCCCGACACGGGAATCCGCTCTTGCACGGTCATTTTATGGGCTACCCAAGCGGCTGCCCCAAGTATAGCCAGCAGGACCAGCAACGCCAGCCCCGCCAGGCCAATTAGAATGGGTATTAGCACGTATCTCTTTAACCGTTAGATTGAATTAGAGTTTAAACCTTAGCGGCTCGTTGCTCGCGGCGTCGCCGTTCCAGCCAGTCGGCGTCAGCTTGTGATTCGTCCAGGTCATCATCGAAGAACCCGTGTCCCCGTTTTACAATGTGCATGGCCTCGTAGAACAGCAGCCAAACGACATGACGGACCACCTCGTCGGGCACCCCGTTGGCATAGAAAGACCGGGGGTTCATGTCCGGGTCGGCGTTGACGTAGTCGATGGCGTAAAACTTGCCGTCCTGATGCAAGCAGATCTCCGAGGTAAACTTCTTCATCTTGGAGGCCCGAGCGATGCCGCGCATAATGCGCCGCAGCGGGGACAGATGATAGCGTCTGATTTCTCCCGGTGTTACCAGCCTGTATTCGTGGGTGACTGGGTCCCACCAGCAGGGAATCACTTCCCGACAAACGTGGTACATGCGGAACCAACCCACGTGGTTGCCCAACTCTTTGGGTACTAGCCGCTGCTGAACCAGGAAGGAGTCGGAGTTGGGGGCCATTTCCGCCGACTTGTGCAGGTCTGATTCCGAAGTCGCGTCGACAATCACTCCCACGCCGGAGTCTCCCCAGGAGGGTTTGACCACAAAGGGAACCCCCACTTTGCCTTTAATCTCGTCGGTGATCTTGAATGTATCCAGTCCCCCACGCTCCACGACAATCGTCTCTGGAACTGGTATGTGGTTATCCAGCAGGGTCTGATGAAACTTGCCCTTGTGTGCTGCGGTGACGGTAACGTCCGGGTCGTCAATCACC
>JAQBXL010000094.1 GCA_027624135.1 Chloroflexota bacterium
CTCGCCGTTTTGCTGTTGGCGCAAAGATACCTTGCGCTCCGCGCAATCTATCTAATATATTTGATCTGTGGAAAGCAAATCCAGCCTCGGACAGTACGTCAGGTCACTTCGACGCCAAAAGCGGTGGTCGCTTCAAGTCCTCGCGGAGTCGGTAGGACTGTCTGCTTCTCGCATCAGCAGGATCGAGACCGACAGCGCCATCCCAACTGCGGACACTGTGGTGAAGCTGGCCAATGCCCTAGGTGGTGATATACCCAATGAAATTCTCGAAAGGCTCCTTCGACGTGTTGGCGGCGGCACTGCTCCTCACCGCAGACTTGCCGGTAAGGAGAGAGACGATCCGACTTTCGCCGCAGACTTGATTGAAGATATCGACCCGGACCTCCGATCGGCCTTGACGGCGGCCTATCAGCTTTCCGATGAAGATGTGGATGGGATTTTTTCGGTGCTTCAGAGATTGGCCAGTATGGATCAGGTGGATCGAAACGCAATCATCGGGTTCTTGACTGCCAAAACCGGAGACGGTGGCTAATGACATATTCGCCGCATTTCATAGAAAACAAACGGCGCGAAGCGTGGGCCTTGGGTGTTCAGCACCGGGAACTACTATTGGCGGAATACATGACGACTTTCGGCCTCCACGAGCGTCCTCTCCTGAAAGACATTGTGGATGACGTCATAGAAGAGGTTCAGGGCGCGAGATTACTCGAAGGAGTACTGCCCTTAGATACTTATGGGCAAACCGAGATGGTAAACGGTTCGCCCGAAATCACCATCAACAACCGGATTGCAAAAATACCAGGGGTGAAGGACGCCGCTGGAATTGCCTACATCACCAGGTGGCATGAGAGTTTTCACGTGGCCCATGACTTGGCCATTGGCCCGAAGGCGCCTGGTATCAGCCAGTTGGCGTTCCCTGGGTTGGAGCAAAGCGCTCCAAATCTGATAGTTTGCAGGCCCCACGCTATCGAAGGACCATCAAATCTCGGAAATGAATTCATGGCGGAGAACGCTGGTATCGCTGCCGCTATCGCCTATTCTGACCTTGAGAGATGCGAAGAGTTCCAGGAATTCTTACGCATGGTTGCGCGCGGCGGTGACCTCGGTGGAACGGGCCTATATTTGTTGTATAAGGCTGGTGAGTTTATAGGTGCGAATCCATCGGCACTTATAGGTTACCTGGAGAAGAGGGGTAATTATAGCTTGGTTCAACAAGATGGAAAGACTCGGTTATTTGCGAACCCTCAAATGGATATCCGACTGGACTAACGGTCCTCGTGTGAGGTGGAGTTGTGCATGATGAAGCGGGACGGTTAATTTGCAGTTAGAACCTCTAAACGCTAACGGGAAAACCGAAGTGGTGATAGCAGCAGTGGTTGACAAGTTGAGGGCCAATGACGCAGTGGTGGCCCAAGCGCATCGAGGCCACATTTCATGGCGGTGGGATAAAGGGAAGTTGGAGATAACGTTCAAACCTGAACTTTAGCCGGTAATCAAAATCTAGGTAACACTCGCTTGGGGCGGCGCAGAGGCTCCCGGCATCTCTGGGAAGGAGGTGCGGGGAGCTTTTTTTGTGTAAATCGAAATCAGATATTAACCGACCTAAGATTCTCGGGCCTGAGGTCCAAACCAATTGGTTATCTGGCCCGAGGACTGCGGCTTGGGATGCGCTTTGGCGGCTGATCTTGGCAGATGTACAGCTTCAATTTGATGAACAACCTGGTCGCGAAAATCACCGGGCGGAAGATGATGCAACTCACGAGTAAAGAAGCAGTCCAGCGTTTCGCTTCCCTTTTTCTCGGGAGATCCGATGTATGGGGTGCCTTGCATGGGGAAGCAATCAAAGAGCAAGTGCCAGAGGCCTACTACTTCGGACATCTTTCTGGGAAAACGTCTCTGGGGATCTACCCGCTCAGATTGGATGGCAACATCCGCTGGTGCGCCGTCGATATCGACAAGAACGAGATCGATATTGCAATTGCGGTGGTCGAGGTCCTGGCGTCATTCGGGATTAACAAGGGCGTTTACTTGGAGCGCAGCAAGGGAAAGGGATTCCACGTCCTGCTTCTGTTCTCCGATTGGACTCCTGCAACGAGTGTTCGTTGGATACTGAAATCCGCTTTGCTCCCGGCTGGCCTGCCGCAGACCACGGAGATCTTCCCAAAGCAGGACCAGCTGACTAAGGACACACCTTGGGGGAATTATCTGAACCTTCCATATTTCGGCGGGGACAACCCGGATGGTAAGCGGATGATTCTACATCCGGATACTCATCAGCCGATTCCGCTCTTAATATGGCTGGAGAACGTCGACACATTTCCAATTGAAGAACTTTCCTCCGTATGTTCCAGGCTCACTCCGAATAGCCAGGACAATTCTACCTTGCCAAGTCTTAAGACCGGTCTTCGGGAGTTGCTTTCAACAGCTCATACCACGGGGAGCCGTCGACCCACTCTGGCCAGCGTCATTGGGCACCTACGAAGTAGGGGTTTGGCAGAAGATGTGGCGGTTCTACTGGTGGTCCCGTGGGCGCGTGATCACTTTAGTCCATCGCTCCCGGACACAGAGGTGGAGATGCACATCCGGGGGATCTACCGACGTTACGGCATTGCGAGTGGTTCCCACAATCGCTCCAAGGGTCGAGTCATTCTGCCAACAATTGAGGTGTCGTGAGTTGAAGCTAAAAGCACAGGATTTTAAGATTCAAGGACATGCTGAATTGGTCGGCACGATAGTAGTGCTGACCGACGAAGGTGAACCCCTCGGCATCGAGCACGCAGGGAACTACAGTCGAAACGCCGGGGATGAGCTGATCAAGAAAATGGCCGGCGCCGGGGTCCTGGTTGACGCGACAAAGATTCTTCTACAGCAACTGCTCGGAGAGCTGCGCAGCGCCGCAGATGCAGCTGGAGAGTCTACAGAGGCCGAATCCGATGTCAAACACTCGCTGCCGATCATTGGAATTAGCAACCGGTTCATGCGTGAGATAAGCGCCGAAGCGTGGCAGGTAATCGAGTCTAGTAATCAACCGCCAAGATTATTTCAAAGAGGTCATCTTCTGGTTGATATGTCGCGGGACGATAAAGGGCAACCTGAGATCCGCACACTGGATAGGGCTGCCTTCCTAGGAATTCTCGACCGGCGAGCTGACTTCATGTCGGAGACCAAAGACGGCCCCAAGCCTGCTCGACCGCCAAAGGACGTTGTCGCCGACATGATGTCCGCGAAGGATATCCCCCTTCCAATCTTATCGGGAATCGTTGAAGCGCCAGTATTCGATGCATCAGGGCGGCTTTCTACCGATACTGGTTATCAACCTGAGACTCACCTCTTCCTCGATCTTCCGGAAGGCCAGACGCTCCCTGCAATTTCCGAGATTCCCACACTCGCCGAAATCGATAAAGCCCGGACCATCATTCTTTGTGATCTTCTTGGCGATTTCAGTTTCGTGGGTGATGCAGACCGTGCCCACGCTGTCGGCGCTCTGTTGCTACCGTTTGTTCGGCCAATGATCAACGGGTTTACACCAATGCATTTAGTGGAATCTCCTACTCCCGGAAGCGCCAAGGGTCTATTGGTGACAGTTGTATCTATTCCGTCGATCGGCCGTGGTCCATCGGTGATGACTGAAGGCGGCAGTGAGGAGGAGTGGCGGAAGCGGATCACAGCCAAGTTACTACTGGCGCCTCAATTTATTCTGATTGACAATATCAGGTTCGGATTGGATTCAGCGGCGCTGTCGGCTGCATTGACCTCCGAGATATGGGAGGACCGGGTGTTGGGCTATTCTCGCATAGCAGCTATCCCAGTCCATTGCACTTGGCTGGCAACCGCGAACAATCCTAGCCTTTCGCTAGAGGTAGCTAGGAGAACGGTGCCCATTCGGCTTGATACTGGCGTTGAGAAACCCTGGGAACTCAAAGGATTCAGACACCCAGACCTACGCAACTGGGCGAAGGAACATCAAGTTGACCTGCAATGGGCGACACTTACCTTGATACAAGCTTGGATAGCACAGGGAATGCCTAAATCAAAGCGAATCCTGGGGAGCTACGAACGCTGGTCTGAAGTGATTGGCGGTATCTTGGAGGTCGCCGGAATTTCGGGGTTTCTAGGCAATTTGGACAGAGTGTACGCAGCGGCGAATAAGGAGACCGCCAATTGGTCAGAGTTTTTCGAGATCTGGTGGCAAGAATTCCAGGACCGGCCTGTCGGGGTCGACCTTCTGTTTGGACTGGCCAAACAGCATCGGCAATTGCTGCACATTTGGGGCGCACGTACCGAACACGGCGCGAGGACAAGGTTCGGTACAGCGATGGCAAAGATGCGTGACAGGGTCGTTGGAAAATATCGGAGCGAAGGGGCGCAAGAGGACTCGCATACGAAATCCCAGAGATACCGGCTGGTTTTGCGGAACCTTGCGGAACCTTTTCAACCCGAAATTTATTTAGAGCGGTTACGCAAGACTGGTCACGCTACCAGCCGGCACTCGCTGCTTTCCTCGGCGGACCCGAGGGAACTGAAGGATGCGAGTTAATGGATGAAATGGACGATACATATGATGACCCGAAACCATGGGCACCCCCGTCACGGGATTTCAACGACAGGGCGGTGATATGGGCTTTCCTACACAATCTCATGAATAAATACCCCGGAGCCCTTCAAGAAATTTACCCGGTACTGGCCCACAACGCAGGGGTAGGTTGGTGGGTGCCTGCATTCGACTACATGACCCTCATGAGTGTCATGTGGATGCAACTGTACCAAGCCATATTGGACCGTTCTACGATTCAGAATTGCGACGGCTGTGGAGTTTTGTTCCAGGCGGCTAGGAGTAACCAAACCTACCACGATAGTTATTGCAGGTCAGCAGCAAACGCTCGCCGAACCTATTGGCGTAAGAAAGGGAGGCAACAAAGATGAACGGCTCGATACGAAGACGTAGCAAAGACAGCTGGGAACTGACAATCGACCTCGGGAAGGATGCCTCTGGTAAGCGGCTGCGTAAGTTCGTAGCCGTGAAGGGGACCAAGGTGTTGGCCCAACAAAAGCTCCGGGAAATATTGGCCTCTTTGGACAAGGGCTTGCCAGTGGACGTGGGGAAAATCGACTTGACGGGTTTTCTTCGACGTTGGTTGGAAGATTATGTGCGTCCTAACACCAGACCCAGGACAGCCGAACGCTATGAGAGCGATATACGGCTTCACATAGTCCCAGTGCTAGGGCACGTCCAATTGTCTAAGCTCGCACCGGCAGACATCCAATCTATGGAGGCCCGCCTTCTGGAAAGCGGCAAATCAGCCCGGAGCGTACAACACGTACATGCAGTCTTGCGGGAAGCATTAAAACACGCGATGAGATGGGGCCTTACTTTCAGAAACGTGGCTGAGGGTATAGACCCCCCACGCTCGCGCCGACCGGAGATTAACCCACCCGACGCGGAAAGCGTCTGGCGGATTCTCGGTCTAGCCGATGAAACGCCTTATAGGACCGCATTGCATTTCATGGCATTCACTGGATGTCGGCGCGGTGAGGCACTCGGACTGAGATGGAGCGATATCGACCTGGAGAATGGGGCGGCGTCAATTGTTCAATCCCTACAACGGCTCAAAGGTAAGGGTTTAGAATTCGAGCCGCCTAAGTCGGCGAAGAGCCGCCGGGCTATCGCACTCGACTCCAGCACAATCGATCTACTTAGAGAACATCGAGGGAATCAGCTGCTCCGTCAGGTAGAGATGGAAGGCGCATACATAGATCAGGGCTTAGTATTCCCTGGTCCACAGGGTGGGCCGTTGGACCCTTCAGTATTGACCCGTAACTTTGAGAAGTTGGTTAAAAGGGCAGGGCTTCAGGGAGTCCGGTTACATGATTTGCGGCACTTTCACGCTACTATGCTGCTCCAACAGGGCACCAACCCCAAAATCGTCCAAGAACGACTAGGGCATTCCTCGTTTGCCGTGACTATGGACACATATTCCCACGTTGTACCGGGTCTCCAGGAGCAAGCTGCCAAGGACTTTGCTTCGGCAATGGGACGGGCGCGGCGAGCCTGAAAATACCGCGCCTGAAATAGCATGTCGGCAAAATGTCGGCAAATTCAATTAACAAAGGCCCTCGGGTTACTCCGAGGGCCTAATTTTGTGCCTAAATCTGGTGGGCCGTGTGGGGGTCGAACCCACGACACCCGGATTAAAAGTCCGGTGCTCTGCCAACTGAGCTAACGGCCCATGGTCTGAGGGGAACCAAGGCGGTTGCCCCGGCGGAAATATTGTATCACCCGCGTTCCTGCTTAGACACGAGATTTACCTGGTCTAGCCTGGGGAACCGCTATGATCTGACCGTGCACAGTAGATTATAAGATGTCGATCCCATCTGCCCGTACCCATGAAAACCCGGCAGTGCCGGTTGCACAGGTTCGGTCAACTGTGGTAATTTTGCCGACGTAAGCCGACTCAATAATTGGAGATGAACTATGGGTTACACACCAAGTCACCTGGGTCATGTGAACATTTATGTTCGGAACGCCGAGGCTTCTCGCCAGTGGTACGAGGACGTCCTGGGTCTGCACACCTACGACTTCCTAGCTGGACGCGCTGCATTCATGTCTGCCAACCTGGACGAGTCCCACGAGATCGCGCTGATGGAAGTTGGCGCCGACGCCGAAGGCCCCCACAAGGGTCAAGTGGGCTTGAACCATATGGCCTGGCGCATGGACAGCCTGGACAACTTGGCGGACTTCTACAACAACCTGAACGAAAAGGGTGTGGAGATCAAGCGGGTTTCCAACCACGGTCTCTCGCTGGGTATCTACTTTGAAGACCCCGACGGCAATGGCATCGAGTGCTACTACGAGACTCCGCGGAACGAATGGCACCGTCAGGAAAAACTCTTCATGCACGGCGACCGGCCCTTGACCGCCTTCCCTGGCCCCTGGGAGAAAGACCTCCAACCCGACGGAGTAGCAGCCAAGAGCTAGCAACCAAACCTGGAAACCTGGAAAAGCTAGGACTCAAAAAGGGCGTCCCCAGTATTCGGGACGCCCTTTTAATTTGCTGAAAGCTGATTTCTGATAGCTGGGAGTCCTTAGTGTGTCACCGCGATAGCCTCAATCTCGATCAGCATGTCTTCGTGGACCAGGGATCTCACTTCAACCATCGTGCTCGCCGGGTAATCGCTCTTGAAAAACTCGCCCCGCACCCGATGGATCGCGGCGAAGTGCTGTTCCAGGTTCGTGACGAACACCGTGACTTTAACCACATCTTCCAGAGTCGCCCCCGACTCAGCCAACACCGCTTGCATGTTCTGCAGCACCTTCCGCGTCTGGATAGTGATGTCTCCCACACCGGCAACGCTGCCGTCCAAGTCCCTTGCGACCTGACCAGAGACGAAAATCATCTTTCCGGCGGGCACCGCCACTCCCTGGGACATGATCCCTCCTGGCGCGGCTACTTTGGCGCTCTGAAGAATCTTCTTAGCCATTGAGGCACACCCACATCAACATGTATTTCGCATCGGCAGCACCGAGAGAAATAGCCATCTAGCGCCACTCCGCGTCTGTAGGCCAAAGGTTCTTGCTGCCCCTGGCAGACCCTTGGATGCCCTCCACGCGCCACTTGTCGGCCGCTTCCTTGAACACGGCGAAGTGGGGCGCTGCCAGGTGGGCCTGGAAGGCCGCCTCGTCCTTGTAGACCTCGTAAAGCCAGATGCGGTGATCGTCGTCGGCGTCCTGGACTGCGTCGAACCGCAGGCAGCCCGGCTCGTCATTATTGGCCCCCTTAGCATCCACCATCAGCGCCTCTAGGAACTCATCTCTGTGCCCTTCCATGATCTGAATGGGCACGATTACAACGTACATGATTCATACTCCGTTATCTTATTGCCACGCTTGGGCAGGCGCATACTACCCCCTTTATGTCCTTGAAGCAACGAGCGCGGAGCAACGAACTCGGGGCAACGAGCGCGGAGCATGTTAATATCTCACCGTCCAATATTCATAATCGCCGCCCTATTGATGACCGATCTTGGTTAACAGCTTTGAGCACGGAGGTAGGACGATGCCAGCCAGGACTGGAGCTGAATACATAAAGGCACTGAAGGAGAACCCTCCCGAAGTCTATCTGAACGGCAAGAAGGTCGAGGACATCACCAACCATCCGGGGCTTCGGAACGGCGTGCAGACCATCGCCATCCTGCTAGATATGCAACACGACGCCAAGTTGCGGGATGAGATGACCTATGAATCGCCCACCACCGGAGACCGGGTGGGACTGTCGTTCATCACCCCCCGGACCATTGAGGACCTGGAACGGCGCAGGGTGATGATGCACCATTGGGCCAAGGCCAACTGCGGGATGATGGGCCGCAGCCCTGACTTCATGAACGTGAACATGATGGCCATGGCCGCCGCTAGTGATTATTTCGCCCAGAACCGGCCTGAGTTCAAAAAGAACATTGAGAATTACTACGAGCACGTTCGTGAGAACGACCTTGTATTGACCCACACCCTGCTGAACCTGCAGCGCAACCGGGCCGCCGGCGCCACTCCGCTGGAAGACCGGACCGATGTGGCGCTATCGGTGGTCAAAGAGACCGACGCCGGAATCATCGTCCATGGCGCACGTGTGCTCGCCACCTTGGCCCCTCTCTCCGAAGAGATTGCCCTGTACCCCACCACGTCCCATATGCTGCCGGGCGACGCGCCCAGCCCCACGTCCTTTGCCTTCGCCATCCCCTGCAACACGCCTGGGCTCAAGTTCCAATGCCGGGAGAGCTTCGACAGCGAGCGCACCCATTTCGACCATCCGTTGGCGTCCCGCTTCGAGGAGATGGATGCCGTGGCCTTCTTCGATAACGTACTCGTGCCTTGGGAGCGAGTATTCCTCTTGGGCGACGTCGCGCTCTGCAACAACATGCAGTTGGCGACCCACCGGCACTGTCACTCCGGACACCAGGTGGTGACTAAGAACGTGGCCAAGTGCGAGTTCGTGTTGGGGTTGGCCAATCTGATGACCCAGACCCTAGGATCGAACACGCAGCCCCAGGTGCAAGGCATGATCGCTGAGATCATCGAAAACCTGGAGGTCACCCGGTCTTGCCTGCGCGCGGCGGAGGTGGATGCCAAGATTGACGAATGGGGCGTCATGTGTCCCGCCGAGTTGCCGCTGCAGGTGGCCCGCAACATGTTCATTCGCATGTACCCGCGCATGGGCGAGATACTGCACCTGCTGGGTTCCAGCAGCCTGATGGCCCTGCCCACCGAGGCCGACATGGAAGGCCCTTTGGCCGAGGACCTCAATCGCTACCTAGAGACTGAAACCGCCTCGGCTAGAGACCGCGTAAAGCTGTTCCGGCTGGCCTGGGATGTAAGCTGCAGCGCCTTCGGCGCACGGCAGATACTCTATGAGCGGTTCTTCCAGGCTGACTCGGTCCGCAACGCCATCATTCTTTACAACATGGCCGACCTAGAACCCACCAGCGCCACGGTGCGGGAGTTCCTCTCCCAGGAATAGCCGAGTTTGTCGCGCTTGAGATTAAGAAGGAGTCCAATATGCCTGAACCGCGCGTGATCAAAAGAGAAGAAGTCAGTAGTTTGGAGCGTGCTCCTGGAGTGACCGTTGCCAGCAGCGTAACGAAAGAGGTTGGGGCGACGGAGATTTCCAGCGGAATCACCACCTTCGAGTCTGGAACCTCAAACACCACCCACTACCACAATGCTGAAGAGTCGGTGATCGTCATTGAAGGCGAGGGCATTCTGATGATCAACGGCCAGGAGAACCCCGTGCGCCAATATGATGCTGCCTTCATCACCCCGGGCACCCACCACCGGCTGATCAACACCGGTAGCACCCCCTTCAAGATCGCCTGGTCCTACGCCACGGTGGATGTGACACGGACTCTGGTGGAGGATTAGGTCAAGCTTCGGCTTGGGACTCTTCCAGAGTGCTGGCCTCTGCTGGCTCCAACTGATTGACACGCCCCTTTTGGAGAGCGGAGATGGTCATCGAGGCAAGTATTATCCCCATCATAGCCATGAACGAGTAACGCAAACCCACCGTGAAGGCGTGCCCCACCCCTTCGGCGTCGCCACGAACCGCTTCCAGGCTTGGTTCATAACCCAGAGAACCCATGGTGGTGGTGACGATGATTGTCGCCACCGCGATGCTGGTGACGTTGGCCGCATTCCGCACCAGGTTTAAGAATCCCGACACAACACCGTACTTGGCTTGGCCGACGGCGTTCATCACGGAGCTGGAGTTGGGCGAATAGAAGATGCCCATGCCGCTGTTCATCAGCATCAAGGCCGGCACCACCATCCATAAAGACGATGTTTCCGTGACCCGCGACAGAATAAATAGCCCTGTGGCGGATGACGCCAGGCCGCCGACGGTGAAAATACGCCAGCCGAACCGGTCGGACAGCACTCCACTCACCGACCCCAGAACAGCCATGCAGAGTGCGCCGGGCACGACGACAAAGCCCGCCGTCTTGGCGCTGTAGCCTAAGACACTCTGTAGATAAAAGGGCATCAGGAACAATACCGCCGACGAGCCCAAGAAAGTCAGAAAGGCGGCCGACACACCCAGAGAAAACGTCTGGCCCTTGAACAGTCTCAGGTCGAGCATCGGAGCGCTGCACCGCAGTTCCCACCATATGAAGCCACCCAGCATCACGGCAGCGCCACCGAAGGTGAGCACGATCGGAGGCGATAACCAACCGGCCTTGTTGCCCGTGGTCATCGCCATCAGTAATGCCACCAAGACTCCGGTGGATAGCGCCGCTCCCAACCAGTCGAAACTGGCGCCACTGGATTCTCGAACCTCCGCCCAGCCGTGCATCACCCAGGCGGTAGCGGCCACTCCGATGACCTCCAATGGCAGTGTCAGGAAGAACACTACCCGCCAACCAAAGGCGTCAACCACCACGCCACCGAGCGCCGGTCCGGCAACAGCTCCTACGCCCACCATGGTCATGAACAGGCCAATAGCCCGGCCCTTTTCGTTGGCTGGGAAAACCGAGGTCATGATGGCCATGCCGGTTCCTTGGGTCATGGCGGCCCCGACACCCTGCAGAACACGGGAGGGAAACAGCATCTCCAATGAAGGCGATAATCCAGATAATACTGCCCCAGCCGCCAGAACCACCATCCCGGCGATGTAGACCTGCTTGCGTCCAATCAGGTCTGAGAGCCGGCCCATGGGCAGAAGCAGCGCGGCGATGGTTAGGGCGTAGATGATGACCACCCACTGGATGGTCGGCAGGTCGGTCTGGAAGTGACCGGCGATCGTGGGCAACGCCACGTTGACGCTGCCATGGTCTACCACCGAGGCAAAGACGCCGATAGCCAACGCGCCAAAGACCCAATACTTGTAGTTTGGGCTTCGAGTTAGAGAATTGTCCATGCCGGGGCCGATGCCGGAGTCGATGTTAGAAGACATGCTGTTCAAGATTACTTCAGTTGCGGATGCCTTGTCACACCTTCTATCTCATCCCAGATCCACCGCCTGCGGTGGGTGCGGCCCCTCTCGGGGGGTTCTGGGGCGAGAAAGCAGTGGTGG
>JAQBXL010000095.1 GCA_027624135.1 Chloroflexota bacterium
CCCACCCCTAAGATGACTCTTATCCTACCATTGCCATCTCGCCTCAAATCAGATGCGATTGCCCTGGCTTGTGGCTTTTCAGCCAGCTTGACTAGGCTTGGCGGGAGAGCTATTCTGCCTCTAATCCGGCGGACGCCACGACGATTCTGCATTCTAATCACTTATGGAGGCGCACCATGGCTCTGAGCCTGAACCACGTACATCTGAAGACTACCGACCCTCAGAAAACCGCACAGTTCTACATCGACACCCTGGGCGCTACCAAGATTGCCGACGTCGGCGACATCGGGGTTCGCCTGGACCTACATGGTCTGACTCTAAATGTCACCAAGCACATCGAGACTCAAACCAGGAACCAGAAGTATGGGATCGAACACATCGCCATCGACGCCGACGACATTCAGGGCATGATCGACAGCCTGAAAGCGAACGGCGCCAAGATATTGGAGGAGACTTCTGTATCCGGCGACCGCCGGGTGGTCTTCTTTGAAGGCCCCGACGGTGTCCAACTCGAGTTCATCGAAAAGAAGTAACCCCCGGAAATAAGTAACCTAGAAAAGTAACCCCCAAAAATAACCCTGGGAAAAAATAACCAGTGTTGGTAGGAGTAGCAGCATGATCTACGAATCTAGAATTTATAAGGCTGTGCCTGGCAAACTGCCGGCGATAAATGCCCGCTTTGCCAACCACACCATCGGCTTTTTTGAAGAGTTCAACATCGGCATGGTCGGTTTCTGGAACGATGAGATCGGCGCCAGCAACCAGTTGACCTACATCCTCAGCTTCGACAGTATGGCCGACCGGGAGCAAAAGTGGGCTGCGTTCGGCGCCCACAAGCCGTGGCACGAAGTGCGTGCCGAAACCGAGGCCAAAGGTCCGTTGGTGACCCAAGTGATCAACTCGTTCATGAGCTTGACGCCCTACTCTCCAAAGCCGTCTTTCAAGACCACGCTGCATGAGAAGCGGGTGTACGAGGCCATGCCCGGTAAGCTGCCCAGCCTGCACAACCGGTTCTCCCAGCACACCATGGGCCTGTTCGAGAAGCACGGCATCGAGAACGTGGCCTACTGGACCGAGGACGTTGGCACCAGCAACCGTCTGGTCTACATGCTGGGCTACCCCGACCTGGGGGCCAGGGAAAAGGGTTGGGCCGGATTTCAATCTGACCCCGCTTGGCAGACGGCCAGGGCCGCGTCTGAAGAGAATGGGGCTTTGGTGCGGGTGTCCAAGCATTCCATCCTGCGCTTGACCGATTACTCGCCCAGATAAGTAACTACCCACAAGCAAGTGTTTGTGTATCGGCCCGGGCCTGCTTTGGTCCGGGCCGATCTGGATTCAGGGAATCTTCGGGCGAAGCGGGCGAAGACAAAAGGAGCGTTCAACTTGGACATTGCAGATATTCGAAGCCAGATACCCGTGTTGGCGCACACGGCCTACATGAACACCGGATGGTCGGGACCGCCTCCCCGACGGGTGGCCCAAGCCATGAAGGACCGTATAGACCAAGAACTGGAGCAGGGTCCAATCATGCCCGAAGTTCTGGAAGCCGGCCGTGAGATTCAGGCGCAGGCCAGGGCGGCGGCAGCGCGAATCTTTAACGCCACCGTGGACGAGGTGCTGGTAACCCGCAACACTACGGAGGGCCTCAACATCGTTCTGAGCGGGCTCGACTGGAACCAAGGGGACGAGATCATCATCTGCGACATGGAGCATGGCTCCGTGATTGCACCCGCACAGCTCGTTGGGCAGCGCTACGGAGTGACGGTGAAGGTGGTTGACCTCGATGTTCAGGATTCCAGCGAGACCATCGTAAATAAGATCGAAGCCGCATTCACACCCAAAACGCGGATGGTCTTCATCAGTCATATCCTGTACGCCACGGGCCGGCGCATGCCTGCCGAAGAGCTTCGACGACTGACCAAGGACAAGGGTATTTTGCTGATGCTAGACGGGGCGCAGACCGGTGGCCACATCGAACTTGATATGGCCCGCTCCGGATTCGATTTCTACTCCATCCCAGGCCAAAAATGGTTGTTGGGCTACGAAGGTTCCGGGGCGCTGTTCATCCGCCGCGAACATCTGGAGCGCATCCATCCGGCCCACACGGGTGGCCGCGGCATCGCCCGCCCCGCAGATGCCCACAACTTCCAACCGGTGGCCGACTCCATGGAGAAGTTCCTCGGCGGTTCAGTCAGCGTGCCAGTGCAAGCGGCGTTCTTAGAAGCAACCAGGTTCATCGAAGAAGTTGGCATCAAGAATATCGAACAGCGGAACTTGGATCTGGCTGAATCGGCAAAGGCCAAACTATCTGAGATTCCCGGCGTCACAGTCACGTCGCCTTCCGAGCGGCGGGACTCATCCGGCCTAGTCAGCTTTGCCGTTGCGGGTCAAGAACCGGACTCGGTGGTTGAATGGTTATGGGAGAATCACAAGCTCGTTGTACGCCAGGTTGGTTACCCGGCGGCGATCCGGGCCTCTCTTCATTTCTTCAACACCGAAGAGGAGATAGACCTTTTGGCTGGCGGAGTCCGCGAACTAACCTAGGCCACGTATCAGAACCGAGAACGCCGGAGCACAGCAAAACTCCGGCGCTCACCCCTTCGATCCTAGCTCCCTCCTCCCTAGCTCCTCCCTAGCTTCTTCCTTATGCGTTCCCGGCGTCTTCCTCTTCCGTACCGCTCCGATCTGGACCTATATTTACGCCTGCGGCGGCTCCATACCCGGCGTTGCTGGCCGATTGGGGAAGATTATGGGGTACATATGGCCCTATTGGGCAACATCCAAATAAGAGAACATGTTGTTGTACAACCTGGAAGGAGGTAGCCGACATGTACGAGAAGATTCTCGTTCCTCTGGATGGATCAAAAACCGCCGAGACGATCTTACCCAACGTCGTGAAACTGGCCCGCGCATCCGACGCCAAGGTCGTTCTGATTTCGGTTGACACTTCGGGTCCAGACGCCGGTCCAAACGCCGGTAGAAGCCAGTCATCTTGGGGAGATTTGGGCAATGGACTGGCGACCCTCGAGAAGCCAGACGCACAGATGAAGGCGTACCTGGACAGTTCGGCCAACATGCTGGCTGAGATGGGGGTCAAGGCAATGACAGCATCTGCCACCGGAGATGCCGCAGAAGAGATATTGGCCTACGCGGATGAACACGGATGCGATCTGATCGCAATGTCCACTCGCGGTCAATCGGCATTGCGCCGTGGTCTGATGGGCAGCGTCACCGACGCTGTGGTGCGGGCATCCAACGTGCCTGTGTTGGCGGTGGGGCCCAAGACCGTCAAGGGCAGTGACTTGGGAGGGTCCATCCGCAGCGTGGCCGTTCCGCTGGACGGCTCGGAAACGGCGGAGGCGATCCTTCCCCACGTGGAAAAGCTGGCCGAGTTGCTTTCTCTGGAAGTAGTCTTGCTGCGAGTGGTGCGCATGGTGCCCTGGGCTTACGGAGCCTACGAAAGTGTGCCAGTTGACACCACGGACATCGAGGCGTCTCTGGAGGAGGAGGCGAAAGAATACCTGAGTACCGTCGAAGCAAGGCTAACGGCCAAGGGAATCAAATGCCGCAGCGAAGTGTTGCACGGATTGCCTTGGGACAAGATCGTGGCATTTGCCGGAAATACCAGCGGTATGATGGTGGCCATCTCCACTCATGGCCGCTCAGGAATCAAAAGGCTGGTGCTGGGCAGCGTGGCTGACATGATTATCAGGTCACTGGAGACTCCGGCACTAGTAGTTCGGCCTCGTTAAGATTGAGGATAGTGCGCCGTTTCGGGGCCAGTTTGGAACCGAATACGGCGTGCAATCAAGGCGCTCGTTCCGTACCGTCTTTCCTCCCAAAGACGCCACACGGAACGGCGCCACGGATCGGAGGCCTCACCAGCGCCTATAGGTGACGCCTCTAGTCTTGGTGTCATGCCTGGAGTTTGCCTGGTGGGTAGTGTTCGAGCCACCATCGGGCAATCTCGTCGCGGCGGGCGAACCAGACGCCGGAAAAGTTCTTGGTGTAACGGAGGAACTTTTCCACCGCCCGCGATCGGGCGGGACGCCCGGCGATTCGGCAATGCAGACCAACTGACATCATCTTGGGGTGGTTCGCCCCCTCCTCATACAGGCAATCAAAGGTCTCCTTCAAGTATTCGTAAAAATCGCTGACGCTGACCAGACCGCCCCGCCAGAACCGGGCATCGTTGGTCTCCATGCTGTAGGGGACCACCAGCCAGGGATTGCCCCGAGTCTCAACATAGTAGGGCAGGTCGTCGTTCAGGCCGGCGCTATCGTAGATAAACCCTCCTTCATCGGCCACCAGGTCTCTGGTGTTTAGGCTGGGGCCGTAGCGGGTGAACCATCCCACGGGGCGTTCTCCTGTGGTGCGCTCCAGGGATGCCACGGTTTTGGCGATGGCCTCTCGCTCCGCGTCGATGTCTTTCAGGTGATATTCTTCCCACCGGTACCCGTGCCCGCACACCTCGTGTCCCTGGGCGGTGATCTCCCGGGCAACCGCGGGATTTCGCTCCAATGCTAGAGCACAGGAAAAGAAGGTGGACTTGACTCCGTGGCGCTGGAACATGTCCATGAGACGCCAAACGCCGACCCGGCTACCATATTCGAAGAAAGACTCGTTGTTCAGGTCACGGTCTTGGGCCGGCACGGGCGAAGGCACCTCCCCGTTAGTCTCGTGATGATCGTCGCCGTCCAAGGTCGAGTACTCCGATCCTTCCTCGTAGTTGACGACCAGGGACACCGCGATCCGCGCGCCGCCCGGCCATTCGATCTTGGGTACCTCTTTCCCGTAGCCGATCAGATCTCTTTGCATCAGGAGCCCTCCTCAATTTACCCGGCCGATATTCGCATTTGAAATCGGCTCATGTTCGTAAACTCGGGCCATTATATATCGGCGCCTGGCCTAGCCCACATGGTAGAATCGGTCACGCCTCAGACAGCCTCTCTTAGGTGCACCATGACCAAACCCATTACGCCGGACTTGGTATACCACCTGAAAACGGTGGGGGATCCAGCTTTATCTCCCGACGGAACGTTGCTCGCCTACACCTTGGGCTGGGTTGACGACGTTAGCTTGGAAAGCCGCTCCCGAATAACGCTGATAAACCTGGGAGACGATTCGAGCAATGACCTGACCCACGGTCTGAAAGACTCAGTTGCCAGGTTCTCGCCCGATGGCCGTCTGGTGGCGTTCCTGCGCTCAGACGGCGGAGCGCCAGCGCAAGTCTGGGTCACCGAGGCAGGCGGCCAGAACGAGCGGCAGTTATCCCACGCGGCCAAGGGTGTATTCGACTATGCCTGGTCGCCCGACGGGAACCGCTTGGCGCTCTGCTGTGACGTTGACGCTGAGACTGGCGGCACTCCAGAAGAGCCAGGTGATCTACCACAGGTGACCGTAGTTCAGCGAGTGCGGTACCGCTATGACACCCTGGGATGGCGTGGCGACTCACATTTTCACCTGTTCGTTTTGGAACTGGACAGCGGAGAATCCCGCCAGATCACCGACGGCGATTGGGACGACACAGCCCCGGTTTGGTCGCCCGACGGCGCGCAGATCGCCTTTATGTCCGGACGGCGCGACGACCGAGACTTCCTGGCCCTGAGCGAAGTCTACAGCGTTCCCGCCAATGGAGGTGAGCCAAGATTGGTTTCTGGCGGGCTCTTCAGCGTCGGCGCGTTAACCTGGTCGCCAGACGGGCAGCGTCTGGCAGTGGTGGGATCGGACGCCCCTGAAGGCATGGTGCTGTGGCAGGGCTGGTTGTACGTTCTAGAAAACGAGAAAGAACCCCGCAGGATGACCGACGACAGCATCAGACCCTATCTGGGCTTTCCATCGGTGATGCGCCCAGTAGCGCTGTGCTGGACAGACGATGATAGCATCATCTATCTGGGGGAGAGGATGGGGGAGTCATTTCTATTCCAGACTCATTCTGAGAGTGGGTCAACCGAGGTTCTCTGGGGCGGCTCTTGTTTGTCCACGGGAATTTCGCTGAACCAGGGCGCCGCCAAGGCAGTGGTGATTGCATCGGCTCCTGATTCTGCGGGCGATCTTTACCAAGTTACGTTGGCCACAGGCCAAGCCAAACAACTAACCGATCATAACGCCGATTACATAAAGGGCCATGCGGCGGCCCCTATGGAGAAATTCCTGATCAGCCGGGCGGGTTTCGAGATCGAATGCCGGTTGTGGTTTCCGCCAGAATTTGACCCCTCATTGTCCTACCCTTTGGTGCTGGACATACATGGCGGTCCCAACGGGGCTTTCTATGATGCATTCGTGCCAACGCAGCAAGTTTTGGCCACGGCTGGATATCTGGTGTTGGCGGTCAACCCCCGAGGATCGTCCACCTACGGCGCCGACTTTATGATGGCGGTATTGGGTGATTGGGGCGGGGAGGATTACCTAGACTTGATGGCATCGGTCAACGAGGTTTGTCGGCGTCCCTATGTGGACTCAGAAAGATTGGGTGTCCACGGGTACAGTTATGGGGGTTATATGACCAGCTGGACCGTTGGTCACACCAACCGGTTCAAGGCCGCAGTGGCCGGAGCGCCATGCATCAACCTACACAGCATGTATGGGACTTCCGACATTGGAATCAGTTTCGGCGAGGCCCAATGGGGTGGGAACATCTCCGACGCCGCTGACAAGATGCTGGAGCGCTCACCCCTCTCTTACGCCGCCGCAGTGGAAACGCCGGTGCTGCTGCTTCACGGTGATGCGGACGCCCGGTGCCCCATTGGCCAAAGCGAGGAGTACTTTACGGCGCTGAAGCGACTGCGGAAAGAGGTGGAGTTCGTCCGGTTCCCGGGCTGTTCCCATCTGTTCCCCAGGATGGGCCACGCCAAGATGCGAGAGGAATACCTGACCCGCGCCCTAAGTTGGTTCAACCGATTTCTAACTTAGCGGGGCGCCTGTAGAGGTGTCGGACCCGAAATTATCCATTTATGCTACGGAGGATCGAGTCTGTCCGGTCAGTCAGCGGATTCACGTCGCCGTCTTGCCGGTTGGTGATCGATAAGACCAACTGTTCCAACTCCCTAAAATCAAAGGGTTTTGAAAGCACTGGATTACCGACTTCGGAGAGGAATTCCTTGGTGGCCGGGTTGACGATGTCGCCGGTTATGAAAATGATCTGGCCGACAGACCGGGGAAATTCAGCCTTGATCCTCAAATATAGTTCTTGACCACTCATGCCAGGCATCCTCAGATCTAGAAGGATACAGTCATACTCCAAAGTTTGAAGCTTTCGCCAGGCCTCTTCTCCATCGCCCGCCTGATCAACGTTGTACCGCCGAATCTCAAACTGCTTTACCAGAATAGCGCGCAAGTCTTGCTCATCGTCCACAACCAAGATATGTCTGGCGGTTCTGGCATCGGCGGCCGCTGTGGAAGGGTGCGGGTCAAAGTCCCAATCTGTAGCGGCAACATCTATAGGGGCGGGCAAGTCTATGTGGAAAGTGGTGCCCGCGCCTTCGGTGCTTTCCGCCCATATCCTTCCTGAATGTTGAGAAAGTATGCCCATGGAAACACTGAGCCCCAACCCCGTGCCAGACCCAACTTCTTTGGTGGTATAGAAGGGATCGAATATCTTGCCCAGTAAATCCTCGGGGATTCCTGGACCATCGTCTCTGATGCTTACTCTTAGGATGGCATCTTCGACGATCACCGAGACCGTGATCTCTCCCCGGCCATGAGCCGAGACACAGGCTTGTTCGGCGTTGGTCAGAACATTCAGCAAGACCTGAATGGTCAAGTGCTCATCCATCATAATGAGTGGTATGGCCACCGGAATGTTTTCGACGACCGCAATCTCGTTGACTTGGAACTCGTGAGACTTCATTTCCAGAGAGCGCTGGATCAGGCCTGCTATGCTGAGCGGCCGCAACTCCGGGTCCGACTTTCTGGCGAAATGCAGCAGGCTTCGCACAATCTTGGCCGCCCGGTAGGCCTGGGACGAGACCACATGTAGGTCGTTGCTGATCGAATCCGGCAAGTCTTCATCGAGCATCATCTGCGAATACAACATGATCGATGTCAAGGGGTTGTTAATCTCGTGGGCCACTCCAGCAGAAAGCTCTCCGATGTAAGCCATGCGCTCGGCTTCGGCCAATCTGTTTTCTGCCTCTTTACGCTCGGTGATAACTTCGATGAATCCGCACATGCGGTATACTTTGCCGTTTTCGTTCCGGATGGGGAACCCGCTGTTCGCGATCCAGCGCTCTGAGCCGTCTTCGCGAATGATCCGAAACTCCTCATACATCGCACCGGTCTTCATTGATACCTCGGCCGCTTTTTCGACCCGATCGTGGTCTTCGGGATGCATCCGCTTGATCCAACTCCTGGAATCTTGATAAAGAGTCCCCATTGGAATCCCCCAGATCTGCTCGGCGGAAGGGCTCACATAGATGACTTTGTTGGACCGCAGGTCGTATAGCCAAAACCCGCCGCGGAAGTTATCGGGTATCTGGCGGAAAAGTGACTCATTCTCTCTCGAGTCAGCCTCGGCCCGCTCTTTGGCCTGTTGCAAGATATGTCCTGCCAGCGCTCCCGAGATCAAATTCCCAACCCGCGTGGCTCGTTCTTGGTCCTCTGCGGTGTAAGGCGCGCCCTCACGCGACATAGCCAGCGCCCCCACAATCTTGTCTTGGGAGACCAATGGCACACCCATAAATGCGGTTTGTCCGGCTTCTCGAAGCAGTCGCACACGCTCAAAGACGTCGGTTGGCCATTTAGCATCGCCAACATGGAATACGACAGGTCTTCCGGACTCGACCGCTGTACCTGCCACCGTTGCAGTATAGGTTTCACCGACGTTCAGGTAGTAAGTTCGCTCGTCGGCCAAATACAGAAAATTACTTAGGAATACCTTCTGTTCGAGATCTACGCCTACTATGGAAAGACGGTCGAACGAGACCATCTTGGAGAATTCCTCTGAGAACCGTTCGAGCACATCGGACATGTCTAAAGGAGAGCTTACGATTCTTCCGATATTCGCCTCCACTTCGCGGTCTTCGTTCAACCGAAGCAGATCACGTTCCATGCGTCGGCGCTCGGTCACGTCCCGGGCTACGGTGATCAGCCCGTTCACCAGGTTGTTGTCATCAGTGACTTTGTTAGTTGAGAGGCTGATGTCGATCGAGTTGCCTCTCAAATCCAGCTGCTGAACTTCTCCGCTCCAGCCGCCGTCCAACGCCTGCAACAAGACCCCGTCAGACCGGTTGGTTCCTCTGGCGCCATGGAACCCCATAGAATCGTCTGGATCATCTACCGCTGCGTCGCCGGTCATCTCTTGAGCCGCTTTGTTCATGTACTCGAGGTTGCCATGTTCATCAACCAACGCGATGGCGTCGGCGGCGGAATCCAGGGCTTGAGCCAGGCGAACCATCCGCTGGTCACCCAACATCCGCTCTTCTTGAAGTTTGGCGTTCTCCATCAAGACACCTATCACGCTGGTGATGGCGGTCATGAGCTCCACAGTTTCCGAGTTGAAATTGTCGACCGAGCTGGAGGAGAAACCCAGCACACCGACCACTTTTTCGCCAGCCCAGACCGGGCAGATCAGTAGAGAACGGGAGAAGGGGGAATAATAATCGGGCATTGGGCGGTCGAGTTCGGCAGAATCACCGATCACCAACACAATCTGCTCTAGGAAGCCACGGGAGATAGGGCAATCAGGATTGGACAACGGGAGCGTGAAATTAGCAAAGGTGGAGACCGCTTCCTGTTTAGTTGCGTAGGAAGCGATCAGGCCAAGTCCGGCGCCGGATTCGTCGGGGGTACGGAGACCCACCATCTCGGCGTCGGCAGCGCGGGCCAACACCTCAAGCATCGATTCGCATTTATGCTTAAACGAGATGGGCTGGGTGAGTATTCCAGATATCTCAACCAGTGCGTCTAATTCTTGCCGCCAGTGGCGGCGATTATCAGAACTTTCAGAATGAGATCGGCTCGGCCGGTCTCGGTTCATGAAATACCGATGTCTACCTGTACTAAATATACTCACGATGTATAAACACTACAAAGAACTAACAACTGGTGCAATCCGTCTTCATTTATGCTTTTTAAACGCTGCTTGAGCGTAATAACATAACATTTGACTGTTTTTGCCCAATGTTAACTTTGTATTAATCGCGTGAGAATCTGGCACATATCGTCGATGGATTATCGTGGGGCCTTGGCCCAGGCGTCACCCCAGGAGACGTCGGCTAGGTTTCTCGAGCGCCTCACTTCGTTGATCGTGAGTACGCCACGGTCTAGTAGCTGGACCTCGCGGGAAACCCGGGTCGATTCATCCTCGCTCAACGCCTCGATGGAAGTCAGGTCAAACTCCAGTTCCAGGCCACCGTACCCCAGCGCCGGGAATAGTTTCCGCGTGACCTGATCTGCCAGAAATCGCATCTCGGGGACCATGGTGTTGCGCCAGAAGAAGCGCTCGGCGGCGTTCACGTTGGAAAAGGTGGCCCGTTCCAGGTCAGATAATATCGGTTTGGGAACGCCGTAGGTGCGGCTAACCTCTTCTAAGCTCCAACGCAGGCCCTGGATAAAGTCCATCTCGCGATGGCTGATGCCCAAGGTCTTGATGTCGCGGACAAAGCTGGCCACAGCCGGCCGGTGGGAATTTGTCGGCCCTTGGAATCGAGCCTCCCACCGGCGGTAGAATTCCTCGACTTCGTTGTCGGTCATCGATTCGTTGGTCAACAGCACGAAATCGGGCTGCGCCGAATTGCGCAGGAAATCGCGGTTGAAGCGCAAGCTATCTTTGCCCATATCTGCCGACATGCGGACCGGGGCGATGGGCGACAGTCCGGCGTACTCTTCAAGTGGATTGAAGTAGCGGAACCAAACCACCTCATCGGGAGTGTAGGCCACCGGTCCGTTCCTGCCGTTATACACAAAGCCGCGCACGTACTCGCGCCGGTCGGGGACGATGCTGACGCGGTCGGGCCGGAGGGGCCATATCTCTGGTTGGCCGTGTTCGTCGTGCTCCACGGCCCAGAAGGCAGAACCCCACAGGTTCAGGTAAATCTCGGTGGCCCGCCAGAGGTCGCTGCTGGTATACCACCGGTTCACACGCTCCAAGATTCGTTGGGCTGGATGTTCACGCTCCACCGGCGTCCGGCTACCGTTGGGAGAGGTCCGGTATACGATAGCCGGAGCGCGGCTTAATGCATCTGATCGTAGACGAATCGCGGAATAAACCGGCACGGATGTGGCGTAATAATCGCCGTACTCTGGCCGCGCCCAACCTCCATTGCTCGCCGCAAAGCTGGAAAATCCATCAATGTCGGATGCGGCGGCACGGTTGGACCTCTGCACGACGTGGAGCGGCCTTGGCATTCCTGGAATCAAACGCTGGGTTGTCATTTTGATCCTCGACCCGGTCCCCTTAACTAGTACTCAGTCAACCGTTGATTCGAAGGATACAGGCGATGGAGT
>JAQBXL010000096.1 GCA_027624135.1 Chloroflexota bacterium
GGTCCCGCCAAGCTCGTATGGAGTAAAGAACTGGGCGAAGAACTCTTAGAGACGTAAGGAAGATTTGACCAGCCTAGAGAGGAATCCTCCCGGCGGTGATGGATTCCTCAAGGCACGCACGTTCGAAACGGATTGGATTCTTGCACTCCGCCAATGCTGGCGGGCATTCAGACCTATTACCCAGCCAGCCCGCCCCCATGAATCCGATAAGACCCAACAGAGGAACGGACACAAAATGGCTGACTCGCTAGTCACATTCGAAAGTAAACCAGAGGCACGGTACTTACTAGCCGGGTGGCGGCGGCAGTGGTCCAACGGGGGCAGAATCTCCAGTGGACTCCCAAGATACCTGATCGAAAAACTGGAAGCACAAAAGATCGGTGAGATGGAACGGACGGTTTCCGAGCTTTGCTATCCCTTCCAAATCGCCGGAACACATGACACCTATCGGCCCAAGACATCCTACCTGGATGGGCTTCCAGCTGGCCCGCTGCAGCGTGAGAATGCCTTCTACGACGCTGGAAACGGGTTGATCATCTTTCTGGGAGAGGAGCCCTCGCACCAGATAGAACTTTATGCCAGAGCCTTCTTTCAGGGCATCAGTGATCTGGGCATCAGCCAGACAGTCGCGGTTGAGGGTGTCAACGGGGCCGCTCCACCCGATCTTGAGCGCCGGATCAACTGCGTGTACAGCAAGGCGGAGATGAAAGAGACTCTGGAAAGGTACGGTGTACAGTTCTCCAGTTACGGCAGCGAAGGGCGTAGAGGCCCCACCATAGCGATGGCCCTAGTGACCCTGGCCCACTATGAATATCCGGATGTCGAGATGTTCCGGTTCGGTGCGATGGCGCCTCTGTACCCGTTTACATCTAGAGAGAATGAGCAAGTAGGGATCAACATCGATCATCAGTCCTTTTACGACATCATGCGCCGCGTGAGATCCATGTTCAAATTGGACCTGGACCTGAGCGAACTTCGAACCATGGGCGAATCCGAATCCAACCAGATGGCGGAAAGACTGGAGGAGATAAGCGAAGCCAACGCTGAGGCGAAGCAGCTAATCGACAGGATACGGGAGGATTATGTTTACACGCCTTTTGTGGAACATGTTGATCTGGACCCCGCCTTAGATGATGCCCTGAATGACATCTTGAGAGGACTTGATAGCTAGCTGTCACCTAGTTGAGCCGGAAGAGCGCACCGAAAAGGGAGTCCCGATCAGCCTGCCTGATTCGGTGTAAAATTCGGAAGCACGGAAAGGACTTGGTTTTGGAGCTGGCAATTCATCTCCTCACTAGACCGCATGGCAAGCAGTCCTTAAACTTGGGACATGTTGGTTTTGGATCTCGTCAGAGCAGGGTTGTCCAGCCTTCAAAATACCCCTTCGAGACAGAGCATAAAAGTCTTGTTGGAAAGCGGTCAAGTGGGTCGCGTTAAGAAAATAGTGGTGGCAAGGTAACTTCCCTTTATGGCCTTCTTAAGTATGCAAGGTATATCCCTTGCGTTTATTGGCGTCCCAATTTTTGACGGGGTCAACTTAACCATTGAGCGAGGAGAAAAGGTTGGCCTGGTAGGCAGGAACGGGTCAGGGAAATCAACGTTGCTGCGGCTGATAGAGGGAAGCGTCAAACCAGACTCCGGCGCTGTTTCAGTCCAAAGGGGCGTACGCTCCGCCTATCTTTCACAAGAGGTGCCCCCTGATTTACCCGGTACCGTGTTTGATGTAGTTGCCAGCGGAAGCAGAGAATACCTCGACCTGACCACACGGAATCCATCCCCAACCGCCAAGTTGCTACATGAAGGCACACCGCCTCTACGCGAAGAATTGGACCGCATTCACCACAACCTTGATATGGAAGGAGTCTGGTACAAGAGGGAACAGGTCAACAAAAGCCTCTCGCAACTGGGGGTGGATGCTGGCCGCGCTTTCAGTTCTCTTTCCGCTGGCCTAAAACGTCAAGTGCTCTTGACGAGGGCGCTTGTTGGTGAGCCGGATATCCTCCTACTTGATGAACCAAATAACCACATGGATATTGATTCCATCAAGGAACTGGAACAGATGATGGTTCGGTTTACGGGTGCCTTGGTCTTCGTTACCCACGACCGGATGTTCTTGCAGAAAATCGCTACCCGGATAGTGGAAATTGATCGGGGCAGGCTGTTTGATCAGACCTGCGACTATGAGACATTCCTGGTACGGCGAAACGCCAACCGCGAGGCAGAAGAGACGAAAAACGCTCTGTTCGATAGGAAGCTGCAACAGGAAGAACATTGGGTTCGGAGAGGTATCAAGGCGAGGGGGACGCGCAACGAAGGCCGCGTGAGGGAACTGGAAAAAATGCGGGAGATGCGCAGTTCCAGACGGGACCGGCCCGGGAACGTGAAGATGGAAGCCCGGGAGGCCGAGCGTTCCGGAACATTGGTGGCAAAGGCAGACAATATTGGCTTTAATTTTGGCGATACTCAGGTAATCTCAAAATTCTCCACCACGATTCTGAAGGGCGATAGGATCGGAATTCTGGGCCCCAACGGCAGCGGCAAGACAACCCTCTTGCGCCTTCTTCTTGGCATGCTCAGTCCGGTTACTGGAACAATCCGCCTCGGCTCTAATTTGCAGATCAGCTACTCTGACCAACTCCTTGAGCAATTGGACGAAAACAAAACCGCCATAGAAAATATCGGCGACGGCAGTGATACAGTTACCGTTAACGGCAAAAGTCGCCACATCGTCGGCTATCTGCAAGATTTTCTCTTTTCTCCAGATCTAGCTCGCTCTCTTGTTTCTGGTTTTTCCGGTGGGGAGCGCAAGCGCCTCATGCTCGCCCGTCTCTTCACGCAGCCCTCCAATCTCCTTGTGCTGGATGAACCCACAAACGACCTTGATATCGAGACCCTTGACCTCCTTGAAGGCCTCTTGATTGACTACACAGGAACGATTCTCCTCGTCAGCCATGATAGGTCGTTTATCAACAACATCGTGACGAGCACCGTCGTTTTTGAAGGCGGCTCCGTCGTGAAGGAGTACGTGGGTGACTATGATGACTGGCTGCGTCAGCGCCCCCAGGAAGCCAAACCGAGTACGTCATCTGCCAGCAAACAAGAGGCACCACCGGCTCAGGTACCCAGGGCAAGGACAAAATTAGGGTTCAACCAGCAAAAGGAACTGGATGCACTCCCCCAGACTATCGAGTTCCTCGAAAGGGAACAGCAGGAATTGTTCCAGACCATGGGAGACCCAGAACTCTACAAAAAGGACAGGGCTGACATTGTTGTCACGAACGATAGGCTAGAAGAACTGAAAAGACTTTTGGCTGAAGCCTACGCACGTTGGGAAGAACTGGAACAACTCCGCCTAGATATCGAAAAAAGCAGGCTTTCAAAATAGAGAATGCCAACCAGCGTAAAGACGAAGCTAATCGGGAAATAAGTAGCATGGTCACGCCGCCAACATCCCCACCCGAACCAATTCTGTATTTGAGGAAGGCCATCTCAGATATGTATCACAGAAGAATTCGACCCTCCGTCTCCACTAAGCTACGAATCAGCGCCCTAAAGAAGTGGACGAGGAGATGGGCGTGCAGCAACTCGAACTCCCCGTCCGGGACAAGCCCTACGAAATGTGGTCGCTGGGCTGAATCTGCGATAATTAGTGTTGGGTTGCCCAATTGCAGTCGGGTGGCGCGATCCTGTCGGAGAGTTCCCGCTCCCACGTTAGAGGACGTCCTGTGGTGTATTCCCGCAGAGCAGGAACTCTCCGACAGGGTCAAGTAACCGGGCAACAACCATGTTTGAGGAATTGAGAGATGCTAGTCGAATTGGTCAGTCTGTTAAATGATGACGGCCTCAGCTTGGACGGCGCGTTTTATGCACCCACTGGGGATGGAGATCGGGCCGGGCTGGTGGATGCGGTGCTGTTGATACACGGCTCCAGGGGGAACTTCTATGACGGCGCGACCAGGTCGATGGCCCAGGACCTTAGCGCCCAGGGTTACGCCTGTCTGCCGCTGAACACCAACGCCCATGACACCGCCTGGTACAACCCAAGTGGCCAGAACTTTAAAGGCAACGCCTTCGAGGTGTTGGCCCACACCTGCATCGACCTTCGGGCCGGCATCGATCACTTGACCGAAAGAGGTTACCGGAGCATCGGTCTTTTGGGTCACAGCATGGGAGCCGTGCGGGTCGCTTACTATGCCGCCACACAGGACGACAGTCGGGTGTCCACCGTCGTGCCGGTCTCACCGGTGCGCCTGTCCTACTCCTACTTTATGGAGTCCGAGGACGCGGAGGAGTTTGCCGCCAATATCGAAATCGCGCGCCGGCTGGTTGCCGAGGGTGACCCGGAAGCGGTATTTAGAGTCGGGCACCCCATCCCCCAATTGTTCAGCGCCGCTTCCTTTCTGGATAAACACGGGCCTGAAGAGAAATACAACCTGATTAACCACGCCCACGGAATCCGGGTGCCGATGCTGACCTTGAATGGGTCTCGAGAGAACCATAGCCGGTTACGGGACATGGCCCAAGACCTGGCTGCGGCGGCGGTCAATAGCCCGAAGGCCGAGACCCTGATGGTGGAGGAAGGAGAGCATTCCCTGGTGAACCGAACCACCGAAGCTTCGGATGCCGTGCTGAAATGGCTGGCTGCGCTCACGCCCGAAAAGGCCCGGGACTAGCCCCGCTGGCCCGGGTGAGCTAGACGATGGCTCAAAGCGTTGTTTCGAAAAGTGGTTCGACAAGCTCACGGGAAGGGCCGGGCCACATACCCTAGGGTTCACAGGCCAAAATCTATAGCGGAGTTGCCTATGTCTGAAGTTAAGGTCGGGCCTAATCAAGACCTGGACTGGAATGTACTCACTGGAATATGGCTGGGGATAATCGCCTCTGATGGCCTCCGCCGGGCTTGTTCTCCACTAGAGGTTCTCCGTGATGCAAGCATCGTTAAATGCATCGCTTTAGCGAATCCGCTCGACCTGTTCGCGGCCCACCGTTTCTTGTTGACCTTGCTTTACTGGAAAGCGGATGCAGGCGGGGGAGTCATTAAGGTCCGGGAGTCCCTTCTCCAGGGAACGACCCCCAAGGCTGTTTTTGATGCCATAGCAGAAGCCGCACCCAGCTTTAACCTGTTCGATACCGAAGCGCCTTTCCTCCAAGACCCTGAGTGTGAAGGGACGAAGGACAGTGGCTTGAAGTCACCCGGGTCGCTGTTTTCTGAGATGGCCACGGGAACCAATGTGGCTCATTTTCATCACGGAGACGATAAAGACACGCGGTTATGCCTAAGGTGCGCCACCATCGGAATGATCAGATTGGTGCCCTGGACTCAATCTGGTGGAGCGGGTTTAAGTCCTTCGGTGCATAACGCGCCGCCGATCATGGCGCTGGCGTCCGGCGATAACCTGTCAAGGACGCTGGGCCTGAATCTCGTCCCGCTGCAGGGACCGGCAGGAGATGCCAAGTGGTTTGGGCGTTTTGTCCCTTCCGATAGAACTGGCGAAATACCTTACCTTGAAGCGTTCACCTGGAACCCCAGGCGCGTGCTCCTGCCTCAGCCTGAGCTGGGCGGATCGTGCTGGAGGTGCGGAGACACCGAATCAGCTACTGTAGGCCGCCTGGTTTTCATGAAGAACGAAGAGACCAAGTCTAATAAGAAGGGCCAGGCTAACATTCCATTCAACTGGCAAGACCCTTCGGCTTTCTACAACTCCGACCCAAACCGCCCTTTCACTACCATCAAGAGCGGGGACGAATCCAGAGCCACAACCGGCAGTGATCTGCGTCTGAGACTTGCGCCCCGTGTAAATCCTCCTGTGAGGCCCGCCGTCTTCACTGGCAATGAGGAGCACCAGTCTTGGAGTTTGATAGTCCCTTGTACTAACCCGGCTAACATCAAGACATTCGACCATCGTCGGGTGGATCTTAGCAATCTCACCGAGGAAGCCATCCAATCAGAGGTTCCGCAGGAAGAGATTTTTCCGCCGCGCAAAGGCATGGATGGCTGGAACAACCCCGGTCGCTCCCGGACTTACCCAGGTGCCGAAAGGTTCGTTCGGGCCGCGTCGCGCTTGCTTTCCCATTCCGACTGGAGCGTACTCGCGGGAGCTGCATACAAAGGGGCGAATGAGTCGCCTGCGGCGTTCGACATCCTAACAGGCCTTTTGTGGCCGATGAGGGCAGTCACAACTGGGCTCCCGTCGCGCAACGTGGCGTGGCTAGTTCTGAAACTCATGGCGTCCGTGCCGGCTAGAGCCAGGACCCTAGGTGGCGGAGACACATTTTCGCCGTTGAAGGATCTGCCAAAGAGGGGACCGTCCTTGCGAAGCTCGACCAAAGGCACCGGCCATTTTGACGAGTATCCAATATCGCTTCCGACAGGCCAAAGACTCGAATCCGAGCTTCGAACTTCCATAGCTAGAAACATTAAAAAACGTCCTCCCCAGGCCATAAACTGGGCAGGCTTATGCCACGACCTTGACCGGCTAATCGACTGATACATCCGATAGGAGGAGAACATGTTCGTTCAGATTCATATGCTACAGAGCGTTCCGCCTGGCAATCTTAACCGTGACGACACCGGCCAACCAAAGAGGTGTCTGTTTGGAGGAGTGACCCGAGGCCGGATCAGCAGTCAGTGCTTGAAACGCAATATCCGCCATTCCAGCCAATTCAATGATGCCTTTGGCGAAGATCTTGCCTCCCGGACCAAATTCCTGCCCCGGATGGTCGCAGACGCCCTGGCAGTCTCTGGCTCAGGTATGCCGGAAGAAGAATCCGAAGAGATCATGCAAGCACTCATCAGCAAGTTTCGGCGAAAAGACCGCGGAGCAGGCGGTGGCGAAGACCAAGATGATGCCGATGAGCAGGGCGGATTGTCCACTTCCAAATCGAATTCATCGGGCCAGACAGCGCAACTCGTCTTTTTCCCTCCGCCTTTCGCCTCCCGAATCGCGGAACTGACCACGGAGTTCAAGGGCTCGAGTCCAAAGGCGTACGAAAAATTCATCCGACCGAAGACCAGAGTAGATACCAAAGACCAAGCGGCGATAAAAACCGCTACCGACGAGTTCCTACATAGCATCACCCTCGCTAGTATGGAACTCACCGTTGACATAGCGCTTTTCGGTAGAATGACTACGAGCGACCTGGTGGTGAATGTGGAGGCTGCCAGCCAGATGGCACACGCCATAAGCACACATGAAGTCGTTATAGAGAGCGACTATTTTACAGCTATTGACGACGAGCAAAAAAGATTTGCAACCTCCCAGACTGAAGAAATTGGAGCCGCTTTCCTCGGTTCTGGCGACACGGAAACGTTCTTCAATTCAGCTGTCTATTACAAGTACTTGAACTTGGACCTGGACGCTGTCGGAAAGCACCTCAATATCTCAGACCCTGAACAATTAGCTCAGATTGCAGGCGCCCTGGTAAACGCCGCAATCCTTACACATCCCACAGGTAAGCAGAACGGCCTTGCCAACCCGACCTTTCCTGAACTGGCGCTAGTTGAAACATCTAACACCAAACGTCCAGTGAGTTACGCAAACGCCTTCTTACAACCGGTCGAGGGTGGCGCGGGCAAGAACCTCATGACAGAATCCGCGTCAGCTTTCAACACCTATATCAACGATGTAGCCGCCGCGTTCGCGCCATCGGACGTCAGCCGTGTTTTGCTATCGGTCGGAGCCGCGTCCATTACCCCTGAACTAGAGCATCAAAAAGTGAAGACGCTTGACGAATTGATCGAGGCAGTCAAACAGGCCTGTTCCTCGAAAAGTGCGGTTGCGTCCTCATGAACGGTTCTGGCAACACAATCTTCCTGAGACTCTCCGGGCTGATGCAATCTTGGGGGACATCCTCCCAATTCCAGATAAGACGCACAGACGGGTATCCGAGCAAATCGGGAGTCCTAGGGTTGTTGCTCTGCGCCATGGGCGTCTCCCGCGCGGATTCTAGCCGAGAACTGGAAGCTCTCCGCCCGTTGGTGATGGGGGTGAGGGTCGACCGGGCCGGGGACTCTGATTGGGATTACCAGACGGCTGGGGCAAAAATCGGAATACGGAGCGCCGACGGGAAGATAAAGGTAACCGATTCCACGGGCGAATTTGAAACCCTGCTATCTCGCAGGCAATACCTATATGACGCATCGTTCCTAGTTGCACTACAAGGTCCGACCGAAGTGATTCAAGCATGCTCGGATGCCCTTGAAGACCCCGTATGGCCCGTGTTCTTGGGTCGTAAATCCTGTATCCCGTCTGAGCCTATCCTCACGGGTACGGGTGATTTCCATGACATCCATCAAGCGCTATCGTCAATCCCTTGGCAAGGGAGACCAGGCGAAATAGGTCGTTTCGGCGAAGGATTCGAAGTCACCTTGAAGGCCTACATAGAACATACCGATCTTTCAACACCACCTCCGATAGATGTCCGGATTGTCCACGACGTTCCACGCACATTCGGATTCCATAGCCATGACGCCCGGTCCGTCATCTCGGACACAGTCATAGCGCCAGTGCTAATGCCTCCTAGAAGGGTCGCTCCAGGTTCACGAACCCGCAGGGTGGATTATTCCTCCGCGCAATGGCGTGAAGCCCGACTCATCAGACTGGAATCGGACGATTACCTCTGCGTGTTCTGTAAATCCGAAGCACGGGAAGTGCATCACGTGACATACGAGAACGTTGGAGAGGAGACCAATGCGGATTTGCGATCTCTCTGTCGAATATGCCATGACGCTTGCACCATGCTGGAATACGGTCGCGACTTGCGACTACGCCGGGTGGATCCATCGGCTCCTGAACAAAGGGGGGAGATTCTAGCGCAGATCACCAAGATACTCTCTGAGCGTCGGATGGGACGCCGGAGAGAGTTACTGGAGACGTCCCGATTGACCCGAAGCGACCTGTCGGACGTCGCTCCGGCAGGATAAACGCAAGATTTTGAATTTAAGGAGGAACATATATGTTCCTTTCTCTTCTACACATAGACACTGGAGAAGACCCCGACCGACCGCGGCCTGGGCGTGAGTGGCTCCGGAACCTCTACCGTGTCCATCAAAGGCTCTGCATGGCATTCCCATCTGACGCCAGGAAGACCGGTGACCCTGATTTCTTGGCCCCTTTTTCACCATCTGACTTCGGCGATAAGCAAGTGCATGTGCCTCGGGGCGAAGAAAATGGCTTTCTTTTCCGGATCGAACCATCAAGGTCTGGTCAGACAAACATACTCGTTCAATCAGCGGTGGAGCCGGATTGGGATTACGCGTTCCACAACGCAGGGCATTTCCTTGCATCTCCGACTGAGGTCAAGCATGCATCGATGTCTTTCGATGACGGCCAGGCTTTGCGTTTCAGGCTCGTCACTAACCCGACAAGGAAAATCGACACCAAGACCGGGTCGGATGGAGCGAAGAGGAACGGTAGGCGCGTACCAGTTCCGGTTGACCAGCTGTTTCCGTGGCTATCTAAACGAGCGGAACTTCTGGGGTTCTGGGTAGACGAGGGATCCACGGCAGTGCAACCAGGTTATGCCTATTTCAAAAAATCCCCCCGAGAAAAAGAGGAATCAGCGCGTCTTAAATCCGTTTGTTATGACGGCGTCTTGAATGTCATCGATCCTAATCTGTTTAAGGGAGCCATAACTTCAGGGATAGGGCCAGGAAAATCTTTTGGGTTTGGTCTGTTGTCAGTGGCACCGGTTGAATCAACCTAATGGCTATTATCAAAGACCTAAATATCCTGCCAAGGATTCGTGACAGCTTAAGTTATCTTTACACGGATCATTGTCGTATTGACCAAGAGGCGAAGGCTGTAGCCATTCAGAACTCAGATGGTAAGACTCCTGTCCCTTGTGCTGATTTATCGACTTTGATGTTAGGCCCAGGCACAACTATCACGCATGCAGCTGTAAAAACATTAACTGAAAACGGCTGCTTAATCATATGGTCTGGAGAAGAAGGAGTACGGACCTACGCCCAGGGAATGGGAGAGACTCGATCATCCAAGAATCTCCTGAAACAAGCTGAGCTTTGGGCGGATACGGATTCTCGCCTTGAGGTGGTTTATCGGATGTACCAGATGAGATTTAAAGAGCCACTGCCCTCTTCACTTACCATACAGCAGATACGTGGCATGGAAGGTATAAGGGTCAGAGAATTGTACGCTCAGGCCAGCCTGGAAACCGGTGTTACTTGGAACGGGCGATCATACAAACGAGGCGGATGGAATGCGACGGATCCTATAAATCGAGCATTGTCAGCTGCTAATAGTTGTCTTTATGGAATATGCCATTCAGCTGTGTTGTCTGCCGGATATTCACCAGCACTCGGGTTCATGCACACGGGCAAGATGCTCTCATTTGTATATGACGTTGCAGATTTATACAAGGCGGACTTATCAATACCGACCGCCTTTCGAGTTGTTAGCGAATCTACTAGCAATCTGGATGCTAGGATCAGAAAAGCGTGCCGAGATGCATTCCACCGCCAACGGTTACTGCAACGTATTGTCCCTGATATACACCATGTTCTCGGCCAGACCAAGAAAGGGCTTGACCTTTCGCCTTCTGTGGACCGCGATGCATCCATACCTGGAGAGTTATGGGATCCCATTGAAGGAGAATTGGAAGGAGGAACTAACAGAGGGGATGATTTTTCAATCAGTGAGCAACCATGGTAGTGCTGGTTATTGAACGAGTTCCGGACGGCTTACGTGGCGAACTCACTCGCTGGTTGTTAGAACCTCGTCCTGGTGTGTTTGTTGGTGAATTATCAGCTTTGGTCAGAGATAAACTCTGGGCATTAGTCCAGGACAAATCAAAAGGCGGAGACGGGATATTGATGCAAAGCGCTGACACAGAACAAGGGTTCATTGTCAAATCGTTTGGGAATCCAGATAGAGAGCCGATAGACTTCGATGGCCTTACACTATTTAGGTTTAATCGTCAGCGAAGCTAAATATCCAGTGTCTTCCCCACGCCTGTGGGGGTGAACCGCACCACGCCCGTAAGCGTTGCCGCAAGTGCTGCAGTCTTCCCCACGCCTGTGGGGGTGAACCGACATGGGAAGCGGCCTGATGTCTGCTACACCCGTCTTCCCCACGCCTGTGGGGGTGAACCGGACGTTCCCGGCACGACGGCACCGGAAGGGGAGTCTTCCCCACGCCTGTGGGGGTGAACCGCTAACCCCGGGAAACAACGCCCGCCGCTGAGCACGTCTTCCCCACGCCTGTGGGGGTGAACCGATTGCCCAGTTAGTGAGGCGGTACCGCTATATGTCTTCCCCACGCCTGTGGGGGTGAACCGGCAGCAAGAATCGTACAGAGTCCAGGGCGATGCGTCTTCC
>JAQBXL010000097.1 GCA_027624135.1 Chloroflexota bacterium
CGTGAAATTGCTGCCCTGGAGACCGAACGAAACCAGGCCGCGGCAACCATCGACTGGAGGTTCTCTGCCGTGGACGCCCGGCAAAAGCTTCAGCATATCTATCCATCAGTTTCAAACTGACGAGGTACTAGCACCCGGAGCTCCGTTAAGCAATAATAGGCTGAATATAGGCTCTAAGCTATCGTCCGGATCTCGAAGATCCCAACAACAGAAAAGAACGCCCTGCCCTAGATGAAACCAAGAGCAGGGCGTTCTTTAATCCCGGACAAGTGCCGTGCCTCAAAACTGTCATTCTGAGGAATGAAGCGATGAAGAATCTGGCAGTCAGCACCTTGCCAGACCCTTCTCCTTCTGCGGAAGAATCAGGGTGACATTTTAGTGGTGCCTCTCGGTCTCAATATTGGCTGCAGCGTCTACTTTTGAGGCAGCGCCCCGGATAGGTGTCGTTGGTTAGGCTGTCTTGACGCCCGCAAACGCGGGGATCACCTCTTTGCCGTACAGTTCGATGGATTCCATCACCTGTTCATGGGGGATGGTTTCCGTCTGCATGATTAGCATGATCTGATCGACCCCGATGTCTTCATACATCTTGATCGTCTTGATGCAGCTTTCGGGGTTGCCGGCGATGATGACGCCGCGTTCGGCCAGGACATTCGCGTCCAACTCGGCGACGGCAGCCCGCGCGGCGCCGGGACCAGAGTCCAGGGATATACCGGCCTCTGCCGCCTGGGTCTTGTGGTCGTCGTCGGACTGCCGCAGCCACCGCCCAAAGTCTGCCTTCAGGTTGTCCGGAACGCCGCCCCAAGATTCCAGCAGTTCCTCGTAGGCGTTGATGCGGCCCTGGATGTAGGGCTTGTCCGGCCCAAAGAAGGTCTTCATGGATTCGGCGCACAGCTCCTTGGCGGCTTGATCGTCCTTGCCGCAGAAAGAGTGGACATTGTTGCCCCAGAACTCGTTGATCTCCGCGCCAACGGGGTCCGCGTCTTTGATGGCGTCCCGATAGACCTGGACGTGCTCTTTTAATATGTCTACTGCATACGAAGCAGAAGACAGTACGCCGATGCCCTTTTGCGCTGCCAGGCGGAAGCTCTCGGTCTGGGTGCAGGCCAGGTACAGGCGCGGATGGGGCTTCTGGAAGGGCTTGGGCAGCACCCGGCGCGGCGGGACGTTCCAGAACTTGCCTTCCCAGGAAAATTCATCGGACTGCCAGATCTTGGGCAGCATGGTGATTGCCTCTTCCCACCGTTCCCTGGTCTCTCGGGGGTCGATGCCCTGTCCCATCTGCTCGTAGGCGTTGGAGCGACCGGTGCCGACTTCCACGCGTCCGTTGGTCAGTTGGTCGACCATGGCGATGCGCTCAGCAACCCGTATGGGATGGTGGTTGGGCAACACGGATACCCCGAAACCGATGCGTATGTTCTTGGTGCGCTGGCTGAGGGCGCCGAGCATCACCTCAGGGCAGGGCGACCCGGAGAATCCCATCAGGAAGTGGTGTTCCACGAACCAGAGGTTGTCGAAACCCACCTGGTCGGCCAATGCGCACTGGTCAAGGGTCTCCCGGTACAGTGCGTTCCAGTCAACGTCGTTGCCCTCGTAGGGCCGCTGCATCTCAAATAGGAGTCCGAATTTCATGTCTTTTCTCCTCTGATCTTTCTTCGGATGTTTCTGGGATGTTTCTGCGAATTCGTCAATTTTAGGCCGTTGCCGAGTCCCGCAGAGTATACCTCATCGTAGCGAGAGCTGGCACGGACAAGTCCAAAAACCAACCACGGTTGACGGCGGCGAGGCAACACTGGATACTTGCCGGGATTCGATAACACGCAGGAGGCCGACATGCGACTAGGAGCCATCTTCCCCCAGACAGAGATCGGCGCAGACCCATCCGCCGTTAAAGACTTCGCCCAAGCTGCCGAAGCCCTGGGCTACGACCATATCTTGGTCTTTGACCACGTGTTGGGCGCCGACCATAACAAAAGAGAGTTGTGGGACCGGCCCTACAACAAAGACGACATGTTCCACGAGCCCTTCGTCATGTTCGGTTACCTGGGCGCGATTACAGAGAAGATCGAGTTCACCACCGGCGTGCTGATCCTGGGACAGCGCCAGACCAGCCTGGTGGCCAAGCAGACTGCGGAGGTGGATGTGCTCACCGGAGGACGCCTGCGCCTGGGCATCGGCATCGGCTGGAACGAGGTTGAGTACGAGGCTCTGGGCCAGAGTTTCTCCAACCGGGGCCGGCGCAGCGAAGAGCAGATCGAACTGCTTCGCCTGCTCTGGACTCACGAGTCGGTAAACTTCGACGGCAAGTATCACAAGGTCACCAACGCCGGAATCAACCCCCTCCCTGTGCAACGGCCCATCCCCATCTGGCTGGGCGGAGGGGAGGAAAGGGTGATTCGCCGCATCGGCAAGATGGCCGACGGTTGGTTCCCCCAATTCCAGCCTGATAGCGCGGGTCAAGAGAAGATCCACGAGATGCGGGAACACGCCACCAAGGCCGGGCGCGACCCCAAGGCCATCGGCATCGAGGGTCGAATCTCCTATGCCGCCGACAATCAAGACGTTTGGGAGAAGATGGCCGCTGCCTGGGACGAAGTGGGCGCCACCCACCTATCGGTCAACACCATGAAGGCGGGCCTAAAAGGTCCGGACCAGCACATAGAAGCCATCAAACGGTTCAAAGAAACGGTTTCGGGGTAAGATTTCGGACCTCAATCCCAAAGAGGTCGTTATCAAACACCTTTCGGATGTTCAAGAAAGGACGAAAGTTGGTGGTATGATTGTTGTATGAGTTCCGTAATTCATCGGGTGGTGGCCGAAGCCAGATTCTTCGGTAACACGATATTGGAAGCGGCCCTTCACCCAATGTCTACGTCAGTCGTTGACAAGACATCTGGGGCAGTAGTCTCTAGAATTTCGTCTAAGGACTTTCCAGTATCTGGAAGCCCGCGTAGCGGCTTGGGCCAGGCCCAAACATCTGAGGATAATACCGTGGATGATTCGCAAGAGCAGCAGGTAACGGACGTAGAGGCAGAGCTAAACGAAACCAGGCAAGCAATACGGGTTATGCTGGACTTCTTGGAGAAAGATGTAGACCTGACCGAAGCCTCGAAAAAGGTTTCACTCCCAGAGCTTTTCTAAGAAATCAATCGGCGATAAGGTAAGCGTTGCCCCGAGTAAAATTCGGATTCGAGCTGGCCAGATGCCTCGTTCTAAGATGCACCAATCTTAGTCTACCGGGCCTCCCAGGGGTGTAGTGGGGCCTTCGCAAGACAGGAACTTACCGTAGCCCGGTTGTTGTTCCAGCTTTCCTTGGTTGAGCAGCACCTGGCCCCGCAGCAGGGTCATCCACGGCCTGCCGCTCACCTGCCAGCCCTCGAATAGGGTATAACCCGCGTTGCTGTGGTGGTCTTGGGCGGTCACGACCCGGTCCGCAGCCGGGTCGAGGATCAGCAGAACGGCGTCGGAGCCCGCCTGAATCACGCCTTTTCTGGGATACAACCCAAAGATTCGCGCCGGGTTCTCCGACATCACCCTAGCCAGCCACCAGATTGGGAATCCCCGTTTCACTACACCTTCGCTGTACATCAACGGAGCGATGGTCTCGATGCCGGGGGAACCGAAGGGCACCGAAGCCCCATCTGGGGTCACGAATATGTTGTCCCAACCTGGTTTCTTCAGTTCTTGAGGGTGGGGCGAATGGTCGCTGCCCACCAGAGATATCTGGCCTTGCCTCAGACCGCTCCACAGCGCCTCCCGGTCGGGTCCGTCTTCTGGCCTTAGAGGAGGCCCAATCTTGGCCAATGGCCCGACCTTTGCCATCTCGGCGTCCGACAACAGCAGATATTGAGGGCAGGTCTCGGTCCAAATCTTCTGGCCCTGGGCCTGGGCCTGCTTGATCCGCTCCAGTCCCAATTGGGTGCTCAGGTGCACGACGTAGGTGGGGCAGCCGGTGGCCGCGCCCATCTTGATGGCCCGGTTAATCGCCTCTTCCTCGGCCCAGTCAGGACAGGCGGCCGGAAAGTCCTCCGGATGGGTGTGCCCCTCTGCGATTAGCTTGTTCTCCAAGTATTCGATGCTGTTGCCGCTCTCGCAGTGGAGTTGCAGCACACCGCCGCCCTTGGCGACCAGGTCCATGGCGTTGCATATGTAGTCGTCGTCGCACATCCGGCCTGGCCGTTTCTTGTAGGTCATGAACATCTTGAACGATTTCACCCCCAGTTCCATCGCCTGGGGCAGGGTATTCAGGATGCTGGGCCGGTTCTGGAGGATGAAGTGGAATCCAAAGTCCACCAGCGCCACCGCTTCCACCTCTTCCTGCGTGCGCCGGACCGCCTGAACCAACGTCTCGTCGCCTTCTAACGCGTAGTTGCCGAAGGGCACCAAGGTGGTCAACCCGGCGTGGGCCGCCGCCAAAGCTCCCAAAGCGTAGTCATCATGTCCGTCTAGATGCACGTGGGAATCGAGCAACCCCGGCAGAACGAACTTGCCTTCGGCGTCGATGTAGCGGTCGGCCTTGGGAAGAAGATGTTCCGTGCCGACGGCCGCGATCTTCTCTCCCTTGATGGCCACCGCTGCATCGAGTACTTGGGTTGAGGTAACCACTCGCCCGCCGCGTACGATCGTGTCGACCCTCTCTTCCGCCATATGCCGCCTCCGTCTGGTAGTGGGTTACTGAATCGCCGGGAGTGTAATCTGGGCCGGATTGGCTGTCAACGAACTCTGATTCGTTGACAGCCAAAATGGGCACGGCTACACTCGCCGCAACCGATCTTCAAACGATTCGTTTAGGGGTTAGACATGCAATTGCAAGACAAGATCGCCCTGGTCACCGGGGCCGGCAGGGGTATGGGCCGGGCAATATCGCTGCAACTGGCCGAGGCCGGCGCCAACATCGCCGTGTCTGACATCGACGCATCCACCGCCGAAGACACAGCGGTGGCCGTGAAACAACTGGGGCGGGAGAGCATCGCATTGCCCGCAGACATGGGCAGTGTCGACGACATTGACCGCATGATTCGGCAGGCCAAGGACGCTTTTGGCCGCATCGACATCGTGGTGAACAACGCCGGAGTGACTAAATACCTGGACATCATGGACGTGGAAGAAGAGGACTGGGACCGGATCCACCGGGTTAACGCCAAGGGAGTCTTCTTCTGCATGCAACGGGCGGCCAAAGAGTTGATCGCGCAAGGCCAGGGAGGCCGTATCATCAACATAGCCTCCATAGCGGGAAAGGGTTACGCAGGAACCTCCAACGCCGCCTATGCCGCCAGCAAGGGCGCGGTGATCTCCATGACCCACATAGCGGCATTGCAGTTAGGCCGGTACGACATCAATGTGAATGCCATCTGTCCGGGATCGACCTTGACTACTATGGCGGAAGAGACCATGGCGGGCCGGTCCCAGGTTTCGGGTCAGTCCATGCAGGAATTAGCGCAGGCCCGCGACGCCCGGATCCCCATCGGACGACCCAACGAGCCTGACGACATCGCGGCCATGGCCGTGTTTCTCGCTGGGCCGGGCGGCCGTAACATAACCGGCCAGGCGATTAATGTAGATGGCGGCTTGGTGATGCATTAGGGCGTTTGTGTCACTCCGGATTTCCAGACTGGCGCGGCCTCATCGCCTATGGGATAATGGTCTCTCAACCGTGACCTTGGCCCCGTAGGCTGTGCCTCGGGTCTTTTTGTTAAATGGCGGGAGCCGCACTAGTGGAACTCAAAGTTAGACTATTCGCCTTGTACCGAGAGAGGGCTGGCAGCAGCACCATTGCGGTGGCCGTCCAAGACGGGGCGACGGTGGCCGATCTGACTGCCGAGGTGCGGCGGCAACTACCGAACCTGGCCCCGCCTGAAGTCAATATAGTGGTAGCGGTGAACGCCGATTACGCAGACCCTGACGTGATTTTGCGGCCTGGCGACGACGTCTGTCTCATTCCACCCGTGAGCGGGGGCTAAAAACCGGGGGAAATCGATGATCGAACTGACCTACGACATACTGAACCCGGCGAAGGCCACCGATGCGGTGCGTCGCGACACCAACGGCGCTGTGGTGACTTTTCTGGGGACCACCAGAGACAATTTCGAAGGCAAGTCGGTGCTGACACTGGAGTACGAGGCCTTTGATGAGATGGCAGTCAAGAAGTTGGAAGAGGTCCGGCAGGAAGTGATGGCCGAGTTCGGCTTGGAGCAGTTGGCCATCAGCCACCGCATCGGGACAGTCGGCATCGGTGAAATCAGCTTGGTGGTGGCCGTCGGTTCGCCCCACCGCAAAGAGGGTTTCCTCGCTTGTCAGAAAGCAGTGGACCGCATCAAAGAGGTTGTCCCCATCTGGAAGAAAGAGGTCTACCAGGACGGCTCGCGTTGGGTGGCCTGCGAAGACCACGAATTCGCGCCTCCGGAACATAGGCACGCCCACTAAGTTTTCTAGACTGGTTCTAATTCCGCTTTGGTATCCCAAGATTGGTCTTTGGATTGATCTTTTCCCTGATCTTTAGTCAACACCGCATTCACCGCCTGCCGCAGCGTCCTCACTCCGACGGCCTTCATGCCATCGGGAACTATCAGTCCTTCCAGGCACGACTCTGGCAGGATGCACTTCTTCAGCCCCAGCCGGCCAGCCTCTGCAATCCTTCGTTGGGCCTGGGAAACGGCTCGAATCTCAGCGCTCAGACCCAATTCGCCAAAGGCGCACAACGCGGGGTCGAGCGGGCAATTATAGAGACTTGAGGCCATCGCCAGCACCAGTGCCAGGTCTGCCGCCGGTTCGTCAATCTTAAATCCACCGGCTACGTTAACGATGATGTCTTGTCCTGACAGCTCCAGCCCGGCTCGGCGGGAAGCGACCGCCACCAGCATGAGTAGCCGGTTATAGTCGACCCCATTTGCGACCCGGCGCGGCACGGGCAGTTGAGATGGGGAGGTCAGTGCCTGCACTTCCAAGAGCAAGGCCCGGCTACCCTCAACCACCGGAGTCAACGTTGCTCCAGTTGCTCCAATAGACCCACCGGCCCGTTGGGAGAGCAAAGCTTTGGATGGATCGGACACATCTACGAGGCCCTTTTCGGTCATCTCGAACACACCAACCTCGGTGGTTGCTCCGAACCGGTTCTTGCCAGCGCGCAGCACCCGGTAGCCGCCGTCTTCCTGGGATTCCAAATACAGAACCACGTCAACCATGTGCTCTAGGACCCTGGGGCCGGCCAAAGAGCCGTCCTTTGTCATGTGCCCTGAGACGAAGATGGGGATCCCGCTGGATTTGGCCCACCGCAGCAGCCGTAGCCCCGCTTCCCGCACCTGGCCGACGCTGCCGGGGCCTGAAGATTCGTCATCGCTGTACAACGTTTGTATGGAGTCAACAATAGCCAAGCCAGGCCGTATGGAGTCCAACTTTTCTATGACTGCCTCAAGGTCGGTCTCAGGCAACATCAAGACTCCCTCGCCAGTGAATCCGAGACGCTCGGAACGAAGTTTGATCTGCTCTGGGGACTCTTCGCCGCAGACGTACAGAACCTTTTGGTCTTTGGCGGCCACGTATTGGGCCAATTGCAGCAGGAGAGTCGACTTACCGACACCGGGTTCTCCGGCGAGCAGGACAACCGAGCCGGGAACTACTCCGCCGCCCAACACTCGGTTCAGTTCAGGCGACGGCAGAGGCTGGCGTGACTGCCCACCGGGTGCGATGGCAGACAACTCTGTCACATCGGTTGGTTGGGAGGGAAGCCACGCTGGCCGCCCTTTGACGGCCGGGGCCACGTCCATCTCCACCAAGGGAGTTTGGGAGCCGCAACCTTGAGCGGGACAAAAACCCATCCATTTGGGGTTCTCGTTACCGCAAGATTGGCACATAAAGACTGTTCGCCGCCGGTCTTTTACCTTGGCCACACCAGATCACCTAAATAAAGATCGCCTGGGCAAGATTGCGGCAATTATAACAACAGAAGGCCCCACAATTGTGGGGCCTTCTGTCAGTGAATCATTGATTCTCTTGGTGTTAGTCGGCTGAAGTTGCTGCTTCCGCTTCCGTTTCAGCTTCCGCTTCCGGCTCGGACTGTTCCTTGGCCTTGGGTTTTTTGGTGGTAATCTTAATGGCCTTATCTTCGAGGTCGATCGACGCCAAGTCGCCAGCCACTAGCCGTCGACTCAGCACCTCATCGGCCAGGCCGTCTTCAATCTCGTCCTGGATCAACCTTCGCAGGGGCCGGGCGCCAAGGACAGGGTCGAAACCCTTTTCTCCCAGGTAAACTTTGGCCGCTTCGCTAAGCTCCAGTTCGATTTCTTTTCCACTAAGCTCACCGCGGACCTGGTTCATCATCAGATCGACAATCTGGAGAATCTCATCCTTGGTGAGTTGGTGGAACACCACGGTGGAGTCGATCCGGTTCAGGAACTCGGGACGGAAGAACCTCTTGACTTCCTCCATCACCTTATCTTTCATCCGTTCGTAGGAACTCGCGTCGGTTTGGCCATCAGTGGTCTTAGAGGAGAACCCGAGTGCAGTCTCCCGCTTGATCAAATCTGACCCCAAGTTGCTGGTCATGATGAGTATCGAGTTCCGGAAGTCGACCTTCCTGCCCCGGGCGTCGGTCAATTGACCGGCGTCGAATATCTGCAGGAGGATATTGAAAACCTCTGGGTGGGCCTTTTCAATCTCGTCGAGAAGCACAGCGCAGTAATTCTTGCGCCGGACGGCCTCGGTCAACTGCCCGCCCTCGTCGTAGCCGACGTATCCGGGAGGAGCGCCGATCAGACGGGCGACAGTGTGCCGCTCTTGGAATTCAGACATGTCCAGGCGAATCATGTTGTCTTCGTCTCCGAACATGAATTCAGCCAGGGCCCGCACTAATTCAGTTTTGCCTACTCCGGTGGGGCCAAGGAACATGAACACACCGATGGGTCGGCGGGAGTCCTTAAGACCAGCCCGGGCACGGCGAACCGATTTGGCGACGCTGATGATGGCTTCGTCTTGTCCAATGATCCGCTTGTGCAGTTCCTCTTCCATGTGGATGAGGCGCTCGGTTTCTTCTTCGGCCAGCCGGGTTACCGGTATGCCGGTCCACATGCTGACGACTTCGGCGATGTCATCTTCGGTGACGACCCGGCGCTCTTTGTTCTGGACTTCGTGCCATTCCTTTTCCAGCGTGTCCAGGTTTTCGTTCTGACGTAGCTCCCGGTCCCGCAGTTCCGCCGCCGCCTCATATTGCTGAGAGGCGATGGCCTCGTCCTTTTCTTTGCGAACTTGCTCCAAGACCTGCATGGCGTCTTTGACCGACGCCGGGGTGACGCTGCCGCGCAGTCTTACCCTTGAGCCTGCCTCATCGATCAGGTCAATGGCCTTGTCTGGCAGGAACCGGTCTGGGATGTAGCGCTGCGCTAGGAGAGCCGCGCTACGGATGGCCTCGTCGGTAATATCTACCTTGTGGTGATCCTCGTACTTGCTCCTGATCCCCATCAAGATCGACACCGTGTCGTCGCCGGAGGGTTCCTCGACGCGAACGGGCTGAAGGCGGCGTTCCAAGGCCGGATCCCGCTCCACGTACTTTCGATAGTCGTCTAGAGTGGTGGCCCCGATGCATTGAATCTCACCGCGGGCAAGTGAGGGCTTCAGGATGTTGGAAGCGTCAACCGCGCCTTCCGCAGCGCCGGCGCCAACTATCGTGTGTATCTCGTCGATGAAAAGCACGCAGTTGCCTGAAGTCTTGATCTCATCAATGACCTTCTTCAACCGCTCTTCAAATTCGCCTCGGTATTTGGTGCCCGCAATCAAAGCGCCCATGTCCAAGGTGACCAATCGCTTGCCCTGGAGGGTGTCGGGAACCTCGCCTTTGCTGATGAGTTGGGCCAGAGCCTCTACGATGGCTGTCTTGCCAACGCCCGGTTCACCGACCAAAACAGGGTTGTTCTTAGTGCGGCGGCTGAGTATCTGCACCATCCGCTCGATCTCTTTCTCCCGGCCGATGACCGGGTCAAGTTTCTCTGCCTTTGCGGCAACGGTTAGGTCGATGCCCAATTGGTCCAATGTCGGAGTCTTGGAAGTTGCTCGGCTCCCCTGAGCGCTAGCGCCGGAGGTATGGCTCAGTATTCGGTGAGTCTCGGCCCGGACCTTGTCGAGGGTGACTCCCAGGCTTTCTAGAACCCCAGCAGCCACGCCCTCGCCTTCACGCAATAGACCGATAAGCAGATGCTCAGTTCCGATGTAGGTATGGTTCATGCGTCGAGCTTCATCGACGGCCAGTTCCACAACCTTCTTGGCCCGGGGAGTAAGGCCAATCTCTCCCTGGGATGGCTTTTCGCCTCGACCGATGATGAACTCCACAGCCGACCGAACCTTGCTCAGGTCTACGGATAAACTGGAGAGAACGCGGGCAGCGACGCCCTCGGTCTCGCGGACCAAACCCAGCAAGGTGTGCTCGGTCCCGATGTAGTTATGGTTAAATCGCTGCGCTTCTTCTTGAGCCAGCGATAATACTCGCCGTGCGCGTTCGGAGAACTTCTCGAATCTACTGCCCATGATTTTGCTCCTGGTGGGACAAATGTGAGGAACCTGATTTAGGCCTGGTTCCTTTGAAGGGGGTTTTCCTCGATAAAATTGCCAGAACCGTCTGCCCAGAAATGCCCGCAATCATGCGCTGTAAACGCTTGATAGTGGGATTGTTGCCGGTGTGTCAGTCCCGTATTACAGTGGGACGGAGTGCAGGCACGAACGTTCGCCCCATTTGCCCTCGTGCAACCAATTATAGTTGGAGGCCTAACTCAGTGTAAAGGCACAAACAATCGATAATCTCACGAGAAGTGAGCGTCCAGCCAGATAGAAGGAGCGAAAGAGGAACCGGCCGAAGCCAGCTAACAAATAATCCCCAAGGCTGGATTCACCAGGGCCGTATACTGGGAAAGTGCAGCAACTGTGAAGACTTCTTTATTATTGGAAGAGGACATACCTCCCGGCGATGACCTATTTTCCCACTCCGTCGCCAGAGCAGTATCGTAGGCGCTGAAGCGTTTCACTTCCGTGTTCGGGATGGGAACGGGTGGGGCCGCTTCGCTAGAACCACCAGGAGATATATCAACTTCGATAGTATGCACCATATTTCACAACCTCGCAAGTGGCAACCAGTCTCAACGGTATCTATTTTCTCCGTAACTTTATGTTTAGTATGTTCATCGATTAGTTCACGGGCTTGTGCAAGCGGGAAAATCGGTTGACTTTTGCCTGAATATACTGATTAAATCTCCACAACTATCGTTCCAACTATCATTCCAACTATCATTCCAAGATTCGTTTACAAGAAGGGGTGCGCAGGGATGGGGAGAAGACAGTTAAAAGA
>JAQBXL010000098.1 GCA_027624135.1 Chloroflexota bacterium
CCGTCAAACACAACTGCTCCGCCACGGAATGACCCACTCGACCGCAAGGTCTACGGGACAGGCTCTTAACCCTCGGCATAGTGAGAATTCACTACGCCGCTCAAATTGCCGAATATTTTGCAGTTTTAAGAAATGCCGAATTTCCGTCATGTGCCGGCATACCGGCCGGACCTACGATGTTGTCAACAAGAAATTGACCGGGGGAAATGATGACAACGACAACAAACATACAGACGAACGGCAACGCGGCAATCCAAAACACCAACAACATGACGGAGAAAGCAACGATGAATCACGAGAATAACAACATCAATATGGGCACCAGGATTTCAAGCGCTTTTCGGACGGGGAGAATCTCCAAACTCATCGGTACAGCGGCCATCGGTCTAGCATTGACGATCGGTGTGGCCATGCCAAGCGTCGCCAGGGCGGACCTGCCCTCAGTAACGAACCCCGGCAGCTATCTGTTCGAGAGCATGAACGACGACTTCTCCATGGTCTACGGAACCCCTGACACTGGTCTTGACCTGCTTGGAGCCAGCACCAGCGCCCCAGCGAAGGTGAAGACCAATACCGCGAGCATCATGATGAACGACGACTTCTCCATGGTCTACGGGATCCCCGACGATCTCGAATAACAGTGGCTACATCCTTTTAAAGCAGTGCTCGCCAATTGTCGGATTAAGCGGTCAGCAATAGGGATATCTTTGAGACACTATTTGGGTGAATTCCGGTGCGAGGAATGTCTGGAACGAGATTCCCTCCCTTGTCAGTTTGACCAAACCTGCTAACAATTAACGGTCACTTAGCCAATCAAGCGAATCAACAAAAAGCCCCAGCCGGATTCGGCTGGGGCTCTGGTTTGCAGTACCTGGTCTGGGCTAGAGCCCTATGGCGTAGCAGGCCCGGCGGGGGTCGCCTCCGGTGCTTAGGTGGCCGGTCTGGGGGTCTCTGACCGAGACTGTGGCGCCCAGACCGCAGTTGGCCGCCCGGGCTATCTTGTGGCCCATCGTCTCCAGAGCGTCGGCAGTGCTCTGCGGGATGCCAGGCTCCAGGTCCAGCCTTCCGGGCAGATATGTGTGGGGGTAGAAGGAGTTTTCCACGTTCTGGCTGGCGAAGCGGGGCGCTTCAACCGCCTGCTGAGGGTCCATGCCGAAGAGCAACACGTTCAGAACCAACTGCACGTTGGCCTGGGCCTGGTTATCGCCGCCAGGGCAGCCGATGGTCATGACCGGCTGGCCGTTTTTGCGGACCATGTAGTTGATTAGAGTCGTGCGGGGTCGCTTGCCCGGCTCAACCACGTTGGGGTGCCCCTCTTCACAGTTGAACATCTCGATCCGAGTGCTTAAACAACAACCCAATTCGGGGAAGAACACCGACTTTGAGAACGCTCCCCCGCTGATAGTTCCGCAGACCATGTTGCCCCGGTCGTCCAGCACCGATACGTGGGTCGTGCCCTCGTGGGCTGAATCGTCCGATGCTCCATTCGCCGAAGCCCCGTTAGACGCAGCCGCTATTGAAGCTGCCACCGGAACTGCCCCTGCGCCCTTGGAGTACTTCCAGGGGTCGCCTGGAGCCGCCTGTTCTGGCAGGGCGCCCTCCGGGTCCAGCAGTTGTGCCCGTTCGGCGGCGTACTCTTTGGACAGCAGGCCGTCGATGGGAACCTCGGCGTACTCCGGGTCGGCGTAATACGCTTCGCGGTCTCCGAAGACCAGATTCAAGGCCTCTGTGACCGTATGGATATACGCTGGGGTGTTGTGTCCCATGGCCTTCAGGTCGAAGTTCTCCAAGATGTTCAGCGTCTGTTGCAGCATGGGAGCTTGGGTCCAGGTGTCGTGCCCCAGTATCTCGTGACCGGCGAATGTGCTGGAAACGGGATCTCCGAACAGACTCTTGTAGTTGGCCAGATCCCCCATCGACAGTATCCCGCCGACCTTCGCAGACGAGTCCACGATGGTCTTGGCTATGGAGCCCTTGTAGAAAACGTCCCGCGCCGCGTGCAGTCCAGCGACACGGTCGCCGGGAACAGCGGCGGATGACATGGCTTTTAGGGTGTTGGCCAGCCCAGGCTGGACCAAGATTGAACCAGGTTTGGGGATCTGTTTGTCTTCGAAGAACACGTCCCAGCCGCCCGGAGGGTAATTGTCGAATTGTATGGGGGTGCTGGCCGACTTCAGCCGCTCAACCATGTACTCGTAGTGGGGGATGCCATTCTCGGCGTAATCGATGGCCGGCGCCAAGACTTCGTCGATGGGCATACTCCCGTAGCGCTCCAGCAATGAGATAAAGGCATGAACGATCCCCGGCACTGTGAATGAGAGATGGGCCTGTTTGCCGGGCCCGGTGGGGATACGGTCCAACCCCTGAGACTTGTAGAATTCAGCGGTGGCCAGGCCAGGCGCAACACCCTGTCCGCTGAGGGACAACATCTCGTCGCTGGCCGAGTCGTAGAGCATGAACACGCCTTCCGCAGCCAGGGAATAGGAGGCGATGGGCTCGATCACTGCCGCCGCGAAACCGGCTGCGGCCATCGCATCGAAGGCATTGCCTCCTTTCAGCAGCATCCGCATCCCAGCCATGGAGGTGAGATAGTGGCCGCTGGAAATCACTCCCTTGGTGGAGCGGACCACTGGCCGTCCAGTCTCGGGAAGATTGATGTCTCCTTGCTCTAGCTCGTGAACTGGTTGCTGAATGGCCATGCCTAACTCCTGAGGTTGGTCTTAGTGTTGTTTAGTCTAAAAGGGCTTGGGTCTCTTTAACAGGATGTTGATTCGTGGTAGCACAGGAAGCCCTGTTCTAACTCGGACAAGTCCGATTCCATGTCGGTGACGAATTTCACCAATACAGCCACCTGGGCCTCTAGCAACCTGATCTCTTGTTTTAGGGACTCAATCTCACCAGCAGTATCGTAGGCTTGTTCTACCGCCGATTGAGAAGTTTCGGAATTTTGGGCGGACTTATCGGATTGCCAAGATCCACAGGCCACCAAAACCAGCAGTGCGAGACCGACCAGTATCCAGATCCTCGGCATCTAACCCCTCATGCCCTCGGTTTCACCCGCAAGGTCTGTAGAACTGGCTACCTCTGTGGAAATGGCTACCAACGATGGGAAAGCGATGGGGAAGAAAAATGGTCGGGGTGAGAGGATTTGAACCTCCGGCCTCTACGTCCCGAACGTAGCGCGCTACCCCTGCGCTACACCCCGACTTTGCCTGCTGCCTGATTGACTCCGGGCCTACATGGATGGGCGCTGAGAGCGAATTTAGCAGGACCAGACGTATTATACCGCAAGATGGGCTTGCCAGAGCAGCGAAATAAAAAAGCCCGCAAAGTGTCTTTGAGCGCCTTTGTTAAGAATCGGCAGGCTTTTGGTTGGCTTGGGTTATATTCGCGGTTACTGGTTCAGCATCTCCAAGGTCTTTTGCTCCAATATTTGGCCGTTTAGAGCGCCGGTCCATAAGTCGAATATCTTTCCCTGGGAGTCGATGAACACCGTGGTGGGCATCCCCAGGACTCTATAGTCTCGGATGATGTTGCTGTCTTTGGTGAAACCGGCCGGATAGGTCACTTCCAGTTCTTCCAAAAGGTTCTTCGCGTCTTCCTGGCTGCCTAGGCGGGTGAATTGCCCAATGTCTATTCCCAGCATCAGGACCCGGTCTTGAAATTCTTCATGGAACGCCTGCAAGTCCGGCATTTCAGCCCGGCAGGGGGGGCATAGTCCAGCCCAGAAGTTAAGCACGATGGGCTTTTCGCCGACTAAGCTTCTGAGATTGACCTCCTGGCCGCCGACCACGTCTTGGCCTTGGAACATGATGATTGAGAAATCGGTCGCCAGGTCGCCAGAGTCGGTCGAACTGCCGTCGTTGAACGCATTGGTGATGGGCGATGCACTACTGCCGCAGGCGACCAATGCTATCGCTACGATCATTGCCAGGGGTATAAGGAACCTGAGCCTGCTTTGTTTGCCTATAGCAACTTTCTGGGCAGGCAGATTATCTATCGAAATGCCACTCAATGTGTCCTCCGTTATAGGTCATTGGTTGGACGCGGAACTGATTTCGGCACATATACTAGGATGCGGATGCTCCCGTATGGGTTCAAGTATTTATTAGACCACGGGGAGCAGACTTACGCGCAAGCCGCGCCATGTCCGGACGGCGCCGGGGCTGTCCGATCAATACTACCTAACAAATACTACGTGGAATCGCGCAGCACGGATCGCTTGATGGTCAGTCTGCCGAGACTGACCCGGCCAATATCTTAAGGTTCTCCTGGAACACGAAGAAACGTTCCAGCACTCTGGTGAGCCGGGAAAGCCATTCGTCGCCCAGCCGGCGCAGGGGCATGTGCATCTGGGTGTTGCCAACCTGGACCGATGGTCCCAAGGCCTTTTGAAGTGGGACTCTGGCTCCTCCTACCGGCACTCGAAGCGATAGCACGATGGCATCGTTGGTCTGCACCACCGATTCAACCCCCACGGTAGCCGCCAGGGCGCGTAGGCCAGCCAAGGTCAATAGGTTCTCCACCTCTTCGGGCACAGGGCCGAAGCGGTCACGCAACTCTTCCCTGATCTCTGGTATCTCGTCGCTGTCGACTAGTTTGGCCAGCCGCTGGTAGACCGCCAGCCTGGTCGGCAAGTGGTCCACGTAATCCTCGGGGATGCGGGCATTGAGTGGCAGGTCGATGCGCGGCAATTCGGCGGGCAATGGCTCGGCTGTGCCGTCCTCGCCCGATTCTTGCGCCAGCTCCTGCACAGCTTCGTTCAGGAGTTGGGTGTAGAGGTCGAGTCCGACATCTTGGATGTGGCCGCTCTGAGACGCGCCCAGAATGTTGCCTGCGCCGCGTATCTCCAGGTCGCGCAAGGCGATGCGGAAACCAGCCCCCAGTTCTGACGCCTCCAAGATCGCCTGCAACCGATGATCTGCTCCCTCGGTGATTCGGCGTCCTCGCGGGGTCATCAGATAGGCGTAAGCCCGGTGCTCGCTTCGGCCGACGCGTCCTCGTAGCTGGTAGAGTTGCGCCAGCCCGAACCGGTCAGCACGCTCCACGATCAAAGTGTTCACATTGGGCATATCCAGTCCAGATTCGATGATGGTTGTGCAGACCAATATGTCGGCTTCGTTGTTGGCAAAATCCACCATCACATCTTCCAGTTCTGTTTCCGCCATCTGTCCATGGCCGACCATGACCCGTGCGTGGGGAACCAGTTTGATCAGCTCGGCGGCGGCCTGGTAGATGGTGCGGACCCGGTTATGGAGATAAAAGACCTGGCCGCCGCGCTCCATCTCCCTCAGGATGGCCTCCCTGATGACGTCATCGGAGTACTCGGAGACAAAGGTCTTGACCGGCAGGCGGGCCTCGGGCGCTGAGTCCATGGTGCTGAGGTCGCGGATACCGGCGAGGGCCATATTTAGCGTTCTAGGGATGGGCGTCGCGCTCAACGTCAGTACGTCCACCTCCTTGCGCAATTGCTTGAAGCGTTCTTTGTGGCTGACACCGAAACGCTGCTCCTCGTCCACGATCGCCAGGCCCAGGTTCTTGAAATGCACGTCTTTCTGTAACAGGCGGTGGGTTCCGATGACGATGTCCACGCTGCCGTCCTTAAGACCCTCCAACACTTGTTGTTGTTCCTTGTGGGTCCGAAACCGGCTCAATACCTCCACCTTGACGGGAAACGGACTGAGCCGTTCGCTGAAGGTAGCGTAGTGCTGTTGGGCCAGAATAGTGGTCGGGACCAACATGCCCACCTGCATACCGTCGTTCACCGACTTGAAGGCCGCTCTCAGGGCGATCTCGGTCTTTCCGTAGCCAACGTCGCCGCAGATCAGCCGGTCCATGGGGCGAGTCGTCTCCATGTCGGTCTTGACGTCAACTATGGCGTTGGCTTGGTCTGGGGTTTCGACAAAGGGGAAGGAGTCCTCAAGCTCTTGCTGCCATACCGTATCGCCGCCGTGTTTGTGGCCTTCAGCCATGGCCCTGGCGGCGTTGATGCGAAGCAACTCTTGGGCCATCTCCCTAGTGGCGCCCTTCACCCTCTGCTTCACCCTGGCCCACTCGGCTGTGCTGAGGCGGGTTAGTGAGGGCGGCTGATCCTGAGCGCCGGCGTAGGCGGAAACACGGTCCAGGTGGTCGGTTGGCACGTATAGCTTGTCGTTCTCGGCGTACTCCAAGATCAGGTATTCTTTCTCGTCATCGTCGTCGCCGATGTGGGTGGTCCCCGCGAACCGGGCCACTCCATGGTCGATGTGCACCACGTGGGCGCCGGGCACCAGGTCGGCCAATACTACTTCCGGGCCGTGCTCGGCCTTGCGGCGGCGGTGGTAACGCTGCTCTTTGACCGTGCCGAACATCTCCGAGTCGGTCAGCAGTACCAAAGTGCCGGCTTCGCCGCTGGCATCTGGCAATTCAACGGTCCAGCCATCGCGTAGAGAGCCGGGCAACAGGCAGACTTGACCAGGCGAAGGCGCGCTTTCCAGCGAATCAACTTGGGTAACTCGGATGCCTTCCTGCTCCAGTATCTCAGCGACGCGCCGTTGGTGCTGGGTAACTGCGACCACGGTGTGATTGGAAGCTTGATGTTGGCTAATGTCGGCGGCCAGTTGCTCCAGCTTTCCGAAGTAAGGGGTCGAAGGGAGGAATATCTTGTCTTCGTCATCGCCGACCCAGGTTTGTAGCTGCATCTGGGGCACGCCGTCAAGGCTGTTGGTGAACTCTTGCCAATCCATGAGCGGCGATGGGAAGTTGACCGGTAATTCCCCACGGTCCTCTCTTGCCTCCCGCATGCGCTGGAACCGTTCTTCCAACTCTAGGGCTTCGGCTTCAACCTGGCCGGACCGTTCCAATACGACCAGACCGTTGGCGCCGAGGTACTCAATCAGGTGGCTCTGGTTGACCAGGCCGTTGTAGAAAGAAAGGGTTTCGGGGTTGGGTGAAGACGAAAGTAGAGACAGTTCTTCAGCCATGCGGTCCCGGACTTCGTCTCCGCACTTGGCGTAGTCCAACGCGGCAGTCAGTGAGGTTATCGTCTCCGGCTTGGTCAGGTTGGGCAACTGCTCCCGGGCCGGGGCCAGGCGGACTTCTTCGGCAGGACGGATCGAGCGTTGGGACACCGGGTCAAAGTAGCGGATGGTGTCGATCTCGTCGTCCCAAAGTTCGATGCGAAGAGGCCACTCGGAGCCGGTGGGATATACATCCAGGATGCCGCCACGGTGGCTGAAGGTGCCAGGAGCTTCCACCACCGGTTCGTTGCGGTAGCCCAGGTCCAGCCACTGGGCGAGCAGAGTGTTGATCCGGACCCGGTCACCTTTGCGCCAAAGGCTTAGTTCTCCAGTGGTAGGGAAAACGCCAGCCATTAGGTCTGGCGGCAACGTGTAGATCAGAGCCGATCCCACCGAGCAGACCACCAATGGCTGAACGTCGGGCTCCATACCGGCGAATCTACCCCCAGCCGCCAGCGCGGCAAGTGTGCTCAACCGCTGGTTGCCGGTGTTCGCGTCCACAGCTAGGCGCTCGAAGGGCAGGACTTCCGGCTCTGGGAGCAGATGGATCGGCTGGTCTTCACCGAGATAGGTCAGCAATTGATCGTGCAGACGCCGGGCGTCATCGGGCCGGGGAGTGATAACGAGGATGGTGCCTTGCTGGCGACGCCACAAAGAGGCCAGGAAGGCGGCGTGGGCGCCCTGCCGGACGGTCACTCCGGGATTCGTTCCAGGTTTTGTTCTGGGTTTTGTTCCCGGATTGAAGCATGAGTCCACATTCCTGCGGTGCTCGGGATGGCGGTCCAGTAGTTCTAGGACTCCGTTGAGGGTCATTTCTTGGCCAAAAGCTCCAGATGCGATTACGCCGTTTCGGGGCCGGGTCTTAAAATGACACGCCCGAAAAGAGGCTGGCAACAAAGCCAGCCCCTTTTAACTATCTTATGGCCTGGGACCGCCCGATACAAGCATGGGACGGTCTATTTCCGAGTCAGGTCGCACGATGGGTGCGTGCTATAATATCTATCAATCTTGGCGGCTTTGGACCGCCCATTTTTTTGTCCCATTTTTCATCCTGAAAGACCTCCTGAAGCACCTCTATTATGGCCAGAGCGAGTCAGCGTCCCACATCTTCTGATAGCGCCGAATCCGCCTCCAGCGGACTTCGTTACCGGCGCATCGTGGTTAAGGCCGGTACCGGCGCTCTGACCGGCCCCTCCGGCTTGGACTCCGAGGTGATGGCTGATCTTGTGCGCCAGGTCTGCCAGGTGCGTGACGCTTCCGGAGAAGTTCTGTTGGTGACATCCGGGGCCATCGCCGCTGGCCGGTCCGCCCTGGGGCAAACCCGGGGGGAGATGGGGTCCGACATCTCATCCCGGCAGGTGTTCGCCGCCGTGGGCCAAAGCCGGCTGATGCACACCTACCAGGAGATGTTCGCTTCCCACGGCGCCCAAGTCGCTCAAACTCTGCTAACCATCGCCGACCTGTCCAACCGGCAATCGTATCTGAACGTGGGCAACACTCTGCAACGGCTGCTGGAGCTGAGGGTCGTGCCGATCGTTAACGAGAACGACGTGGTGGCCGTGGATGAGATCGGCGAAGTGTTCGGCGACAACGACCGTCTGTCGGCCTTAGTAGCCAATCTGGTGGACGCCGACCTGCTGCTGGTCCTGACTGATACCGAAGGCCTTTATTCGGCAGATCCCAGGACCGACCCCAATGCCACTCTGATCACCGATGTGGACCAGGTCGACGCCCGGATAGAGGGTCTCGCCGGGGAGAACCTGCATCCTTGGGCCAGGGGCGGAATGGCGACAAAATTGGAAGCGGCCAAGCTGGTCACCACGTCGGGCATCCCCATGGTGATGTGCCACAGCCGGGCGGCGGACGCTGTGATCTGCGCTGCCAAGGGTGAGCCGGTGGGCACCTATTTCAAGCCCGCCGATGGCAAGATGGAAGCCCGCAAACGTTGGATGCTTAGCGGCATCTCCCAGCGGGGCCGGGTCGTTGTGGACGCCGGAGCGGTGGGCGCCTTGGTCAGCGGCCACCGGAGTCTGTTGCCTGCAGGGATTCAGTCGGTGGGGGGCGAATTCAACCGAGGTGAATCCATCTATGTGGTGGACCCCCAGGGCAACAACATAGCCTGCGGCATCGCCAACTATGCGGCGCGGGATATCGCCAAGATCCAGGGTCTGCGTTCGGACCGGATCGAAGAAACCCTTGGCTATAATTACGGCCAGGAAGTAGTGCATCGCAACAATCTAGTGCTGCTCTAGGTATCGAGCGAGCAAATGGCGAACAACAAGATGATGACCAATACCATTGAGGATATAATCGCTCTGGGAAAAGCTGCGAAACAAGCTTCTCGTAAGCTGGCTCGGCTATCGACAGAGGACAAGAACCGGGTGCTTCTGAACCTGACTGAACTGCTTCGGTCAGAACAAGAAGACGTGCTGACGGCCAATCGACTGGATTACCAAGAAGCCAAGGCCGAGGGGCTAGACGAATCTCTGTTGGACCGGCTCCTGCTGACCGGAGAACGGCTGAACGGCACGGCTGATGAAGTCCAGAGAGTCTCCGAATTGCCAGACCCAGTGGGCGAAGTTATCGAGACGGCTACCATGCCCAACGGACTGATAACCAGCCGCCGCCGGGTTCCTCTGGGCGTCGTGGGCAGCATCTATGAGGCCCGGCCCAATGTGACCGTGGACATCTTCGGACTCTGTCTCAAGTCGGGCAACGCCTGCATCCTAAGGGGCGGCAAAGAGACCATCCGCTCCAACGAGGCGCTGGTAACACTGCTGCGGAAGGCCCTCTCAGACGCTGGTGTAACCGAAGATGCCGTCCAATTCGTTGATAATCCCGACCGGGCGCTGGTGGATGCCATGCTTAAGATGGACGACTACATCGATTTGCTGGTGCCCAGAGGTGGCGCCAGTCTGGTCCGATTCGTGGCCGAGAATGCTGCTATGCCTGCTGTCACCGGTGGAATCGGAGTTTGCCACACCTACGTGGACCGGAGCGCCGACCTGAAGATGGCGGTCGAGATCGTCCACAACGCGAAGGTCAGGCGTCCTTCCATCTGCAACGCATTAGACACCGTGTTGATACACTCGGAAGTCGCCGCCGAGGGATTGCCCCTGATCGCCAAGGTGTTGACTGCATCGGGAGTCGAGTTGCACTGCGACAACCGGACGCTAAGTATCCTTGGACCGGACGCGCCAGTCACGGCGATACCGGCCAACGAGGACGACTGGGGAAAGGAGTTTCTTTCGCTGACCGCGGCAGTGAGAGTAGTGGACTCTTTGGACGAGGCGTTGGAGCATATAGAGACCTACGGCTCCGGCCACTCCGAGGCAATCATCACCGAAGATGACGCCGCGGCCACACGGTTCTTGGACGAGGTGGACGCCGCAGCGGTCTACGTCAACGCCAGCACCCAATTCACCGACGGCGGGCAGTTCGGCCTGGGCGCAGAGGTGGGCATAAGCACCCAGAAATTCCATGCCCGTGGGCCCATGGGTCTGAAAGAGCTAACTTCGTATAAGTGGGTCATCGTTGGCAAGGGCCAGATCCGGCCGTAAGAAGGCGTTAGTTGGTCAGAATCGGCAACGGACAGATAAGGCCTTAGGCGGCTATAGGGACAGGGAGGAAGCAATCATTGGTGGATTTTAGCTTTGAGCGCGAGGTCCGCACCCCGTATTCCGAGGCGTATCTGGTCATGGAAAACGACCGCCAGGTAGGCCGGGTCGATATTCATTTCACCCCTGAGATGGTGCATGCTGCGGTTTCAGTGGATGAGAGTCTGACCCAGGAAACCATTCAGCAGATCATAGATGCAGTGGATGAAGACATCATCGATGCCGTGGGTATAACCCGTGGGAGCTTCGTGATCCACGTTTTTCAGGGCCGGGAAACTGGGGTCTTCAGCGACGAAAACGAATTCGGCGAGGACGACAGCGACCATTAGCCGTCCAGTCTGGAGATTAGGCTGGACGCTGTAGGCCGGTCGCTCGGTGTCTGTCCTCGGTGCTCATACAGCACGGTTCCATCCTCCGCCAGGATGAAATCGCCGCCCAATTGAGTCCAATCGCTGGCCACATGATGGTAACGCCGACCCCTCGCGAAGTGCATCACATAAGTCCAGACCGTCCTGGGCGAAAATATCTTCAACAAGCTGCCCTGTTCCAGGCCATAGGCGGCATAAACATCCCGCTCCGGGTTCGACAATAAGGTGAAGGGAAGCTGCAACTGACGGGTGAGTTGGAACAGGTGTAAACGGCGGAGTAATAATGTGCCACAGAGGCGGTAGAGCCGCGGCTGTAGTGGCGGTTTAAGATT
>JAQBXL010000007.1 GCA_027624135.1 Chloroflexota bacterium
CCACGCTTCCACAGCGGGAACACTTACCCCGGCAGCTTTAGCGGCATGGGAGATAATGCCGCATCTGGCGAACTCTTCCAAGAAACGCTCCTGGTTCCGCCAGCAACGCAACTGGCGCACGTTGGGATTAACTGGAAAGCCAAACTCTTCGGGCGCGCCGGTAGGCTCTATCGCCGAATCTTGGTCCGTGCCAGCCGGTTGCGTAGGCACCAGATTAGCGTCCTGTTTATTCATTCTTCGGGTCCCTCCGGCGTGGTTACCCCTCATTGTAGCAACCACCCAGGAAAACCGCCTCTTTTGTGGCCCAAATTGTGGGCGGTGACCATCTACTCCAGGAGCGGGTTCGCTAAGGTATGCACCGGGGTATGGGGTGCCCCCCGGGTACCAACCGAGTCTGAACCGGGAGATTCGTTAAAGCGCCGCCGCTTTGTTGTCTCTCTCCCCTTCGCTCTGCCCGGCCATGAGTCGCGGACTCGCCTACGGCGGGCCTCCGGCGGAGGGGGAGTTTCACGCCTGAGAAAACGCCCTGAGAAAAAGTTCGTGGACAATCCGTGGACATTGCAACGAAAGGCCCAGACCTCATCTAAGTAGTCCGGGCCTAATTCGTGCCTATTCTGGCGGAGAGAGTGGGATTCGAACCCACGATAAGGTTGCCCCCATACCGGTTTTCGAGACCGGCGCTTTCGTCCACTCAGCCATCTCTCCGAGACTGGTATTATAGCCGACAATCCGGCTGTGACGCACGGGCCTAATGCCAATTATTCCAAACTGTGGGAGCTGCGATCCGAGCGGGCTGGTATCCCCGCGAATCAGAATAGAGATAGTTCAGTATATTGATACTAGGGGTTGCTCGTGCGGCTGAATCCCGTTATAGTTGGAATGAATTCGTCGCTTGCCGAACGGATCGATTTCGAGTTCATTGCAGGCAACTTCCCAGCGTTTCCCAGGAGAATCAATTTGACACAGAACGAACTTGTCGAGCGGATGCGTGAGTGGGCCGTAAGGGTTACTCCGCAACGCCTGGCCATCGCGGAGGTGGTGCTAAACTCCTCCGACCATCCCACCGTACAACAGATATACGAAAGGGTTCGCGACCATTTTCCGTCCATGACCCTGGCCACTATCTATTCCACCTTGGGCGTGCTTCAAAAGAGCGGCCTCATTCAGGAACTCCCGTTCCAGAAGATGTCGCGCTATGAGCCCAACATGGAACCTCACGTTAACCTGGTCTGCATCGCCTGCGAGAACGTGATCGACGCTGACACCGGCAACGATGTGCACGACGTGGTGGTGGGTCTCCGGCAGCAGATAGCCGACAGTTCCGATTTTGAGGTCGCCTGGCAACGGGTCGATTTCTACGGTCTGTGCCCCCGCTGCTCCGAGGCGAAACGGCGCGGCGAGTTGTCCGAAGTCTAGTAGCAACCGCAACAGAAGATAATAACGGCCGACTGGTACTCTCACCAGCCGGCCGTTATTGTTTTCACGACATTAATCCCCTGGCATTGATTTGACGAGATCGGGAGGCCTTATGATAACCGGCGTTATCGGTGTGACATTTTGGACGGCCAACCTGGAGCGCATGTTTAACTTCTACAACGACGTGCTACGCCTGCCGCTCCACTCCCGCCATGAGGACTTCATCGCCTTCGAGTTGGGCGATGTCCGGTTCAACATCGGCCGCCATAGCGAGGTTGCCGGCCAATCGAAAGACTCCTATCGTTTTATGGTCCACCTGGGCGTGGACGACATCCATGCCGAAGCCCGGCGTTTGGCAGATTCGGGAGTCGAGTTCATCCGTCAGCCAGAGCAGGAGAGCTGGGGCGGTTGGGTCGCCACCTTCAAAGACCCAGACGGAAACATAATACAGCTACTACAATTAGCCTAGATCTGATCGATTCAGAAGCATGGAGGATGGAATGGCTGACAATGACCGGACCCAGCGGGCGGCGCAATTCCTAAACGAGGCTCACAACGCCAGGGCCGCATATGTGCCCATCCCCGAAGCATTTGCTCCCCGAGACATCGACGAAGCCTACGAAATGCAAGAGGCATTCCATGAGCTGCTGGCTCTGGAACGCGGGGCCATCGCCGGATACAAGGTCGCTCTCACCACGCCCGTGATGCAGAAGATGGTTGGCTTCGGCCACCCCTGCTCCGGAGCGGTCTTCGCCAGCGGGGTCCACCATTCTCCGGCCTCGGTCAAAGCATCTGACTACGTCCACATCGGCGCCGAGTGCGAGATCGCGGTACTGCTATCTCGGGACCTGCCCGCGTCTTCTGCGCCCTACGACCGGGAAAGTGTTTCCGGAGCCGTGGCCGCATTGATGCCAGCCTTCGAATTGGTTGACGACCGAGGCGCGGACTACTCGAACCTGTTCTTCCTGGGTGTGGCCGCCGACAACGCCTGGAATGCCGGCGTGGTTTTGGGCGAGCCGGTCACCGACTGGCATGGGATAGACCTAGTTGCAGCCTCCGGGGCCATGACCATCAACGGTCAACCAGCAGGAGAAGGCAAGGGCGGCGACGTTCTGGGTCACCCCATGGAAGCCCTAGCTTGGCTGGCCAATACCCTAGCCCAACGCGGCAAAAGCCTGCAAAAAGACATGATCATCATGACTGGCAGCATCGTCAGCACCAAGTTCCTGAACCAAGGCGACCAAGTCCACTTCGGGATTGACACTCTGGGCGAGGTGCGACTGACGGTCGGGTGAAGGTGGGTTACACGATCAGCATCGCATCCCCGAAGCTGTAGAACCGGTACTTCTGCTCGATAGCTTCCTTGTAAGCCGCCAACACCCCCGCTCGTCCTGAGCCCGTCGAAGGACCTCCACCGCGTTGGCCATGTTCAACAAAGGCAGACACCAGCATCACTAGGGACGACCGGGGCAGGTGGAAGTTGGTGATCATGGCGTCGACCAGGCGGAAGTGGTGGCCGGGAAGGATGAACAGGCTGGCTTCGCCTTCGGTGGGTGAAATCCCGGATTGGCCGCTCTGTTCCAGATCCAGCGCCGCCTGCTCCAGCACGCGCACCGAGGTGGTGCCGACCGCGATGATGCGCCGTCCATCAGCCTTAGCTTTGTTCAGCGATTCGGCAGCCTGGCTGTCTATCTGATAGTGCTCGGTGTGTATCTTATGGTCGGCTGGGTCATCCTCCTCCACCGGTTTAAAGGTGTCCAAGCCCACGTGGAGAGTCACAAACACGGTTTCCACGCCCAGATCACCCACGACTTGAAGCAACTCATCGGTGAAGTGGAGGCCGGCGGTGGGGGCCGCGACGCTGCCCGGTTGGCGGGAGTACACGGTTTGGTAACGTTCCGGGTCGCTGAGTCGCTCTCTGATGTAAGGCGGAAGCGGAGTATGCCCAAAGCGCTCGACGGCCTCATCGGAAGAAAGCCGCACCGTCTTGACGCCATCGTCATGCGAGGCAATTATCTCAACCTGAAATCCCCCTCGGTCCCCCTTTACGAAAGGGGGAGGTTCAAGCCCCCCTTTCGTAAAGGGGGGTTGGGGGGATTTCTCCTCGATTTCCACCACCACTCCTGGACGAAGCCTCCGGCCCGGTCTGGCCATCGCCTGCCAGGTGCCATCTGGGTTGACTCGCAGCAGCAGGAATTCAACCTTGCTGCCCGTGTCGGCCCGATGTCCATACAGGCGGGCAGGGATGACCCGGCTCTGGTTGAAGACCATCACGTCGCCAGCGCGCAGGTGATCCAGTATGTCCCTGAATCTGCGATGCTCCGATTCGCCGGTATCTCGGTGCAGGACCAAGAGTCGAGAAGCGTCCCGAGGCTCGATGGGAGACTGGGCAATCAGTTCCGGAGGCAGGTGGTAATCGAAATCGCTGGTAGGCATTAGGGGCTAGTTAACAGCGGTCAGCTTTCTTTTCCGTGGATGCTGAGGCGGGTGGCGGTGAGGGTGTTGACCAGCAGCATGGCGATGGTCATGGGGCCAACGCCGCCGGGCACCGGGGTTATGGCCGAGGCTTTCTCCGAGACCGCATCGAAATCCACGTCGCCCACCAGCCGGTAACCTCGCTTACGAGAGGCATCTTCCACGCGGTTGATGCCGACGTCGATCACGATCACCCCTTCCTTGACCATGTCTGCCGTGATGGCATTTGGGCGGCCGATCGCGGCCACCAATATATCGGCCTGCTGTGTGATATCGGCCAGATTCTTGGTGCGGGTGTGGCAGACCGTGACCGTGGCGTTGGCGCCTTCGGCCCGCTGCATCAACAGCAAGGCCATCGGCTTGCCGACTATCTCGCTGCGGCCGCAGACCACCACGTTGGCGCCGGCCGGGTCGTGACCGTTGCGAAGCAAGAGTTGCTGGATGCCGGCGGGAGTCCCAGGAACGAAATCGGGCCGGCCCTGGACCAGCTTGCCCACGTTGTAGGGGTGCAGTCCATCCACGTCCTTGGCCGGGTCCAGCGCATCGATGATCAAACGTTCGTCAACCTGGTCAGGCAGAGGCAGTTGGACGAGTATTCCATGAAACCGAGGGTCTGTGTTCAGTTTATGAACACAATCCAAGACCTGCTCGTTGGTCGCGTCGGCGGGCAGCTCGAATGTTTCGCTTACCATGCCCACCTCGTCGCAGGCACGGCGTTTGTTGCGCACGTAAATCGCCGAAGCCGGGTCGTCACCCACCAGCACCGCCGCCAGACCCGGCGTGACGCCGTGCTTCTGTTGTATCTCGGCCACGCCGGTCGCGACTTCCAGTCGTATCTCTTCGGCCAGCGCCTTCCCGTCCAGTATCTTCGCCGTCAAACTGACCTCAAAATCGTCTCGCGATCTGTGCGCTGCAATTTTAGCACGCCTTCGTTAGCAAACCTTCGTTAGGAATCTGCCCGGTAATTGATTGAGTCCGGAAGGGCAATCTATACTTGGGATATGCGCATCTGTTCACTGTTGCCCAGCGCCACTGAGATCGTCTACGCCCTTGGTCTGGGAGACCAATTGGTGGGGGTGTCCCACGCCTGCGATTACCCAGCCGACGCCGCCACCAAGCCGGTGGTCAGCCAGAGTGTGCGGCAGATCACCCACCTGCCCAGCGAAGAGATTGACGGTATCGTGCAGCAGGCGCGGGCCAACGGCAACCCCCTTTATTGGATCGACGGCGACTTGCTTCGGGAGTTACAGCCTGACCTGATCATCACCCAGGAACTGTGCGAGGTCTGCGCAATCTCCAGCGGGTCGGTCTTTGAAACCGCCGCAAAAGTGCTGGACTACCAGCTAGAGATACTGACCATCCGTCCCAATCGTATCGCAGACATCCTCCAAAACGTGCGTAACATCGCCGCAGCAGCAGGCGTTGCTCAGCATGGCCTGGAACTGTCGGAGTCGCTGCAACACCGGATCCAAACGGTCGTAAGCGGAGTACCGGACACGGACAGGCGGCCCAAGGTGTTGTGCCTGGATTGGCTGGACCCGTTGCGCAACACCGGGCAGTGGGTGCCCGAGTTGGTCGAGTTAGCCGGCGGCAGAGAGGGTTTGGCGGTCACCGGCGGTCTGTCCCGTGAGCTTACCTGGGCTGAGATAGTCGACTACGCACCCGAATACCTCATGGTCATGCCCTGTGCTTTCGACCTCGAGAGAGTGCGACTGGAGACTTCTGAAAGACTGACCACGCTAACGGGTTGGATCGATCTACCGGCGGCGCAGATGGACCAGGTCTTCCTCTTTGACGGGCGGATCCCCACCCGCCACGGCCCCAGGGTGGTGGATGTCCTGGAAGGGTTTGCCGAGGCGATGCACCCCTTGCGTTTCGCGGGCATCTCAAATAGTGGAGTCTTTGTGAAAGACCAACAGTAGTCGAGAATTTCCGGTATTACATGGGATTAGCCAGTTGCTTTGGATAAAATAATTTTCGGGGAGACATGAATCCCACCAAGGGACATGGCTCGTAATAATCACCAAGGGGATAAGTGGCCTCGCCCATCCCGCGCGATTGGTCCAGAGAACCTCAAGTCGCCGATCTCCCCGTGGAGCTTCATCAAGAATGTTTCATCCCATCAGTAGAATGATTAACCTCAACGACCACAACATCATGCGCAGCATAGTGCTGCCGGTGGTGGTGGCCGCAGTGGCGCTGGCGACAGCGTTCATCGGCGCGCTCATTATCGGCAGCGACAGCGGCATCGACGGAGTAAACCTTTTCGTCGAGCGGTTATCCGGCGACTCGAGCTCCTGGCTAGGCGGCCTGGTGGGGGCGTCGGCCCTCTTCGCGCTTGCCGCTGGAATGGCCTCAGCGGTCAACCCCTGTGGTTTCGCGATGCTGCCAGCCTATCTGGGCATGTATCTGGGCGACGAGGCCGACCAAGCAACGGCGGTTCACCCAGTCAAGCATTTCGGCAGGGCGTTACTTGTCGGCCTGACAGTAACTGCCGGGTTTGTCGTCCTTTTCGGTATCGTGGGCGCGATCATTGGATTGGGCGCCAACTTTATAGGCGATCTTCTACAGTGGCTGGGCCTGGTCATCGGTATCGGGCTGGCCATCGTGGGCGCCTGGATGGTCGGCGGCGGCAAGCTTTATACTGGAATCGCGGCCCGGGCGGCGAGCCATATGGGCAACCCAGCTCAGGTCAGCATGAAGGGATATTTCATATTTGGCATCAGTTACGGCACCGCGTCATTGAGTTGCACCCTGCCCATATTCCTCGCGGTGGTGGGCATCAGTGTGGCTGGCACCGGCGCATCGTCGGTGCTGAGTGACTTTCTGCTCTTTGCTCTGGGAATGGGTCTGGTGATTCTAGCTTTGACCCTGGGGATGGCCTTCTTTAAGACCGCCATGGTCGGCGCTCTGCGCAAGGCATTGCCGTACATCCAGCCACTGGGAGCCTGGCTGATGGTCATCGCCGGAACCTATATCGTCTTCTATTGGCTCACCATTGGAGGCCTTCTCTAAATGATCGAAACTTCACCTATTAGAAATCTACTTAGAGATCTACCCCGAAAATGGTTGATCGCCGGAACCGTATTTGGGGCCGCTCTTGCTGTGGCCTGCGGAAGCTCAGCGACTTCTGACACGTCGCCCACTGGGTCGCCCAAGCAGACACCTAGCGAATCGACAGCAGAGACATCGGTTGGATCACAGTCTTCCGGTTCGCCCACCGCTACGCTGACCCGGCCACCTGGCGTGTCCGACTCCGAACCGTACACCGGACCCGGCCCTTCGCCGATAGTTGAGCCGGATCCTGAGTTCCAGGCCAAGTTAGACGACTCAAGCCTACGGACCAGCGGCTGGCGCACGGATTTCAGCCGCCACACAATACCCTTCGATAACATCCTCTCAGGAGGAGTAGGCCGTGACGGAATCCCGCCGATAGACAGACCCAGGTTCGAGACCATCGAGGAAGTCGATTCGGTGATGAACGACCTGGAGCCGGTGGTGACATTCAAGATCAACGGCGAGTCGAAGGCTTATCCCCTAGCGATCCTGACCTGGCATGAGATCGTGAACGACACGGTGGGCGGCGTACCGGTTACCGTCACTTTCTGTCCACTGTGTAATTCGGCGTTGGCCTTTGAGCGGACGCTGGAAGGCCGGGTATTTAATTTCGGAGTGTCCGGGAATCTGCGAAACAGCGACCTGATCATGTGGGACCGGCAGACCGAAACATGGTGGCAGCAACTCACCGGAGAAGCCATCATCGGAGAGTTGGCGGGCCACCAACTGGACTTTGTGCCAGCTTCCATCATCTCGTGGGCCGACTTCAAATTGGCCAATCCTGACTCATTGGTTTTGTCCCGCGAAACCGGTTTCAACCGACCCTATGGCAGCAACCCATACGGTGGCTACGACCGGGTGGACCGGCCCCCATTTCTCTTTGACGGGGAGACTGACGGCCGCCTATTGCCCATGCAGCGGGTGGCCGCATTCAACATAGGCCAGGTGTCGGCGGCTTTCCCGTTCCCAGTGCTGGAAACCGAGCAGGTGGTCAACTACATGGTTAATGGGACCGACGTGGTCGTGTTCTTCAAACCAGGAACCGTTTCGGCCTTGGACAATGCGTTGATCATCGACTCGAAAGACGTGGGCTCTACGGGCGTTTTTGATGCGGAGCTGGACGGTCAACAGATGTCATTTCGGATCGAAAATGGCAGATTCATGGACGACCAAACCGGAAGCGTCTGGAACATCCTGGGCGAGGCTGTGGACGGAGAACTGCTCGGCAAGTCGCTAGCTCCCATCGCCCACGGCAACCACTTCTGGTTCGCCTGGGGCGCCTTCAATCCCGATACCCTGATCTACAAGGGGCAGGGGTAGGCGGTACCGGTACCCGTTTCCCGGTGACGGAAATCCCCCTAAATCCCCCTTTGCAAAGTGGGACTTGAGCCTTCCCACTTTCGTAAAGGGGGACCGAGGGGGATTTTCGCTCCCCTGTCGCTTTCCTTGCCAGGCACGTACCCCCCGGTTAGAATGGCGGATACTATTCTAACCAGGGGGGATTTTCTTATGTACGACAAGCCGATGTTGGGTCTGGGTCAAGCACAGGACGCGATCGCCGCCATCTTGGCCGAGGCCAATAAAGAACCGGACCGGCCTCTAGCCATCTCCATAGTAGACGACACCGGCAGCATCATCGCCTATGCGCGCATGGACCGCTGCCGCGAGGTTCCCAAGCGCATGGCCACCCGCAAGGCCTACACCTGCGCACTATCCGGGCAGGACTCCAAGGATTACGCTGAAAGACTGGCCAGCCAGAATCGCACCGTAGCCGAGATGGGAGACCCCATGCTGGCCGCCGTCCAGGGCGGGGTGGTCATTCTGCATCCTGGGAGCGGCTCGATCATGGGCGGCATCGGTGTAAGCGGTCTGGCCGCCCAAGAAGACGAAGACCTGGCGAAGATCGGGCTAAAGGCGTTGGGGCTTTAAGAGCTAATAGCTGTTAGAGACGGAAATCCCCCTAAATCCCCCTTTGCAAAGGGGGACTTGAGCTTCCCAATTTCGTAAAGAGGGACTTGGGCCTTCCCCCTTTCGTAAAGGGGGACCGAGGGGGATTTCCGTTCCCTTCCCACTCCAAACTTAGGGAGCAACTATGTCCAATCCCAGAGCTGAATTTTCACCCATATTCGACCGCAAGCCTTTGAAGCTGCCCGGAGGCGCCAGAGTGGCAGTGTGGCCGGTAATCAATGTGGAAGAATGGGACATCAACGAGGCCATGGCCCGAACCGTGCTGCCCACGCCCCAGGGAGTGTCGGTCATACCCGATATACCCAATTTCGGCTGGTTCGACTATGGACTTCGCGTCGGATTCTGGCGGATGAAACAGGTGTTGGACAATTACGGCATCCGGGCCACGGTGAGCCTGAACGCCTCTGTGTGTCTTAGCTACCCGCAGATCGTGACTGAGAGCGTGAAATCCGGATGGGAGATGCTGGCCCACAGCTACATACAGAGGGTGATCAACAAAGAGCCGGACGAACGGGTGGCGATCCAGAAGACCATCAACACCATCAGGGAGTTTACCGGCACCGCCCCCAGGGGTTGGATGGGACCCGGGTTGGCCGAGACCTTCGACACGCCAGACATCCTGGCTGAAGAGGGGATCGAGTACGTAGCCGACTGGTGCAACGACGACCAGCCCTACCCCATGAAGGTGAAGTCGGGCAGCTTGGTCGCTCTTCCCTACACGGTGGAGCTTAATGACATACCGGTCTACCTGGTCCAGCACCACCGCTCTCCCGAGTTATTTGAGCGGGCCAAGGACCATTTCGACACCCTCTACCGCGAGGGCGCCGACAGCGCACGCATCATGTGCGTATCGACCCACCCGTACATCACCGGCGCCGCCCACCGCATCAAGTACTACGACAAAATATTCGAGTACATCAGGCAACACGACGACGTGGTTTTCATGACCGGAAGCGAGATCCTAGACTGGTACAACGGAGAGACAAAATAAATCCCCCTAAATCCCCCATTGCAAAGTGGGACTCGAGCTTCCCCCTTTCGTAAAGGGGGACCGAGTGGGATTTGGGGGATTTCCGCACCTCAACCAAATCAACTCACGGAGAGACAACCAAATGCCATTCGAAGCAGGCAAGATTCAGACCTACGTCGGCACCGGGGAAAAGGGTTATTCCGGAGACGGCGGCCCGGCTGGCGAGGCCCTCTGCACCGAGCCGTTCATGTGCGATTTCGACGCCGCCGGGAACCTCTTCTTTTCCGAGTCTCGAAATAATGTGATCCGCCGGGTGGACAAGGCGACCGGAATCGTCACCACTGTGGCGGGCACCGGAGAGGCCGGCTACAGCGGCGACGGCGGCCCCGCCACCCAGGCCACCATGAGAGAGCCTTATTCCCTCCGGGTGGACCGGAGCACCGGCGACATCTACATCGTCGACCGCCTGTCCGCCGTGATCCGCAAGGTTGCCGCCACCACCGGCATCATCACCACCGTGGCGGGCACCGGGGAGCAGGGCTACAGCGGCGATGGCGGTCCTGGACCCCAGGCGATGTTCCGGGAACCAAATGACTGTTTCCTCGACGGCAGGGGCGGTCTGCTGATTGCCGACATCCAGGACCAGCGCATACGCCGTCTGGACCTGACCTCTGGCATCATCACTACATTCGCCGGCAACGGAGAGAAGGTACGCAGCGGAGACGGCAAACCGGCTCTGGAAGCGAGCATCATGGGCGCAAGGGCTGTCTGCATGGACAGCAAGGGCAACACCTACATCGCCGAGCGAGAGGGCAACGGAGTCCGAAAGGTTGACTCGAACGGGATCATGAGCACCCTAGCTGGCAACGGAGAGCGAGGTTACGAGGGAGACGGCGGTCCGGCATTGACGGCGACTTGGGGCTCACCCAAGGCCATTCGCTGTGACTCTGGGGACAATATCGTCGTCGTGGACACCGAGAACCATGCCATCCGGCGCATCGACGCGGCCACTGGAATCGTCACCACCATCGCCGGTGGGCGGTTGGGCGGAGAGGGCGATGGCGGACCCGCCACCGAAGCGGCATTGGACCGGCCCCACGGTTGCGGCATCGACGCTCAGGGCAATATATTCGTCGCCGACAGCAACAACCACCGTGTTAGGGTGGTGGGCGTCTAGACTGGACACATCCCCTAGCACCGATCAGATAGGTGCCTGACATAGCGAAACCCAGAGCAAAGGAGCACCAATGCGGACCATCGATATCCATGCCCACGTAACTCCCGAAGGGTTCATAACGGCCAGTCAACGGGGCGAGATCTGGCACGGAATGCCCCCAGACGCCATGAATATCCATAGGAATAATCCCAAAACCCATTGGACGCCAGAAGAACGCCTGGCCGACATGAACTCGCTTGGCGTTGATGTTCAGGTACTGTCCACCAACGCCTATTTCTATAAGTATGACGGCGACTCAAAGGCGGTCGCTCTCATGACACAAGAGTGCAACAACTACGTCGCCGAGTTGGTCAAGGACAACCCGGCCCGTTTCTCCGGGTTCTCAACCCTGCCCATGCAGGACATCAAGGCTTCCGTTGCAGAACTGGAACGGAGCATGAAGCTGGGGCTAAAGGGCGCGATGATCGGCGACAACGTGAACGGCAAAACCTTCGATGAGAAGGAGTTCATGCCATTTTGGAAGGCTGCCGAGAAGCTGGGAGCGGTGATCCTGGTGCATCAAGGCGGGGATACGGTGGTGAATCACCGGATCGACCGCTATCACCTGCCGAACACCATCGGGAACCCAGCCGACAGGGCGGTGACATTCGCCTCACTGGTCTTTGGCGGGGTCATGGACGCCTGTCCCGACCTGAAGGTCTGCCTCTGCCACGGCGGCGGCTACACCTGCTACGGCATCGGCCGCATGGACCGGGGCTGGCAGGTGCGCCAAGAAGCCAGGGTCAACATTCAGCAGCCGCCCAGCGCCTATCTCGACAAGTTCTACTACGATTGCCTGACCCACAGCGAATCAGCCTTGCGCTATCTCATCGACAGCGTGGGCATCGACAGGGTGGTCTTCGGGACCGACTGGCCCTTCGACATGGCCATCGACTGGCCGGTGTCGTGGCTGTTGGGATTGGAAAGCCTGACTCAGGACGAGAAGGAAGCGATCCTACACAAGAACCTGGAGAAGCTGCTCGGCATCTGACGCCAGCCAGCACAGCCGGTTCTACTTCTCGGTTGGCCTCAGCTCGATCACCCGGTCGATGGTGGGCAGGTCCGGCCTAAAAAAGATGCGCCAGGCCTCCAGGGCTCTGATCCTGGCCACGTGGCCGATCCAGTCGCCGACCAGGTTGATGACGGCCAGAATCTCTTCGGCGGTCGCGCCGGCCTGAACCGCAGCGTGCATGTGGATCTGCAGATGCGAGGCCATATCTACCTGGGATATGCAGGCGACGATGATTGAGATCTCCTTGGTCTTCCGGTCTAGTATCTTGCTGTTGATGTACTGGGTTTCCACGGCGTCGTTGACGGCCTTCAAGAAATCCGGGTCAACCTCGGCCAAAAAGTCGTGCAGACCGTATCGAAACCCTCTCAGGTTGGTAACTCTAGCTAGTTCTGCCTCTTTGTCTACGGGCATCTGGGGCCTCCAAAAAGATTGAGGGCCCTTATTAGAGGGCCCTCTTTGCGAATGGTTTACCTATCTAGCGTTGGTCGGCGTATACCTGCGCGGCCCGGTCAATTGCCCGGACCCGACCGGCCACCAAGGTTTCCCGCCGTTCGGTCGCCCATCGGTTGGAAGCCAGGGTTGCGGCCGCAGTGCCTTGGAACTGAGGCATCACGTAGCGGGCCATCAATTCGTAGCTGTGCATCATCTTCTCTCTTGACGTCCAGTCGATGGTTTGGACCAAGAAGCCACCAAATCCGCCGCTCTGTTCTTGGAGCCGGTTGATCGCTTCAATGCAATCGTCGGGGGTGCCGACGATCCATGCGCCAGACTCCGACATGTTATCGACGACCTTGTCCATGGGGCCATCGAATACCGGCTTCCTGCCGTTCGTGCCTTCCGAGTAATCCCTGAGATACTGGGCTGAGCCGATACGGATGTCGTCCAGGGCTTCTTTGCGTGTTTCCGCCAGATGGACCGGCAGAACCAGTCTCCAATCGTGCCGGTTCATCTGCTGGTTGTGTTTCGCCGCAGATTCTTCGGCTATCGACCAAAGACCCTTTAGGTCCGCAGGCCCGGCGGACGGGTCACGCGGCACGGTGATGGTCAGCACCGACGCTCCGTGCTTCCCAGCCAGCGTCACCCCGGATGGGGTTTGGATCGATGCCACGGAAACTGGCATGTAGGGCTGCTGATAGGTGCGAAGCTGTAATAGGCCTTCGTTAAGTTCGAACCAATCACTCTTATAGGTGATGGGCTCGGTCTCGGTGAACAGCCGCAAGATGATTCCCAGTGACTCGTCCATCCTCTCTCGCTGGGTCTCGTGGGAGATTCCCATCATATAGGCGTCGCCGGGCAGAGCGCCCGGTCCCACCCCAAACAGCACTCGGCCGTGAGTCATGTGATCAAGTTGCACCATCCGGTCGGCGACCATCAGGGGGTGATGATAGGGCAAGCTCACGACACCAGTGCCCAGTTTGATGTAGCGGGTCCGCTGGGCGGCGGCGGCGATGAATATCTCCGGCGAGGCAATGATCTCCCATCCAGCCGAGTGGTGTTCACCGATCCAGGCTTCGTCGAATCCAAGGCTGTCCATCCAGTCGATCAATTCCAGGTCCCGGTCCAAAGCCAGGGTTGGGTTCTCACCGACCCGGTGGAACGGACCCATGAAAGAACCGAATTTCATCCGCTTAGGCATGTCCATATCTCTCTTCCTCCGCAGCTATATCCGCGATCGGCGGTGACGTCAGTTTAACCTGAGGCTAACCGGATTCCAACCAGATTCCAAATCGAGCCAATGGTTCGCCGCTCCGGTTGGTTGGTATTTTGCTAGAATGCCTTTGTTCCATTTCAAACCGCCGAGTTCAGACCAGCCATTTCAAACCAGCAGGTTCAGACCGCCGAGCCTGGAGCCAGAATGACCGTACCCGATAGCAACATGGACTCAGCTTTCCAGGACTTCTTGAGATCGAATCCGGTCTTCGAGACGACCCGGATGCTGGATGATCTGCGCCGCACTGAGTACGGACGCTTGGAGCGGTCGGGCCAGATATTTCTGGACTACACCGGCGGAGGGCTGTACGCCGACTCTCAGATACGAGACCTTGCGGAAATATTGGACGGGGGAGTGTTCGGGAATCCCCATTCAGACAGCCCCTCGTCATCGGCTACGACCGCCTTGGTGGAAAGCGCTCGGTCGGCGGTGCTGGAGTATTTCAATGCTCCAGCCGGAGAGTATGTGGCCATATTCACCTCCAACGCCACCGGCGCCATTAAGCTGGTGGGAGAAGCCTATCCCTTTCAGAGTGGAGACCGGTACCTCCTGACCTTCGATAATCACAACTCGATCAACGGTGTGCGCGAGTTTGCCCGGGACCGGGGCGCGGATGTCACCTATATACCTGTGACGCCTCCGGACCTTCGCCTGGACGAGGACCAACTGGAGGCGGAGCTTGATCGGCCCAACGAAGGCGGCCACAACCTGTTCGCCTACCCGTCCCAGTCCAATTTTTCCGGGGTACAACATTCCATGGAGTGGACCGCCTACGCCCACGAGAGAGGGTGGGACGTCCTCCTTGATTGCGCGGCATTCGCCCCCACGAACCGATTGGATCTGAGTGAATTTCTACCCGACTTTGTCCCGTTGTCTTTCTACAAGATGTTCGGCTACCCCACCGGTGTGGGATGCCTGCTGGCCCGGAAGAGCGCCCTGGCCAAGCTCGTCAGGCCTTGGTTCGCCGGTGGGACCATCACCATCGCCTCGGTGCAGGCTGAGCGGCATTTCCTGGCCGAAGGCGAGCAGGCTTTCGAGGAAGGCACTCTTAACTATCTGAACATTCCAGCCGTTGAGATCGGCCTGAAACACATCCAGTCCATCGGCATCGACAGGATTCACGACCGGGTTATGTGTCTGACTTCCTGGTTGTTGGAGAGTCTACTTGCCCTGCGGCATAGCAGTGGAGCTCCAGTGATTCGAGTCTATGGGCCCACCAATATGGAGGCCCGTGGAGGCACGCTGACGATCAATTTCTATGATCCCAAAGAGACGTTGATCGACCACCGCCGCATCGACAGCTTGGCCGGACGGGAGGGTATTTCTGTGCGCACCGGGTGTTTCTGCAATCCCGGAGCCGGCGAATTGGCCCACGGCCTGACCGAGGAAGATATGGCTGCGGCCTTCGAGAACGGCGAACGCATGACCTTTGAACAGTTCTTGACCGTGTTGCAAGACCGCGACGGGAAGAGCGCCGGGGCGGTCAGAGTCTCCATCGGTCTGGCCAGCAATTTCGCCGATGTTTATCAGTTCTTGGGTTTCGCCCGGAGTTTCATAGATCAGACAGCCGGAGAGGTTTAAGACCCACGCCGCCAAATATCAAATTAAAGATTGGAGGACCTACAATGCCCGTTCCTGGAACTACTCTAACAAGCCTTCGGCCACTGATGCAGGGCACCAACGGCATGGTTGTCGCCAGCCATCCCGCTGCCGCCATGGCGGGGCAAGAAGTACTGCGAAAGGGCGGCAACGCCATCGACGCCGGAGTTGCCGTGGGCCTGGCGTTGAACGTGGTGCACGTCGACGATTGCAGCTTCTTGGGCGTCGCCCCGACAGTCATATACTTGGCCGACCAAAAGAAAGTTGTCGAGATAGACGGCCTGGGCGTATGGCCTCGGGCAGCTTCGGTGGAATATTTCCAGAAGAACCACGGCGGAAAGTTCCCGACCGGCGTCCTCCGGTCCCTAACACCGGCGGCGGCTGACTCATGGATCACCTCCCTCTCTAGGTTCGGCACCATGACCTTTGGCGAGGTTGCGTCGGCAGCCATCGACCTGGCCGGCAATGGCTTCCCGATGTTCCGCTATCTGGCAGGCCGGTTCGTGACCGCCTTCGACGCCTACAACGCCCATCCCTCAACCGCCGAGATTTTCCTGCCCAATGGCCGCGCGCCCAAGCAGGGCGAGATGTTCTACCAAAAGGACTTGGCGGCGACATTGTCCAAGGTTGCGGAGGTGGAAGCTTCCAACAGCGGGCAGGGCCGGGAAAGCGCCCTCAAGGCCGCCAGGGATTACATCTACACCGGCGAACTCGGGCGCAAGATAGTGGCCTACAACCAAGAGATGGGTGGTCTTCTTACTGAGGAAGACCTGGCCAATTATCACGTCAGAGTCGGCTCTCCCGTGACTGTTAACTACCGTGGTTACGACGTCTACAGCACCGGGCCGTGGGGGCAGGGACCCACTTTCCCGCAGGCCCTCAAGATTCTAGAAGGGTTCGACCTCGCTGCCATGGGCCACAACTCGCCAGAGTACATCCACACCGTGAGTCAGGCGTTGAACCTGGCATTCGCCGACCGCCAGCAGTATGTCGGTGACCCAGAGTTCGTTGATGTGCCGATGGACGACCTGCTCTCTGAAGAATATCTGGCCAAACGGCGCTCTCTCATCGATCCTGACTTGGCCTGGCCTGGCACGCCGCCCCCAGGTGACCCGCGAAACCGAAACGCCACATTGAACGGTGGCCCGCTATCCCCCAGAGACGCGGCTGTGCCGCTTGGGACGGCCGGGGTTAGCGGCGGCGGAACCTCTTATTTCGCAGTGATTGACCGGGACGGAAACATATTCTCCAGCACGCCCAGCGAGGGCACCAAGAATGGCGGGCCGGTGATTCCTGGCACGGGTCTGGCCTTCTCGTTGCGCGGCTCCCAGTCCAACCTGATCTCCGGTCACCCAGCTTCGGTGGAACCCGGCAAGCGGCCCAGGCTAACTCCAGCGCCGTCCCTGATCCTGAAGGCCGGCGAACCGGTGATGGCTCTCGGTGCGCATGGTGGCGACCACATCCCCCAGGGAACTCTCCAACTGCTGCTGAATATCTTGGAGTTTGGCCGCGACCCCCAGGAGGCAGTGGAGGAACCGCGCTTCTACAGCTACAACTTCCCAAGCTCAGGCTGGCCCAACAAATTTGAGCCGGGCATGTTGCGGCTGGAGGGGCGCATCTCAGATGAAGTGGCCGAATCCCTGCGGCAGAAAGGCCACACGATAGAGATGTACCCCGATTGGTGGGAAGGCTCTGCTCTGTATTGCGCCATCACCCGCAATCCGGTGACCAAGGTGCTGCAAGGGGGCGCTGACCCAAGGTGCGAGGCCTACGCCATCGGATATTAAGAGTGCGCTCCCGTCCCCTAACCTTCCCCCGCGAGCGGAGGAAGGGACTTTTGATTAATCTGGAGGGTTGATGCCCAAACTTGAGGATCTGCTAGACCAAGTGGACGAGCTGCGAGACGAGATCGTCGCGTTGGAGCAAGACTTGGTGCGCATACCCACGGTGAACACGGGATTCATGCCCACCGGCAACGAGACCGTGATCTGCGAATACATGCAGAAATGGCTGGCCGAAGACGGCATCGACTCCGAGATCATCGAGTCGGCACCGGGACGCGGCAACTTCATCGCACGGTTGGAAGGGAGTTCGGGGAAGGCTGGTCTCATGTTCATGTCCCACACCGATGTCGTGCCGGTGGAGGAAGAAGAGAAGTGGCGATTCCCTCCGTTCAGCGCCACGGTAGCCGATGGCCGGGTGTTCGGGCGCGGCGCATCAGACTGCAAGGGACTGCTGACTTGCCAACTGATAGCGCTGCGGATATTGAAGCGCAACGGGATCCAACTCGAAGACAGCCTGATCCTGGCGTCCTGCGCTGACGAGGAACACGGAGGGCGTTACGGTTTCGGCTGGATGGCAGAACATCACCCGGAGAAATTAGCGGCACCCTTTGCCGTGAACGAGGGGGGTGGTGTGCCCATCGAAGCCGCCGGGAACCTGACCTACCTCTTGGGTATCGGCGAGAAGGGCCGGTTGCAGTTGGAGATCACGGTCCGCGGAAGCAGTGCCCACGCATCCACTCCTTGGCAGGGTACCAACGCCTTATTCGGATTGTCGGAAGTCGTCAAGCGCATCGAGGCCTACGAGCCGGAGCGGGACACATCCACCAGCCTGTTCCAGCACTTGTCCACCTTCGCCATCGAGGACAAGCCGTCAGCGGCCAACATCGACCAGATCATAGCGGACAACGAGGAGAAACAACCCCGTTTCGCCTCGATCATGAAGGCCCTGTCCCGCATGACCATCACACCCACCATGATTCAGGGAGGCATCAAATCCAACAGCGTTCCGGAGTCGGTTCGGCTGACTTGCGACATCAGGACGCTGCCCCACCAGGACGAGGCCTACGTCCGCCAAGAGTTGGCAAAGATACTAGACGGCGTTCCTGGAGTGGAGATAGACATCGACTACATGTCGGTCCCCAATTCCTCACCCTTCGAGACCGACTTTGCCCAGCGCATCCAGATCAGCACCGCCCACGCCCTGGAGCGGGACGATATCCAATGGGTGCCGTCCCTGAATACTGGGTTCACCGACTCCCGGTTCACCCGAAACCTGGGCACTACCACCTACGGCATGGTCGGTTCCCACCCAGACGACGACCCGATGATCAGCTTTATCCACGGCACCAACGAGTCGGTGGGGATCCGTAGCCTGATCAGCGGCACCAGAATCATGCTGGCCCTGGCCTACGACATCCTAGCCGTGAAGTAGCGCTCCGCACGCTAAGTTTTTGGCTCTGATCCTAAGCGGTTAATCTGGCTCTGGGGAGATTTCTTATGATTACCGATCCTGAGGCATTTCTGAACTATTTTCGGTCGATACACCGCCGGACCTTGCGGGATATCGAGGCTTTGCCTCCGCCCGCCGAGGGCTGGGAGCCTTCGGTTGGGGAAGGTGAGAAGGGCTGGGGGATATCCCGAATCGTTCATCACATCGCCGAATCCAGGCTTTATTTCGCCTCGGCGTACTGCGGTAAGGGGTGGCGCTATGACTGGGTTCCGCCCAGCACCGATCTGCAATCGGGCTGGATACCGGCTTTGGAGGCGTCGGCGGTGGAGTTCCAAAAACAGTTAGCAGGAACCCCTGCTGAGTGGCTGGAGCGCCGCGTCAAGATGATCGACACCGATGGCATGCTCAGCGGCTGGCGAATCCTGATGATGCTCCTGGAACACGAGGTACACCACCGATCACAGATCGACACCTACGCGGGCCTGGAAGGCTGGGACGTCCCGCAGATCTACGGCCGTACCAGAGAGCAGATAGACTTGCTGCAGGACTCGCGAACCCTATAACGCCGCCGGCGGTACGCGCTTGTTCCAGCTAACGGCCTGCTCGTAGGCGTGGGCTACCCTCAGTACCGTTGCCTCGTCGAACGGGCGTCCCGCGATCTGCATCGCCAGTGGCAGGCCTCCGTCGCCATCCGACGTGAACCCGCATAGGATGGACAGGGCCGGAGCGCCGCTCAGGCTGTAGGGGCCCCGGAACCCGCCCGCCGCCAATGCCCTTTTGGAGTGCTCTTGGCTCTCCACTTTCTGTTCCATGTTGATGACATTTGCTGGATGACCCGAGGTAGGTTGTATCAGGACATCGACGTCCTCAAGAAGACTCAGCACTTGCTGACGGACCATGGTCCGCAGCTTCTGGGCCTTGTAGTAGACCTGGGCCGGAATCAGATTGGCCGTCGTGAAGTGAACACGGGTGTTGTAGTGGTAGTCCTGGGGCTGTTCTCGAAGGAACTGCGGGCGCAGACTCACCCGGTCAACATGGGTGATGGCCCTGGTGATGTAGCCGGACTTTTCGGCCAGCGGCATGGACACTTCTCTAACCTCCGCTCCCAGTTCGGCCAGCACCTCGATGGCGTTCAAAACAGCCTGGCGCATCTGAGGGTCCAGGTCTAGTTCCTCAGGGTTCAACAACTCCTTGACGACCCCGACCTTCAATCCTGTGATATCGCCGGTCAAAGCCGCGCGGTAATCGGGCACCGGCGCTTTGTGAGTTGATAGATCTTTAGGGTCGTAACCGGCGATCCCGCCGATTGTGATGGCGCAGTCTTCCACGGTGCGGGAGATCGGCCCGATGGTATCGAACGACCAACCAGCACCGTCCACTCCATAGCGGCTGACCCGGCCCCAGGTCGGGCGCAGTCCGACCAAGCCGCAGTTGGCTGCCGGGCCACGGATGGAACCACCGGTGTCCTCGCCCAGGGAGGTGGCGCAGAGCCGGGCGGCAGTGGCAGCGCCGGAGCCGGTGCTCGACACGCCCGGACTGCGCGTCAGATCCCAGGGATTGCGGGCCGGACCGAAGTGGGAGCTTTGGGGTTCGCCGTGGGCAAACTCGCTCATGTTCAGCTTCCCCAGCAGGATGGCCCCGGCGTTCTTCAGATTGGTCACCACGGTGGCGTCATAGTCGGGCACGAAATCGGCTCTAATCTTGGACGCGCTGGTGGTGCGGACGCCCTTGGTATAGATCTGGTCTTTGATGCCGATGGGTATGCCGTGCAGCGGGCCTCGGTATTCGCCGCGCTGAATCTCGGCCTCAGCCTGCCGCGCATCTGCCAGGGCCTGGTCGGCCATTACTGTGATGTACGAATTGACCTGGGGGTCGATGCGCTGGATCCGCTCCAGATAGGCCTCCACTGCTTCGACCGGAGAAACCTGCTTCGACTGGATGGCGGAACCCAGTTCCGTGGCTGACAGGAACCCTATCTGTGTGCTGTCCATCTTTTACCTCTTAACGTTATCTGCCAGTATCCAGCATCCGTTGCCGCATGTCTGCCGGAACTTCCCGAAGGCGTCGGCGGAAGGCAGTGTCGGCGCGGTCTGAAACGCGGAGAGCAGCTTCCGTCAGCAGGTCCACGCCGCCCAGGTAGTCGTCGATATGTATGTATTCGGCTTCGATGCGGCCTTCGGGTGCTCCGTTGTGGTAGTTGCCAAGGGGAAAGGCGATGCCGGTGGTTTGGTAGCCAAACACGGCGAAGGCGCTGGCTTCGCAGGTGCCGCCGCTCATCAGTTGACGCTGGCACTTGAACCCGCTGTCCTTCTCCTTGAGGGTCTCCCGGGCGCGGATCAAGATCGCTTCGGCGTCGGCGGTGAAGGTGAACCCAGCGTCGCCCACCCGAATCACCGGCCCTTCACCCATCTCCGCGCCTGGCAAAACACGGCTAGACTCGGCAGAGATCACCAGCGTCTCGGGCGGCAGGGTGCCTGCTTCGGCCATCAGCCTGGCCCCTATCAAGCCGACTTCTTCGGCGCGGGTGAAAACTCCGTAGACGTCACCGGGCGGTGCATCGCCCGCGTTGAGCCTGGCCAGCGCCGCCAGTATGCTGCCACATCCGGCCAGATCGTCCACGGCCCGCATCCGTATGTGCTCACCGTCAAGTTCAAAGTCCACGAGATCGAACACGACTGATATGGGCGGTTCCAAGTCCTGAGGCTGGTCGAAACGGATCAAGACTTGGCGTTCATTATAATCGCCGTCATCGCCAAACTTTCCATCGGTAACGCCCCTGATCCGAGTACCGTCTGGCATCAGAGCCAGCACCGGCACTCCGGCTTCGAAGCTGGAAGGCGGCACCCCTCCCATGGCCTTGGCCAGGTATCGGGAGTCATGGCTGCCCGTGATCTCGAAGCCTGGGTGGTCCATGTGGGCGACGATCGCCAGTGGGGGTATCGCGGCATCAACACCCGAGACCTTGGCGATGATGTTTCCGAAAGAATCCTGGCTGTATTCCAGGCCCACTTCTTCGAGGATGGCCCTAATCTCATTGGCGACTCCCTCTTCTTTGAAGGCGGTTGCCGGTTTGCCGCCCAGCCGGGAAAGGTAGTTCAACGCCTGTTCTTTGGGGTCGGTCATTGTGCACCTGCGAAGGGGTTGGCGGGATTATAGCAACGCGGCGGTCAGGGGCCAAGGCTGAACCCGAATGCTATACTTTCGTCAAACACGACTGGACAGGCTTGGGGGGTCCGCTCAGCCTGTCGATTGGTACACACCGAGGAGAGAGACGTTGCTAGAGCAATTCAAGGTTAGCCACGATGACGCTGAATTCGTCCAGGGAGAAGACCTCAAGAAGACGGTGGCGGGAATCTTCGAGAAACTGGGAGTGCCGCCTGAAGACGCCCTGCTGGCCGCCGACGTTCAAGTTCTAGCCGACCTGCGGGGGGTGGACTCCCACGGCGTCTCCAACATGCTCAAGAGCTACATCACCGGCTATCAGGAAGGGTCGATCAACCCGCGGCCCAATTGGAAAGTGGTCCGGGAAACGCCCAGCACTGCGACCGTGGATTCTGACCGGGGTCTGGGGACCATCATCACACCCAAGGCCATGGACATCGCCATCGAGAAAGCCAAGAAAGTCGGAGTGGGCATGGTGACCATCGGCAACGCCCGGCACCTGGGGATGGCTTCCTACCATGCCATGAAAGCTTTGGAACACGACATGATTGGCATCTGCATGACCAGTTGCCCGCCGTCAGTTCTTCCCACCTTTGGCGCCGAGCCACGGTTGGGAACCAACCCCATCGCCATCGCAGTGCCGGCCCTGAACGAACCGCCATTCGTGTTCGATGCGGCCACCAGTTCGGTCGCGGTGAACAAGATACGCATCGCGGCGCGGCTGGGCGCTGAGATTCCCGGAGGCTGGTTGGCGGCAGAGGACGGCAGTCCGATCATGGAGGCGGGACCGGCGCCAGATGGGAATGTTACGTTATTGCCCTTGGGAAGCAACCGGGAGTTGGGCTCCCACAAGGGCTACGGCTTCTCCTGCATGGTGGACATATTGGCCGGAGTATTGACCGGATTTGGTTACGGTGCGGTGCCAGGCAGGCCCAATTTTGGTCATATGGTAGCCGCCTACAGCATCGAGGCATTCACGGACGTTGAGCCCTTCAAGGTGGAAATGGACGAGTGGCTGCGGATGATGAAGTCAACAAAGCCAGCGCCGGGTCACGACCGTGTCCTAGTGGCGGGACAGCCCGAGGCCGAAGTGGAAGCAGTCCGCCGCGTTGAGGGCATCCCGCTGCACCCCGACGTGGCCGACTGGATCCGGGACACCTGCGGAGAGATGTCCGTCCCCTGTTGGTTCTAGGCCGGTAAGCCTAGCCGTTTATAGTCTGGCTTATCTCTCCGATGAGAGGAAGGATTTCTTGCACCGGCATCGCTGGCGCAGTCTTGGTCATCTTGAAAAATCCGGGTACGGCTAGTCGCCAAACTGCGATTCCCCGGACAACCTGTTCGACTGTCTCCGCCTCGCAGATCAAAACTCCCCAGAGATCCGGGGAAGACGTCCAACTGATGACGTTCAACCCTTCCGGCGGAAACAGGCCCTTCTCCATAATCTTGCCCGATGCACCCAATCTTTCGGATTCAGACAAGTTTTCGCTAAGTTCGAAGTAAGTCATAAATTGCATAGTAGTTTCCCCTATCAATTCGGTTTTTCTGGGATTTTGGGGTTGCCTGGAACGCACAGTAACTAGCTAATCTTGCAGCGCTGGGATTACTTCTTCGCCCATCAGCTTGATCGACCGCATGGTGTCCTCATGGGACAGCGGGCCTCCCTGGGTCTCAAGCAGCAGTGAGCCGATGCCCAGTTCTTCTTTGATGTGACGCAGCTTCTTGATGACGGTGTCCGGGCTACCCACCACCAGGTGATTGTGGTCCTGAAGTTCCTCGTATGTCATCTCGTTCATGGGCTTCTGGCGGCGCGCTGCGTTGGCGGCCACACCGGCCTGGGAGAAGTATCCCGGCGGCGCCCAGTATTCCCTGGGTCCCTTGAGGGGGTGCCCCATGCGCCACATGAATGCTTTGCCCGATTCCTGGGCCTTTTCGTCGGTCTCGTTGGCGTGGGCGCAGATCATGAACGCGAATTTATCCGGTCCCGCTTCCCAGCCTGCTGCCCTGGCTTGTTCCCGGTAGCTGCCGAACAATTGTTTGGCCCTGGTGAGCTCGGTCAGAAATGCAGCGTAGGTGTAGCGGTGCTTGACGGCCCACTCGACCGTCTCAGGACTGCCGGTTCCCGGCACCCAAACCGGAGGATGGGGTTTCTGCACCGGCAACATCCAAGGGTTCACCGCCCGGTACTGGTAGTGCTTGCCCTCCCAGCGGAAGGGACCGGGCGTGGCCCAAGTCTTGATTATCAGATCATGGCACTCTTCGAACCGCTCGCGGTTGTACACGGGGTTGGTGTTGTTGGCCCAGCTCTCCACTCCGATCCCGCGGACGAACCCGGAGACGATCCGGCCGCCGGATATGACGTCCAACATCGCAATCTCTTCCGCGAGGCGGGGCGGGTTGTCTGATGTGGGCAGCATATTGCCCAACATCAATATCTTGACCTTCGAGGTCAAACGGGACAGGATTCCGCCGGTAATGTTGACCTCAACGTCCATGCAGGATGGGGTGTTGTGGTGTTCGTTGATCATCAACCCCTGAAAGCCCGCTTCCTCGGCGTACTGGAACTCATCCAAGTACCGCTTGAACAGGTCGGTGGCTTTGTTGGGATCGAAATAACTGTTCGGAAATGTCAGCCGTAGGGACGGCCACTGCTCTGCCAATTCATCATCGATGTAGTGGTAGGGCATTTCGGTGAAGTAATAAACGTCCAGACTCAATGTTTTCTCCTTTGGAGAAAGCTGTCAGCGTTCAGCTTCTGCTGGCTGCTGAACGCCGATAGCTGACGGCTGATTTACGCCAGGAAATCTAGGGCAGTCTTGATGAACTCATCGGGCTTTTCGACCTGGGGTGAGTGTCCACAGTTGTCTATCACCACCAGATCAGAACCTCTGATGGCCTTCTTATATAGCTCGCCGCACTCCACCGGCACTATCTGGTCGTTGCGCCCCCAGACCATGCGGGTCGGCATGTTGACGCGTTGCAGCAGGCTAGATAGGCGGGGGTCGTGCATGTAGGGTTTCCAACACAGGCGCACGGCCATCTCGCGGTTCCCTTCGGCAGTCATCATCTCTTCAGGCGTGAACTCTCTGCCGTAGACCGCCTGATACTCGGGGGCCTGCGCCGGGTCATGGAACATCAGATCCAGCACCTGAGCCGGACTGATGATGAACAGGTCGGCAATCTCGCCCTCATTGGGCTTGATGCCCACAGCGCCCACCAACATCATCTTACTGAACGAGTGGTTGCACATGGCGGCGATCTCGGACGCGATCCAACCGCCCATGGAGAAGCCGATGGTGCGGATACCTTCCAGTCCAAGAGTTTCCAGATACCAGTTGTAGAAACAGGCCATGTCCGGTATGGTCTCGAGCCAGTCGGGGCGATCTGATTTCCCATAGCCAGGGTGGGAGGGGTAATAGACCGTGTATTTCTCGGCTAACGCGTCGATGGATTTCAGCCATCCGTTGTTCCCGCCAGCGCCGTGGAGCAGCAGCAGAGGCTCGCCTGAGCCGCCCTTCAGGGTATGGACCTTGGTCCCGCCGACGTCCACGATCTCTTCGGTAAAGGCAACCATGTTTTTCTCCTTCAGAAATTGACCGCCTCGATCTTATCGGGGCCGCCATTCATTGCTTTTTGGGATGCGGTCAGATTAGACCGTCTGGGCCATCTTCTGGAATGGGTCGGTCAGCTCCAGTTCCGCGCCGATCTCACGAATGGCCGGAAGCACTTCTTGCCCCATGAGTTCTAGGCAGCGCATGGTGTCGGCGTGGGTGGTGTCGCCGTCGTTCGTCCAGACGCCAAGGATGCCGGGGCGGATGACCGACAATGTCTCGCGAAGCTTTCTTATTACGGTCTCTGGACTGCCGACGATCCAGCGGTTGGAGTCCAAGATCTGGTCGTAGGATGCGGTCTCCAGGCCCAGTCCCAGGAACGGGTCCTTACGGATGCGGCCCTGGTATTTGGCGACCCTGGGGTCGGCTTTGCTGCCGCCGTAGCCAACGGGCAGCATGTAGTCCTTGGGCATCGGCACCCGGCCTACGCCCACATTGCCGGTCAAGAATCCCTTGGCCGATTCGTAGGCTTTCTCGTCGGTGTCTTGAACGTGGATGCGGCAGAGGTAGCCAAAGTTCTCGGGGCCAGGCTCGTAGCCGCTCTCCCGAGCAGCCTCGGTGTAGATATCAATCATGTCCTGAGTGCCCTGGGGATCGGTCTCCAGGTAGATGTAGGGGTAGCCACGCTCTGCAGCCCAGACCAGGGTTTGCGGACTGCCCAAGCCGGGGATCCACACCGGGGGATGGGGCTTTTGCAGCGGCATCTGGAACGGGTTTACCACCCGGAAGTGGTAATGCTTGCCCTCCCAGCGGAAGGGGCCGGGCGTGGTCCAGGTCTTAATGATGAGGTCGTGGGCCTCCTCGAACCGTTCCCGGTTGTGGAGGGGGTTTATGTTTGCAGCCAGGCTTTCCACCCCGGTACCGCGAACGAATCCCGAAACCACTCGGCCGTTGGAGATCATGTCGATCTCCGCTATTTCTTCAGCCACTCTTAAGGGGTTTTCAAAAGTGGGCAGTGGGTTGCCCATCAGCACGATCTTCGGTTTTTTGGTGCTGCGGGCTAAGATGGCGGCTTCCAAGTTCATGGTCGCGCCCAGGCAAGTGGGGGTGTTGTGGTGCTCGTTGAGCATCAGCCCGTCGAAACCGGCTTCTTCGCAATACTCATACTCGTCCAGGTATTCGTTGTACTGGCGAGCGCCTACCTTGGGGTCGAAGTTGCTGTTGGAGAAGGTCAAACGCACCGCTTCGTTGGGACTGTTCCGCACAGCCTCCTCGGTGTAGGTGGTGTAGGCCCTTTCAGTGAACCGCATCAAGAACATTTCGTTGCCTCCGGTAGTATTTAGGTCTGGGTTCCAGTGTTAGGGTAGATCCCTAGGCCAGGCTGTCAGCCCTTCACATAAACCAGCTTCTCGGCTACTTTCCCGTCTCTTACCTTGAAAACGTCGACACCTCGGACGTGTCCGGGTTCGCCGTCTGGGCCAACCCAGCGAAAAGTCCACTGGACCAAGCACCGGTCACCGCTGGCGAAGATATCTTCGGTTTCGAACTCGATGCTGGAGGAGGACTGAAAGAATTCTCGCCACAGTCCCCGCACCGCATCTTGCCCCTGAAACCGGGAACCGTTTGGCGGGGGCATGGGCGTCTCCACCACGCAGTCGTCGGTCATGGCAGCCATCACTCCGTCAACGTCTCCACTATTAAAGGCGTTGTTATATCGTTGGACGATATCTATCGTGACGGCTGTGGTTGGATCAGTTTGGTGCATTTAGATACATGGCTGGACCCATGGGTTCGGAAGGCCACAGGTCGCGCCTATCCTAGCCTGCGGGAGGCGACGGGGTCAAGCAGACTGCAAATGCGCCTGCCTGCCATCGTTCCACAGTGGTTGTGCTATAGTTTACGGGCCATCTCGGCAGGCTTGAATGCTGTGATTCCTGAGCCTGGCAGACTTAACTCCCGACTATATGTAGGAAGACATTAATGCCCAAAATTCTAGTAGCAGACCCCATCGGCGCAGAGGGTATTGAGCTACTCAAAACCCGTGCCGAAGTGGACGTGAAAACGGGAATGAAACCAGCGGAACTGCTGGCCGTGATCAGTGACTACGACGGCCTGGTGGTCCGAAGCGAAACCAAGGTAACAAAAGAGGTCATCGAGGCCGCCAAGAAACTACAGGTCGTTGGCCGCGCCGGCATCGGCGTCGATAACATAGACTTGGATGCCGCCACCAACGCTGGCATCGCCGTGGTCAACGCCCCCACCGGCAACACCGTGGCGGCGGCGGAACATACCATGGCTCTGATGCTGGCTCTCTCCCGGAACGTTCCCGCCGCTCACCAGTCACTCAAAGCTGGCGAGTGGAAACGCAGCCAGTTCATGGGCATCGAGGTTCGCAACAAAACCCTGGGAATCTGTGGACTGGGAAGGGTCGGCTCGGAAGTAGCCCGCCGTTCCCAAAGCTTCGAGATGCGATTGGTTGGATACGACCCGTTCGTGTCGCCAGACTACGCCAAGCGATTGGGCATTGAGCTCCTTTCATTGGAAGAACTTTTGGCCCAATGCGATTTCATCACCTTGCACACGCCACTAACCGACGGCACCCGCCACATGATTAGCAGCAAAGAAGTGGGACTGCTCAAACCCGGAGCAAGGCTCATCAACGTGGCCCGTGGCGAGTTGGTGGACGAACAAGCGATACTGGACGGGCTTGAATCAGGTCAGCTGGGCGGCGTGGCGCTGGATGTTTTCGCCCAGGAACCACCGCAGAACTTGGCTCTGATAGGGCACCCCAAGATCGTGGTGACTCCTCATCTGGGAGCTTCCACCGAAGAGGCTCAACGCGAGGTCGCGATCGAGGCGTCAGAGCAGGTATTGGCGGTGTTGAACGGCGAACCGGCCCGGAACACGGTCAACGCCCCGTTCGTCACTCCAGAGGTGCATGCGGTCTTGGCCCCTTACATGCCGGTGGCCAAGGTGGTGGGCAAGCTGCTAACTCACCTAGCCGAGGGGCAATTCTTGGGGATAACGATCAGCTACGAGGGCGAGATCGCCGAGCACGACACCCGCACGCTGCAGGCCGCGGTCCTGGCCGGGCTCCTGGAGCCCATCACCACGGGACAGGTGAACCTGATAAATGCGCCGGTGTTGGCCAGGGAGCGCGGACTCAACATAACCGAGCAGCACAACACATCTGCGCAGGAGTATTCCAGCATTGTCAGCGCCACGATAGAGACGAGCGAGGGCAAGATCACCGTGGCCGGAACGTCCTTGAGGGACGAGCCTCATATAGTGAAGATCGACGATTACTGGCTGGATATAGTCCCGACCACGCCATATATGCTGTTCGTGGACAATCAAGACCAGCCGGGTTCCATCGGCGCCGTGGGCACCATCGCCGGCCGCCACAATATCAACATAAGCTTCATGGAAGTGGGACGCCTGAACCTGCGAGGACGCGCCATGATGGTGATTGGGCTGGATGATCCCGTGCCGCCTGAGGCGATGGAAGAGATCAAGAGTTTGGGCCACATCTACAATGTAAGACTGGCCCACTTGGGGCCTCGGTAATCAACCGAAGCCAGACAAGATAAGAAAAATCGGCACTTCAGCAGCATTGGCTTTAGCGCCGGACACAGGAGAGAACTGAGATGGGCGATAAGATCGGGATCATGGGCGCGGGAGCGTTAGGCAGCTACGTCGGTGCTTTCTTGAGTAGGGTTGGCGAAGACGTGACCTTCATCGATATGTGGCCAGAACATGTTGCGAAGATGCAGGCAGACGGCCTCGACGTCACGGGCAGTCAAGGGCCGTTCAACGTGCCGGTGAAGGCCATGGGGCTGACCGACGCCCAGAAGATCGCAGAACCGTTCGACTTCGTGTTCATCTCGGTGAAATCCTACGACACTGAGTGGGCCACCCACTTCATCAAGCGTTACGTGCGGGATGATGGATTCTTCGTTTCCCTGCAGAACTGCTGGAACGATGTCCCCATCGGGGAAATCGTGGGGCCAACACGACAGATGGGCTGCATCGCGTCCCACATCGAGGTTGCGCTTTGGGAGCCGGGACTGGTCACCCGGGGCGGCGCGGTCGGCCGGGACTCAGGCCACACTGTTTTTCGGGTTGGCGAGCAGGACGGGCGCATCACGCCCCGCGCAGAAAAAGTAGCAGCCCTGCTGGACAACATCGACGCCGCCTACGCCTCGGATAACCTGTGGGGCGAGAGGTGGGCGAAATTGTCCCAGAACTCCATGGGCAACGGCCTCTCCGCATCCACGGGGCTGGGCTCCCAGCAGATGGCTGAAAACCCCCGCTGCCGCATGATTCGCATCAATTTGGCCAAGGAAGCTGCCAAGGTCGGTTTGGCCATGGGACTGAATGTGGTTCCCATTCAAGGAATGCCCGCCCAAACCTGGGCCGACGCCGACAAGGGAGACGTGTTCGAAGAATTAGATGCCTTCATGTCCGCCCACGGCGGCCGGGTCAACTGGCTGGCGTCCATGGCCCAGGATGTACATAAGGGACGCCGCTCCGAGATTAACCTGATGAACGGGCTGGTCGCCGAGAAGGGCCGGGAGGTCGCCATACCAACTCCCTTCAACGACGCTGTGATCGAGGTCATGAACGGCATCGACGACGGCGTCCTGGTCCAGGAAGAGGCCCACGTGGACCGAATCTTGAAGGCAGTGGGGCAATAGGCCTGCGCAAAAGCGATTATTCGAAAGGCGATTATTCGGAGGTAACCGGGTGATTATCAAAGTAGAACCGGCCGAGATGTTCATGTACCGGGTCATCATGATCTCCAACTTGGAGACCCCAGACCTGGAAGACCAGGAGATACGCGACTACATGGACGCCCAGGAGTTGGAACCCAGGTACCGGAGCGAGGGCGACTTCGAAGGGCGTCACAGCGAGTCCATACAGTTCGGTGGCTGCTACCTGGGCAAGCACCTGGGCGAAATCAATCTGATCCAACAGAAATACATCGAGCAAGAGATCGTCACCTACGAGATCAACCGCCATCTGGGCGCGTCCGACCGGCCGGTGGAGATCCCCGAGGAAAAACGGGAAGGCGCCCTGGCCGAACTGATGAAGAACTTCTACACCGATTCGGCGTTCAAAGAGATGGATGACGGCAAGTTTCAGGTGGAACTGGACGGAGAAGCAGTCCGCGAGGCCGCCAGGAGCCTGCTGGCGGATTAAGATCCACAACGAACACTTAACACTGAAAAGAAAAAGAGGTCCTCCCAGATTGAGCTGGAAGGACCTCTTTCATTTTGCAAGGTGGAGCGGGTGATGGGAATCGAACCCACATGACCAGCTTGGAAGGCTGGAGCTCTGCCACTGAGCTACACCCGCCCGAGGGGTAATTGATCCGGGACTATCGAATTATAGATGGTAGCGGTGCACGGTGCCAGACCAAAGGTGACTCAGTCTTGACGATTGGTTAGAATGCCCTTCCCTAGAAATAATTGAAGCAGGAGGCCGCAGATGGCTTTGGAAAGAAGGGAGTATCCCGACATAGCGCCCACTGGCCCGACCTATAGCCGTGCGGTGAAGGCCGGCAATATGTTGTTTATCTCCGGGTGCACCGCCCGTGGCACGGACTCGCAAGGCAGATCGATGATGGAACAACTGGACGTGACCCTGGGGCGTCTGGTGGCAGTTGCCGCTGCTGAAGGCGCTGGGCCTGGAAACTTCGCCAAGTTAACCTGTTTCGTGACCAGCATCAAGGATTACCAGATGGACTCCGCCAAGCAACAATCGCTGTTCGCCAGCCATTTCCAGGAGCAGTACCCGGCCAACTCTCTGATCGAGATCACCGCGCTGGCTGAACCGGGGCTGGACGTGGAGATCGAGGCGATAGTGATCTTGGACTAGGTTCGTGCACCCAGCTTAATTTCGCCGCATCATATCAAAAGACAAGGCGAAAATTGAGCGACTGCGAGCCGAGCATCTTGGGGGTAGGTAGGCAGGCAGCGCCGATCAATCAGGCGGCTATCCTATGGGGTTTCCTCTCAACAAGTCCGGCACAATCATCGCTCTGCTCCTATTATCCTTGGTCGCGGCAGCTATCTTCATGCCCCAGATACGTGGTTTCTTTCTGAATATTCGGTCGGAAACGGTCACAATCGCCGACCCTTCGCCACGGCCGGCAGTCGACTCTGGCGGGACACTGGATCTCAAGATCGTCACTGTTCTGGGGCGAGACGCCATCCCGGCAATCTTGGAGCCGGTATTCGCCAACCGTGCCGAAGCCTTTGCCCAGATGGAGCCGTCCGAGAGGGTGATCGGAGTATCCATCGACGGCGACCACAGGGCTTATCCACTGAATCTGCTGTCACGCCACGAGGTAGTGAACGATACTGTCGGAGGTAAGCCCATCGCGGTCACCTGGTGACCGCTCTGCTTTACGGGCATTGTATATGCCCGAGAGATACAGGGAACGGTGCACACATTTGGGGTGTCGGGCAAACTCATCATGAACGCCGTGGTCATGTACGACCACCAGTCAAACACGCTTTGGAGCCAGTTCCTGAGCCGGGGAGTCAAGGGTCCACTAGCCAACCAACCTCTGGAGATTATACCTGCGCTCCAGACCACCTGGCAGCAGTGGCTTAACCTGCACCCAGACACCTTGGTGCTAGACAAACGGGGCCGGTACCAGGACGACACCTATGAGGGCTATTACAGCGGTGGCGCCGCGGGTATCCTTGGCGAGGCCAACAAGGACAAACGCCTGCCCGGCAAAGAATTGGTCATGGGCATGACTGTTTCCGGTCTGGCCAAGGCTTATCCATTCAGCGCCATATCGGAACAGAGTGTGATTAACGACCACTTTGCCGGCGTGGAGGTGGTGGTGACCTTCGAGCCGATCTCCGAGAGCGGTGCGGCCTTCGAGCGTCGGCTGGACGGCCGGACCCTGATTTTCGAACCTGCCGAAAGGCGAGAGGGCTTCACATTGATGCGGGACCTGGAAACCGGCAGTCTTTGGCAGGCATTGACCGGTCAGGCTGTCGAAGGGCCATTGTTCGGTCAGCGTCTGGAGAGGTTGCCATCCCACTACTCATTCTGGTTCGCCTGGAGCGACTTTCACCCAGAGACTGAGTTGTTCGGAACCGCTGCAGGCTAATCGCGTATCAAGAGATTCGCCGCGTCGCGGACCCGTCGGCCCCACCACTCTGGGCCTTCCAGCACATACTTCCACTCGGGATTCTGCACGGTGTCGCGAAGCCCGGCCATCACTTCCCGAAAGACCGGAGCGTCGGCCTCCGCAAACTCGAAGTACCCGACAAAATCGTAATTGCCCTCCAGTCCGTAACCGTCCGGAGAGTGGACCAGCCGGCGGTTGATGCCGGGGACGCCCATCGCCGAGGCCAGGGCGTGGCCCTTGACCACCATCTCCTCGTTCTCGTCGTAGCGGGGCAGGAAGAAGCTCTCGCGGTGCAGGAAGTCCATCTGCCACCACGCATCGATCTTGTTCATGGGTGTTACCGCCGCAAGCGGATACTTCTCGCCGGGTCCGGGCGGCATGGCATGGGCGTAAGCGAACTCAGACATGGCGTGGCTGGTGTAGCTGCGGGGCCGCATCACCCCGGCTAGGGTCTCAACTGAGCCGCCGGTGCGTTCAATCAGCGGCCTCAGCCCGATCTCATATTCCTTGATTGGTTCCAAGGAAGCGCACTCCAAGCGAATTAGCCCGTTGGACTCGGACACCGCCGGATGAATGATCTGGTTTTCTGAAGTAAGCCCGGACTCCGCCCGCAACAACTGGAACCGCCCCCGCTCGAAGGCGTCATCCGACGGCGGCCCGTCAACGTCATGCACGTTCTCCAGCCCCTGACCCAGCCGGTCCATTGCCTCGGCCAGTTCTCCACCGGCCCCGCCATCACCGAAAGTAACAAACAGGAATAGCTGGTGGCCGGTGACGGTGGTCGTCATGTTTAGGTCGGCTGGTTGCATGGTGGGTTTTTCCTTATCAATGAATCAGGAGGCTTCGCATAGATTACCATGCGCCTCCCGCCAACCTTGAGCGCCGGCATATATATGGGTACAATTGGTGGGCTTGGCCGACCTGGGGGCTGGATCATGTAATTTGCCCCCTTTAATCGACCGCTCAGCGATTTTTTGGAGTTGGGTATGCCTAGCAAGGATAAGAAGCAGTGGCAGCGGGATACTTTAGAGCCTTCGGTTAAAAGATTCCCGGAACGGCGCGAAAAGTTTCAAACCGACAGCGGACTGGACATCGACCCGCTCTATAGCCCCGAGGACCTGCAGGCCCAGGGTCTGGACTACGACAAGGACCTGGGCTATCCGGGCGAGTTCCCTTACACTCGCGGCGTCCAGCCCAACACCTACCGGGGCCGGGTGTGGACCATGCGGCAGTACTCGGGCTACGGCACCGCCGCCGACACCAACGAGCGTTTCCGCTATCTCTTGGACCAGGGCCAGACCGGCCTTTCCATCGCCTTTGACCTGCCCACCCAGATCGGCTACGACTCGGACCACCTCTTGGCCAAGGGCGAGGTCGGCAAGGTGGGAGTGCCCATCTGCAGCCTGGAGGACATGGAGACCCTCTTCGACCAGATCCCCATGGACAAGGTCAGCACCTCCATGACCATCAACGCCACCGCCTCATTGTTGTTGTGCTTCTATATCGCAGCGGCCAAGAAGCAGGGCGTTTCCCAAGAACAGATCAGCGGCACCGTGCAGAACGACATCCTCAAGGAATACATCGCCAGGGGCACCTACGCCTACCCGCCCCGGCCATCCATGCGCTTGGTTGTGGACGTCTTCAAGTACTGCGCCGAAAACGTGCCAAAATGGAACACCATCAGCATCTCCGGTTACCACATGCGGGAGGCCGGAGCCACAGCGGTGCAGGAACTGGCCTTCACCTTCTCCAACGCTATCGCCTACGTTCAGGCCGCCCTGGACGCCGGGTTGAAGATAGACGATTTCGGTCCCCGGCTGTCGTTCTTCTTCGTGGCCCAGAACAACTTGTTCGAAGAGGTGGCCAAGTTTCGGGCGGCCCGCCGGATGTGGGCCAGGATAATGAAAGAACGGTTCGGCGCCAAGGACCCGCGTTCCATGATGCTGCGGTTCCACACCCAGACCGCCGGCGTGAGTCTCACCGCTCAGCAGCCCGACAACAACCTGATCCGCTGCACCATCCAGGCGTTGTCGGCCATTCTAGGTGGATCGCAGTCATTGCACGTGAATTCCCGTGACGAAGCCCTGGCGCTACCCTCCGAGGAATCGGTGCAGCTATCGTTGAGGACCCAGCAGATACTGGCCTTCGAGAGCGGCGCCGCCGACGTGGTGGACCCGTTAGGCGGCTCGTATTACATCGAGAGCCTGACCAACGAGTTGGAAGCCAAGGCCCTGGAATACATCCAGCGCATCGACGACATGGGCGGCTCAGTGGCAGCCATAGAACAGGGTTTCCAGGTCCGCGAGATCGGGGACGCCGCCTACCAGCACCGTCAGGAAGTGGAGTCCGGCGAACGGACCATCGTCGGCGTGAACCGGTTCACCACCGAAGAACCTCCCATCGAGGGGTTGATGCGGGTGAATGAAGAAGCTGCGAGGATCCAAGTCGAGCGGTTGGAACGGCTCCGGCTCAAACGGGACAACGGAGCGGTCAAGTCGGCATTGGAGCGACTGGAGCAGGTGGCACAGACCGATGAGAACACGGTCCCGGCCATCCTGGAGTGCGTGGAGAGCTACTGCACCCTGGGCGAGATCTGCCAGGTGCTTCGGGGCGTTTTCGGCGAGCAAGAAGGCGCCTTCACCTTCTAACCGGCACAGCCCGGGTTTCTACCTACCGGCGGAGCCGCGTCATTACGTTGTTGAGAATACATAACTGGGTATAAATGGAGAGATGTCATGCCTGATCTGATACTGACTGAAGAAGAGCAGATGCTCCAAACGACGGTCAGGGACTTTGTCGACCGGGAGATAGCGCCCAGAGCCAAAGAGGCCGATGAACGGGCCGAGTTCCAATGGGAGAACTGGCGTGGTCTCGCTGACTTGGGCCTGACTGGCCTGGGCATCGACACCAAGTATGGCGGCAGCGGACCGGCTGGCTACCGTCAGGTGTCCATCGCAGCCGAAGAAGTGGCCCGGGGCTGTGCCTCCACCAGCGTCAGTTGGCTGGCCCATCTGGCCCTCGGTACAGCCTGCATCGCCCGGTTCGGCACCGACGATCAGAAAGAACGGCTGCTCACTCCCCTGGCATCCGGCGAAGCGGTGGCGGCATTTGGCCTTACCGAGCCCAGCGGCGGTTCCGATGCGGCGGCGCTGCAAACAACAGCTACCGAACGGGACGGCACCTTCTTTCTTAACGGAAGCAAGATGTTCATCACCAACGCGTCCGTTGCGTCAACGATCGTGGTGTTCGCCACCGAGGACCGTTCCAAGGGCTACAAGGGCATCAGCGCCTTCATCGTTCAGAAAGACTCTCCAGGCCTGACGATCAATCCCATGCACGGCAAGCTGGGGATGCGGAGTTCCACCACCGACGAGGTCGTCTTCCAGGACACGCCGGTCAGTTCCGATAACCTATTGGGCGAGCGGGGCCGTGGCTTCAACCTCGCCATGGAGATACTGACCCAGAGCCGAATAATCATCGCCGCCCAGAGCGTGGGCATCGGCCAGTCGGCCCTGGAAGCGGCAGTGCGTTTCGCCCAGCGCAGGGAAACCTTCGGCAAGCCCATCGCCCAGCACCAGGGTATCCAGTTCATGCTGGCCGACATGGCAGTTGGGGTCCATTCTTCACGGGTTGCGACCATGAACGCCGCCAGCCTGATGGACAAGGGTCTGCCCTTCCTCCAGGAAGCGTCCATCGCCAAGCTGATGGCCTCAGAGATGTGCATAGATGTAGCAAACAAGGCGATACAGATCCACGGCGGCGCTGGTTACTTTCAAGAGGCCGGGGTTGAGCGCATCTACCGAGACGCCAGGGTTACTACTATCTATGAAGGAACGTCTGAGGTACAGCGGCTGCTCATCGCCAAGCAACTGATGGCGCAGTACCCGGTATGACCGACCAATAAGCTAGATGAATCTTTCCAGCTTGAACATCGTGTAGCGAAGTATCTGCCCCCGCCCTAACCCTCCCCCGACGAAGGGAGGGGACCAAAATAAGGAGAAAATCTCGAAGTGACTGAGGTTTGCACTGTTAACTACATCGACCACGTTGGTGTGGCCGTGAAAGACATCGAGGTGTCGTTGGCCTTCTTTAGAAAGGTCTTTGACGTGCCGGATGCCGAGATTGAATTGATGGAAGACCAGGGAGTCCGCGCCGCTCTGGTTGAGGTGGGGCAGACGCGGCTGGAACTACTGGAGCCCACGAGCCCTGAATCGGGCGTTGGCCGCTTCATCGAGCGTCGAGGTGAAGGCCTGCACCACCTAGCCTTCAACGTCACCGATATCTCAGGGAAACTCCAAACGTTGAAGACCATGGGAGTCGACCTTATCGATCAGACACCGCGAGAAGGGCTATCCGGAACCATAGCTTTTGTCCACCCCAGGTCGATATTCGGCATATTAACCGAACTGGTGGAAAGCGTTCCAAAATCATGAGCGACGTCATTAAACTCTGGATCAATCTCCGGAAACTCTCTGGCAAACAGGTGGGGGAATATGAGGGATAACGACCGGCCAATCAGGGTGCTGGTGGCCAAGCCGGGACTAGATGGCCACGACCGGGGTGCCAAGGTGATTGCCAGGGCCCTACGGGACGCGGGGATGGAAGTCATATACACCGGAATCAGGCAGAGTCCTCAGATGATCACTCAAGCAGCTGCCCAGGAAGATGTTGATGTGATTGGGATGAGCATCCTGTCTGGCGCTCATCTAGAGATACTTCCTGAAATCATGAGTCTCCTACGGGATCAGGGCATGGACGACGTGTTGGTTGTGGTCGGCGGAATCATCCCAGAGGTTGACCGCCAGCCCTTGAAAGACATTGGCATATCCGAAGTATTTGGCCCCGGAACGTCCACCGGCGCCATAGTCGAATTTATCCGGGATAGCGTCAATCAGCGGGCTGGGGCATAAATAAGCGCTTTTGCCTGCCGAACGGCCTAACCTTACGACCCATTAACATAACTATTCCGGTTTTAACGATAAACATAACCGGCGCTGCCACGCCTAGATATTGCTTTACGCTTGACATCTAAGCATGGGGTGAATCTATAATTACGGCTGTCAATTAAAAGGGCATGGACAGGCTCGATGCAATACAACTTGGCTCAGTTGCTGATGGAGCCCACCGGTTCGACGAGAGACTACGAAGTAGACGAGTCGTTCAGAGGCCCTGAAGATGGGATGGACCGGGTCCAGGGATGGATCCGGGTGCTTCGGACCCACCAAGGCGTGATTGTAAGCGCCAGGCTGGAGACCCAGGTCAGTTTGACCTGCAGCAGGTGCATCAAAGTGTTCGAACACAACTCCCTGATAAAGATGGAGGAGGAATCCTCCCCGACGATTGACCCGGACACGGGTAAGCAGACCGAACCTCTAGATGAGGACGATAGCGAGCTTGACCTGGATGACCAGCATGTTCTGGACATGGGAGAGGTGGTTCGCCAATATATTCTCACTGGGTTGCCGATAAAACCGCTATGCAGCGAGGAGTGCCGGGGATTGTGCCCGGAATGTGGGAGCGACTTAAACGAGGAAAAATGCAAATGTGAAGCAGTTCTAATGGACCCCCGGTGGGGAGCATTGGCCGAACTGTTAACTGAGCGACGAGGATAGCCGGTCTTCTCTTTTTTGTCCCATTACCTTTGACTTTAGCGGAATTTTTCTAGACGATCTCTCAGACCCGAAACAACTCCCTTCCCCAAACTTCCTGTACGGGACAAATGTAGCTAATCCGTTCGCTATCGAGACTCACTATGATGGCGAACGGCAAACCGATCAAACAAAAGGACGTGACCAATCATGGGTGCGGTACCCCGAAAAAAACTGACTAGGGCTAGGAAAGGGCGGCGGCTCTCAAACGCCTATAAACTAGCTCCCCTGTATCCGGCGCTGTGCTCCCGCTGCCGCAGCGCCAAATTACCGCACACTGTCTGTCCTCAATGCGGATTCTATAAGGGACGCCAAGTAGTGGGTGAAACGGCCTAGGTAAGGCCCAATAGACATAGCCCCTGAGGGGTCGGTTTACCCCTTTCAGGCCATGTGAGGGGTTATGTACTGTAACCGAGCAAAAAGGGGAATAAAGGAATGGCATTCAGGTTGTACTTTTTTAATGCCCTGTCTAAAATCCGTAGGGTGTTGAATCCGGCCTGTTCTGGTGGAGGTAGTTACGAGTACCCAAGAGATGAATAATCGGGCGTACGTGTTCCCTGGTCAGGGGTCACAGAGCGTGGGCATGGGGATCGACCTTTATGAGTCGTCCCAGGCAGCGCGTGAGACCTTTGAAGAAGCTGACGACAGCTTGGGGTTCCCGTTGTCCCGTCTAATATTTGAGGGACCTGCCAAGGAACTTCAGAATACGGCGAATTCTCAACCGGCGATCATGACCGTGAGCGTTGCTGCTTGGCGGGCTTGGCAAGAGATGCAAGGCCCCCAGGCTTTGGAGTCCAAGGCCGTTGCCGGCCACAGTTTGGGCGAATACACTTCCCTTGTGGCGGCCAACGCCATCGAGTTCTCCGACGCGGTTCGACTGGTCCGCAAGCGCGGCCAACTTATGAACGCGGCTGCGGTGAACCGGCCCGGCGCCATGGCGGCCATACTGGGGCTGAACGAGTTCGCCTTCGCCCAGATCTGCGACGAAACCGGCGTGGAGGTGGCGAATATCAACACCGACGATCAGATCGTGATCAGCGGCGATAAGATTGCCGTGGCACGGGCCATGGACTTGGCCTCTGCCCGCGGCGCCAGAAAGACTATTCCTCTGCCCGTCAGCGGCGCATTCCATTCATCGCTGATGCTAGAGGCGCAAAAAGGACTGGCTGAAGCCGTCCAGGCCATCAATTTCAGAGAACCTGCTACGCCGGTCATTGGCAACTGCAGCTCCAGACCAATGTCCACGGTGAACGAGATTCGCACCGAGTTGGTGGACGGTCTGTGCCAATGCGTCCAGTGGAAAGGTTTAGTCCAGCATCTGGTCGACTGCGGTGTAACCCAATTCGTGGAGTTCGGCTCAGGTGGAGTCCTGGCAGGTTTAATCAAGAGAATCGACCGAGGAGTCAAGGTCACCACTGTGTCAGACACCGCTTCCATGCGGAAACTGGCCGATGGCGGCGACTAAACTTCTCGATATTCATCGGTGACCCATTATCAGCGGTAAATACACAGACCCAAGGCGACAATCGAGAATGGCGGCACTGCAATCCTTGTTCGCAGCCGACGTGCGGGGTGTCTGGGATGATCCCTCAATCGAGTGGTTGGACGAGGAAGAAGAGCTGGCCGAAAACGTAGAAAAGTTCGCCCAAAGCTTGCTGGCCGGAGTGGCAAAAAGCCACTTGGGACTGGACAACGTGATTACACGCTACGCGCCAGCCTGGCCGGTGAGCCAATTATCGCTCATTGACCGAAATATCCTCCGCATAGCTCTATTTGAATTGATATACACACCCAAGACTCCCAGAAAGACAGCCATCAACGAAGCCGTGGAATTGGCGAAGATATTTGGCAGCGGGAGTTCGGCTCGGTTCATAAATGGGGTTTTAGGATCAGCAATGTCTGGACTGGAGTCAGGAGAGATTGGCTCCATTGAACCTGTGCCTGAAGTGAGATGATTGATTGACGACTGTATACGAAAGGGTTAAAACCATCGTGGTCGACAAGTTGGGGGTTGACGATGCGGATGTGACGGAAACCGCATCTTTCATCGACAACCTGAACGCTGACTCGTTAGACCTGGTAGAACTGATAATGGCGTTTGAAGAAGAATTCTCCACCGACGACGCCCAACTGGAGATATCGGACGAAGACGCTGGCAAAATCGCGACCGTCAACGATGCTGTAAATTATCTTAAGGAACACGGCATCAACGACTGATATATCCAGTATATTCGGGCTGAACTTGGCTATCGTTTACGGTCTGGCACCGGTGGGAGCCGATCTGGGAGTCGATTGATGAAGATCCACTTTTGCCCCATCGAATTCCATCGCTCCTAAACCTCTGTTATCTATGGCCTTACGCCGAGAGATTCGAAGGCGAGAATGACGTAGACGGCGTCTGCCGCAGTTCGCAACCCACGGGTTGGACGCCGAGCAAGATTGCTGGAACTGCAAGCACTTTTCAAACAAACCCTAACAAACCAATGAACTACGGCGCCCGTCGCCTCAGCTATAGGGGCACTTAGTCTTACCGGTGGGAGGTCGGGAACCATGACTTCCAAATATGGGACAGACGGCGAATATGAGACAGGTGAGAGCATTCGTCGGTCTCCGGTTGACCTAGCGGAAACGCTGGACGAGGTGGCTTCTCTAGTCAGAAATTGCACCGACTGCCCTTTGTCCGGCGGCCGTATGAATGCGGTGCCTGGAGAGGGCAATCCCAAAGCCGAAGTGATTTTCATCGGAGAAGGTCCAGGCTTTCAAGAAGACCGCCAAGGGCGTCCCTTCGTCGGCCCTGCCGGTAAACTGCTGGACGGCCTCCTGGCATCCATCGGAGCCAGACGCGAAGACGTATTCATAGCCAACATGGTCAAATGTCGGCCACCGGACAACCGAGACCCAGCGCCAGCGGAGATTGCCGCCTGCACTAAGTTCCTGGACCGTCAGATCGACCTGATCAACCCAAGATTGATCGTTACGCTAGGACGGTTCGCCTTCGGACGTTATTTCCCCGGTGAGGGCATAACCAAAGCCAGGGGAACTCTGAGAGAAAAGGACGGGCGCAAGATCTTTCCGGTACTCCATCCAGCTGCGGTGTTGCGCAGAGAAGAACTAAGGCCCACAATGATAGAAGACTTCAAGTCGATTGCAAAGATACTTGAAGATAGATCTGAGAATATGGGCGGGGAGCTTGTTGCCATTTCGGACCAGGCCCCTCAACCAGCCCAATTATCCTTTGTTGACGCTCCAGGCTCCTCGACCGCTACCGCAGCAGCGGCCGAAATAGCCAACGTCAACATAGAAGAAGCGCCCCGGCCTGAGCAGTTAACCCTATTTTAAGCGTAATCGCTGGTGGCCTGGGTAATCCAACAATTAGGAACAATGAAATAAGGTGACATCTAAGCTACGCGTCATTCCCTTGGGAGGCCTGGGGGAGATTGGCAAAAACATGATGGCCCTGGAGTACGATAACGATATCGTTATCGTCGACTGCGGGGTCCAATTCCCTGAAGAAGGTATGTTTGGGGTTGACCTGATCATCCCCGACATTTCTTATCTGATGGAACGGCTCGAGAAGGTTCGCGCCATCCTGATCACCCACGGGCACGAGGACCATATCGGGGCACTGCCCTTTATCCTGCCGAAATTGAATTGCCCAGTCTACGCTCCGCGCCTGGCCCACGGGCTGATAACCGCCAAATTGAAAGAGCGGAGGGTAGCCCGTGACAGCGTCGTCACTCCGATTGATCCAGGCGTGATTCACCAGATCGGTGAAAGCTTTGAAGTGTCTTGGTTCCGGGTGTGTCACAGCATCCCCGACGCCATGGGCATCGCCATCGGAACCCCTTTGGGCACGGTGATTCACACCGGTGACTTCAAGATTGACCACACCCCCGTGGACGGCCGCATCTTTGACCTGCCCACGTTAGCCCACTACGGAGACGACGGTGTTCTGCTGCTTTGCTCAGACTCGACCTACGCAGAAGTTCCCGGATATACGACTTCGGAGAAAGTTGTGGGCGAGGCCCTCGACCGAGCCATAGGAGAAGCCGACGGACGGGTGTTGGTCGCCACGTTCGCCTCGCTGGTCTCCCGGGTGCAACAGGTAGTGGATGCTGCCGTAAAGCATGGGCGAAAAGTCAGCCTGGTAGGCCGGAGCATGGTCGACACAGTGGCTGTTGCCACTGAGTTGGGCTATCTGGTTGCGCCTCCAGGGGTATTGGTGCCGCTGGCTGAAACTAGGAAGTTGCCCCCCGAACAGGTGGTCCTGATGACTACCGGCAGCCAAGGCGAGCCCACATCCGCCCTGGTGCGCATAGCCAAAGGGGAGCACCGCGACGTGAGCATCATGGCCGGAGACACGGTAGTCATCTCCGCCACTCCCATACCGGGCAACGAACTTGCCGTCAGTCACACGATCAACAACCTGCTCCGGCAGAAAGCCAAAGTGCTCTACGACCGGATCGCCACGGTGCATGTTCATGGCCATGCCAGCCAGGAAGAACTGAAGTTGGTGCTGCGCCTGGTGCGGCCAAAATATTTCGTTCCGGTGCATGGCGAATTCCGGCACCTAACGGCCCACGCCCAGCTCGCTTGGGACCTCGAATTGGCCAAAGGCGGGATCTTCGTGATGGAAGACGGGGACGTGCTGGAACTTGACGAGCACGTTGGAGAGATGAAAGAACGTATCTCCGCCGGGCCTATCTACGTTGACGGTCTGACCACCAGAGACACCCAGAGCCCAGTGCTCGGCCAGCGGCGGACCCTGTCAAAAGATGGCGTGGTCGTGGTCGTGGTAAACAAAGACAAGAAGAGCGGCAATATTCTGGGCGAACCGGTGGCCGTAGCCAGCGGCTTCTTGGACGACTCGGAAACTGGCACCCTCTTCGATGAACTTAGCGTCGCCGTGGCCCAGGCATTGACCAAGGCTGACACTCGAAGCGACGGAATCGAAGATTTGAAGGCAAAAGTCCGCGAATCTGCCCGCAGCTTCTTAGCTGGCGCTGCCCGCCGTTCGCCTATGATAATTCCAGTGGTTCTTGAGATTTAGTCTCTAGCCACGAGCCGGACACCGGCCGATAGCAACTGCCACCGGAGGGATATAGTGGCCAGTTCAATTGGGAGGAAGCGGCGCAGCACCGCTTCGCCTTCAATCAAAGAACTCTTCAATGGATCACCCAGGTCACTGGTCGACGCCGTGGCCTTAATGGCCACCGCGTTGTCAATCGGCCTGATCCTCTCCTTCTCTGGAAGCGTGCGTACCTGGACCGCAGATACCTTGGGATACGGCTGGGTTCCTGTGGGCCTTTTCGTGGCCGCAGTCACCGCCGCGCTCCGTTACAACCGGCGCGCCCTGTTCGCCAGTTGGCGTCACTGGATCCTGGCTGCCACCGTGGCTGCTATGTCCATCGCCGTGCTCTCTACCATATCCCCCTCGGACGGCGCCTTCAAAGACCTGAGCCTCGGCGGAAGATGGGGCAGTGTCCTTGGTGGCACACCAGTGACCCTGGCGGCTTTGAAGATACTAGGAATGGCCGTCGTGGTGTCCCTTATCATCGCGCCCAAGAAGGCTGGCAGGTTCTATCTGCAGGTCTCCGAAAAGCTGTTGGGCGGGGTACAGTTGGCTCTTATCTGCCTCTACGTCATCGCCCACAAAATGGTGATGTTCCTGGAACGACGATACCGGATACTGCGCTTCGCCATGCGCCGTCAGTCTTCCGGCGGAAATCTCCTGAAGATGCTGGTCCGCGGCCCTTCCAATGCTCCGGTACGCACCCGTGCCTACCAAGAAAGCTCTCGGATTGAAAGCTCTCAGAGTATCGGACGCACCCAAGCTGCCGCCGATCTCGGGTTTGAATCGCTCGATATTCTTAAGCCTTTGCCCGGCGAACCGGGTTTGGACGGCCCGAACCTGGACAGTAAGGATGACGACGAATGGGGAATGCCCGAATCGGGGCTTATTCCCACCTGGGACTCCAACGCGCCCGCCCCGCCGATAGAATCCAAACCGTCACGGGTCAAAGGCGAAAAGGGGAGTTGGTTGCTTCCTTCTGTGGACCGACTTGCCCCACCAGACCCGCACCATGCCCCAGAAGCTGCCCTCCAGGAGATGGCGCGGCTGGTGGAGACGACCCTGGGCGATCATGGCGTCAGGGTCGAAGTCACAGATGTTAAAGCTGGCCCTAGGATTTTACGCTTCGGGCTGGTGCCCGGCTGGGTGGCTAAGAAGGGCGAATCAGGCCATAGCGCCATCGGCCTCTACAAAGACGGCGCCAATCCATCGTCCGTCGAACGCAGCAGAGTCAAGGTACAGAGCATCTTGATTCGCGAGAAGGACCTGGCCCTGGCTCTGAAGACACCGTATCTGCGGATCGAGGCGCCGGTGCCAGGTGAGGCGCTGGTCGGCCTAGAAGTGCCCAGCCCCTCGCCCAGTAAAGTCCACCTCCGCGAAGTCATGGAAACTCCGGCCTTCAAGAAGCTGGCCGAAAAGGGCGGTCTGCCCATCGCGCTAGGACAAGACACTGGAGGGAATCCGGTGGTCTTGGACTTGGCTGCGTTGCCCCACATGCTCATCGCTGGGGCAACCGGCAGCGGCAAAAGCGTCTGCATCAATTCCATCGTCGCGTCTTTCCTGCTGACCAAAACTCCTGAGCAATTGCGCATCCTCATGGTGGACCCAAAACGGGTCGAGTTGACTCCGTTCAACGGGATACCCCATCTGATAGGACCGGTGATCGTTGACGCCCACGAGGTCAACACCTCGCTTCGCGGGTTGATACGCGAGATGCTGAACCGCTACAAGCTGATGGAAGAATCCGGCACCAGGAACATAGAGGGGTACAACAAACAAGCTGAAGACAGGATGCCGTTCTTGGTCTTGATCGTCGATGAGCTGGCCGACCTGATGATGGTCGGAGGGTTCGATGTGGAACAGAACCTGGTCCGGCTGGCCCAACTTGGGCGGGCCACCGGCATCCATCTGGTGTTGGCAACGCAACGGCCGTCGGTCAATGTGGTTACCGGCCTGCTCAAGGCCAACATCCCGGCCCGTGTCGCCTTTGCGGTGTCCTCTCAAGTCGACTCCAGGGTGATTCTAGACGCCGTCGGCGCAGAGAAATTATTGGGCAAGGGCGATATGCTCTTGTTGCACAACGAATCGCCCAAACCCAGCCGCGTCCAGGGCGCCTTGGTTTACGACCAAGAGATTGACCAAATGGTCGAATCATGGCTTGGTCAAGAAGGGCCTGCGGTGCCTGTGATAGACGTCATTTCGCCAGAAATCGACGAGAACGCGGATGGAGCGGACGCCCGCATGATGGAAGAGGCGCGGGAACTGGCGGCAAGGAATCCCCAGTTGACCCGTTCCTATCTGGAAAGGCGATTGAAGATTGGCGGCAGCAAGGCCGAAGAGGTTATGGAGACGTTGGAAGAAGAGGGCTTCTTAGACCGGGATTAATCCTCGACTCCGGACTCCACTGCCAGACTCAAATCATTCCGCAACGCCTTTCTGATAACGCGGTTACCCTCCCATTGGCCCTTTGTTTTTCATCGAGGCTCTGGTTTGCTATCATTGGCGTATCTGGGAGGCTCCTGTTTGCTATCATTGGCCTATCTGAATTGCCCGCGACAATGAAATAGCCTTTGTTGATTGACCTTCATACCCACAGCTATCCCCAGTCTGACGACAGTTTCATGAGCGTGGACGAGCTGATTGAGGGTTCCAAATCGCTGGGACTGGACGGCATCTGCCTGACGGATCACGACATTTTTTGGACCGCCGATCAGGCACAGGACCTTTCCCAAAAGCACGATTTCCTGGTTATTCCCGGTTGTGAGATCAACACCGAGTCGGGGCACGTATTGGTGTTTGGTCTAACTGAATACGAGTTTGGCATGCACAAACCGGAATTTCTACAGGCGTCCGTGGCACGGGCCGGGGGAGTGCTGATCGCGGCTCACCCTTACCGGCGCCGCTTCATCGAGGAACCGGCCAAACGGCCCGGTATCAGGGATGAGATGCTGGAGCGGGCAGGTGACGATAAATTCTTCGGAATCTGCCAAGGAGTCGAGGCCCTGAACGGCCGTGGGACGACGGTTCAGAACCAATTCTCCCTGGACCTGGGAAAGAAGCTGAACGCAAACATGACGGCAGGCAGCGACGCCCACAAAGTGGAGCAGCTAGGCACTGTGGCCACCGAGTTTCAGCGGCCGGTGTCTTGCTTAAGTGACCTGATAAATGAGCTGCAAAACGGTCGGTATAGCCCGGTAGACCTGAGGGAAAAAGCAACGCCACGAATCTAAACGGGACATTTTCGCGCACATGACTGAACTGCTCAAGATAGACGACCTAACGGTGAGTTTTGGCACCTCTGCCGGGCGGGTAAAGGCGCTAAACAACGTGAGCCTCTCCCTTAACGAGGGGGAAGTCTACTGCATCGTGGGCGAAAGCGGCTCTGGAAAGAGCACGCTCGCCCTATCGATCATGGGGCTTTTGCCCCAGAACACTGAGATCCCCGACGGCCGGATCATGTATCGAGACATTGACTTGCTACGGGCCGGGCCAGAGCAGATGCGCGCCCTGAGAGGCAGTGAGATATCGTTGGTCTTTCAGGACGCACAGGCCGCGCTGAACCCCATTGAAGCCATCGGACCCCAGTTGGAAGAGGTGATTTTGGCGCACAGCGATATCTCGCTCCGAAACGCCAACCGAATGGCCCAGGACATGCTTTCCGAGATGGGCATGGCCGACCCCAAACGCATCATGGGTCAATACCCCTTCGCGCTTAGTGGCGGCATGTGCCAGCGAGTGATGATGGCGATGGCATTGGTTCTGCGCCCTAAACTGTTGATCGCCGACGAGCCAACTTCGGGATTAGACGTCACTCTACAGGCAGAGATATTGCATCGCATGAGAGCTTTGGTGAAAGAACAGGATTCATCGATCTTGCTCATCACCCACGACATGGGCGTGGTTGCGGCGATGGCCAACAAGGTGAGCGTGATCTATGCGGGCAATGTGGTGGAGAGCGCCGAAGTCATTCCGCTGTTCCGCCGTCCGCAACACCCTTACACCTGGTCGTTGTTGCAGGCGTTGCCCCGTTTGGATGACCCTGGCCGAAGGATCGAGCCTTTGCCGGGAAGCCCTCCCGACATGATCAACCTGCCGGCCGAATGCCCCTTTGTGCCCCGGTGCTTCAAAGCTCAGAGCCAGTGCAGGGGTGAGGCGAAGCCAAAGCTCCAGCAGATCGAACCTTCGCACTTCGTCGCTTGCTATAACCCAGTTGTTCCCGATGAGAGTCCCGAATAAGAATTTCCGGCCAAGAATTCCGGCGATTACGCGACCGCCGTCCTAGCGATTGGCCACACTGTCACCCACCAATAGCTCCAAGGCCAGGTTCGGCTCTAATCTACCGCGCTTGATGGCCAGATCAGTCTCCAGCAGCCGGTTGTAGCGCCAGATTATCTCGGGCATGGAGTGACGCCGCGCTTGTTCTGCGGTCTTTCTTATCACAAAATCTGACGACGTCCCCAGCCGTCCTCCCAATTCGCTCTGCGGCACTCCCCGGTCCATGGAGTCACGGGCCAAAGCCAGCAGCCGAAGTTGGCGCTCGACCATACCGATGATATATGGGGCCTCCCGTCCGTCTTCTTTAAGTTGGTGCAGCAGGCGTAACGCAACACCGGGCTGGCCATCGATCATGGCGTCGACGGCGGCGAAGATGCTGGCTTCACGAATCTGAGATACCATCTCGCCCACGTCCGAGTCTCGTATCTCGCGCCCTGAACAATACAGAGCCAACTTCTCCAGTTCCTGGTCCAGCGTCCAGAGATCGGCGCCGACGAGGTCTGTGATCGATCGTATGGCCGATGGGCTGATGGACGAGCCTTTGGTCTCCGCCGTGGACTTAACCCACCGGGCTAGCCCCTCGCCCTTGGGAGCGGCTAGTTCCTCCGCTTGAGACAGCGGCTTCAGCATGCGCAACAACGAATTGCTGGCTCCCAATGGTCCGTCGATGAAGATCAAGATCGTAGTATCGGGCATCAGAGGAACGGCGGTCCCCAAAGCTTGCCATTGGTCCGAAGTTTTTGATTCTGCTGACGCTCCCCTTCGGCGGCCCCTTCCTTGACCCTCAGCCGTGCCTAACAGCCCCTCCACTACCACCAGCCGGTAATCGTCCATGAAAGGCAAGGCGTTGCACATGCTCAGCAGTTCACCGGGCTTGGTCTGCGAGCCGATCAGCCGGTGCCGGTTGGCCTCCAACACGTCGGAAGCGCCGAACTCAACGATCAACTCGTCCAGCCGTTTTGGCACCAAGAAACTATCGCCGTAAAGCAGGTGTACTGACAATTAAAACTCCGGTAAAACTCCGGCACGCCGGGATAGGTCTGATCGCGGGGCAAATCCGAGGGTGAAAAAGCCTCTAGAGGGCCAGATTATATCACCAGCAACCTTGGCAACCCCATGACGAATGCCGAGCGATCGCATAAGAAATCTTGGCTTAACGGGGGGTTGGTGGCGGTCGTGTTGGTTGTATGGTTTAATTATGCGGGCTTCTAGCGGGCGCCTAGCGGACTTTGATAAGAAGCATCAAGATATTCGATGGGGATGACATTGTAATATGGATTTTGCCCTCTTCTCCCACGTGCCCTGGCCCGAAGGAACCGATCCCAAGCAGGTTTATGACGACATCACGGAAGAGTTCGTCCTGGGCGAGGAACTGGGCTTCAAAAGCGCCTGGATTGCCGAGCACCACTTTACCCGCTATGGACTGGGCTCGGCGCCAATGGTCTTGGCCAGCAACATATTGGCTAAGACGACGACTCTAAGGTTGGGCTCCGCCGTGCTGGTTTCCCCTCTGCATCTTCCTGCCCGACTAGCTGAGGAAACCGCCACTCTGGATGTGCTGAGCGGAGGACGAGTTGACATCGGCTTCGGTCGAGGGGCCGCCGGGTCTGAATACAACGTCGCCAATGTCCCGCTGGAAGAAAGCCAGAGCCGGTTCCAAGAGTCAATCACCATGATTAGGGGTCTCTGGACCACCAAGGACTATTCCTTCGAGGGCCAGCACTACAAGATCACCAATGCCAACCTGGTTCCGCCGCCGGTGCAGAGTCCCCATCCGCCCATCTACATCGCGGCCACCCGCACCAAAGCGACCCAGGAATTCGTCGCAGGAACGGGACACCCGCTGATCATCGGAGTGGTGCTCGATACCGTGGATGCCCTGGCGCTGTGCCACACGATGGTCGCCCTGGCCAAGGAGAAGGGCCAAAACATGACGATGGGCCAGATTCCGTTCTTCCGCTATTTCTACGTGGCAGAAACCGAGGAACAGGCCAAGGCCGACTCCAAGGCAGCACTGGACTGGAACATCGACATGATCCAGTGGCGGCGCAGCTTCGACTTTGGCAGCGAAGTATGGGAAAAGATAGAAGACTTCCGCAACACCCGGACGGAACTGCCGCCCAGCTACGAATACCTGTACGAGAACCGGGCCTTCATCGGCTCCCCCGACCAGATCATCGCCAAGATAAAGGCGCTACAGGACCAGGGCATCGAATACTTCGGTTGCAACTTCTCCTTCGGCGGCATGCCCCAGGACAAGGTGCTCAAGTCCATGCAGCTATTCGCCAAAGCGGTCATGCCCGCGTTCAAGTAGGGTTACAGAGGTGGCTACGGATGCGCCGCCAGGCGTTCACCGTGGAAGCCCGACCGGTCTTCGAAGAACGTTCCTGACTCTGGGTAGACCTGGCGGTAGAGGCCGCGAGTCCTGGCTTTGATGGTCTTGTTGACTCGCAGATATAGCTCCGTTGGGTGAGCGTTCTGGTCCTTATACATCTCGCTCTGTAGCGGGCTGCCGTCTTCCAACTCCCAGATGCACAGGTACTGGAGCGAGTTATTGTTATTTTCGCCTTCCAGTTTGAACCGGCGGGCGCTCACATAGCCAGGGATCGCCATGCGTTCTGGCAGATGCTGCTCGTTGTACCACTGGTTGAACTCTGCTTCGTCCGCCGCGTCAACCTCCATGGTCACCACCAATACCGTGGTGCCGATGTGCTGCGATGGGGCGTCGCCGTTATTCTGAGCCATGATTCACCCGCCTTTGTAGCAAGATTTTAAAGTCATCTTCCAGGTAATACCCGCCCATGAAAACCCGGCTGTGCCGGCTGCGCCGGCTGCGGGAGGGTGGGGGGTAGTATAACATTGGGCGTGTTGTTTTCCAGGGTCGAAATTGGATTCTTCGAGACTGACAGCGAGCCTACCAAGGGGATGGAATGAACCAAAAGGTCCGCCTCAAGATCAACGGCACAGACCACGAATTGGACATCCCGGCCCGGCGTCTCCTGGTCGATTGCATACGCTACGACGTTGGCCTCACCGGCACCAAAGAAGGCTGCAGCGTTGGCGTCTGCGGGGCCTGTGCTGTGTTGGTCGACGGCGAAATGTTCGCCTCCTGCATCACCCTGGCCGTAGCGGTAGACGGCTCGGAGATCACCACCATCGAGGGCATCGCCGAGAACGGCAATCTGCACCCAGTACAGCAGGCCTTCATCGACAACGGCGGTTTCCAGTGCGGCATCTGCACCCCTGGGCAGGTGATCGCCGCCAAGTCGTTGCTGGACGAGAACCCCAATCCCACCGAAGACGAGATCAAAGAGTGGATGATGGGCAACCTGTGCCGGTGCACCGGTTACTACGGCATCCTCAATTCGGTGGCCGCTGCTGCCAAGACCATGTCTGAGAGCGGCTAATGATCGACTTCGAGTACCACCATCCCACCAGCCTGGACGAGGTCTTTGGACTCCTGGATCAGTATGGCGAGGATGCCCGGGTCATGGCCGGCGGAACCGCCCTGGTCATACAGATGAAACAGCGGTTGGCCCAGCCAGCCCATGTGATTGGGCTGCGTCGGGTCGGAAGTTTAAACTCCATCGAATCAACCTCTGAGGGTGTAAGTATCGGCGCCCTCTGCACCCAGCGTCAGGTACAGAACAACCCCATCGTCGCTGGTGAGCTGCCGCTGCTGGCCGATACTTTCCGCAAGGTGGCGACGCCCCGGATACGCAACATGGCGACCATCGGCGGCGGACTGGTCAACGGCGACCCAAACCAGGACCCACCTCCTGCACTGATCGCCCTGGGAGCGTCGGCTGTGATGACCTCAAAGAGCGGAGACCGGGTCGTGCCGGTCGAAGACCTTTTTATCGACTACTACGAGACCGACGTTCAACCAGGAGAGGTGCTGACCAGCGTGTTGGTCCCCCGCGCGCCCACCGGCTCTGGCTCGGTTTACCTTAAGTTTCTACCCCGAACCGCCGACGACTACGGCACCGTCTCCGTGGCTGCGGTAGTCTCCCAAAAGCCGGACGGTTCCTGCAAGGATGTTCGCATCGTATTGGGGTCCGTAGGCGTTACTCCAATCAGGGCCACCCAGGCCGAAGACGCCCTGAGGGGACAGCCGCTAACCGATGAGAACATCAGGGCCGCAGCGGCTTTGGTCAAGGACGCGGTTGATCCATTGGAGGACTTCAGGGGTTCCGCGGAATATAAGACCGACATGGCCGAGGTTTTCACCCGGCGCGCCATCGAGCAGGCGATGACATCTGGAAAGACGGGTTCCTAACCCCATGAAACTGGAGATCCGCTCGGTTGTGCCTGCCAGCCGTGATGCAACCTGGGCGGTGGTCATGGACATACCCAGGGCTGCTTCTTGTATTCCTGGCATCAAAGATGTCACCCCCGACGGAGAAGGCCGCTACCAGGCCACCCTTCAAGCCAGGGTCGGTCCCATGGGTATGAACCTAAGCGGGACCATCACTGTTCTGTCCCAGGACGCCGACGCCGGTGAGGCCCACTTTTTAGTCGAAGCCAACGACCGCCGGGTAGGTGGCGGGGTCAAGACCGACATGACGATGAAAGTCACCGCCCGGTCGGACGACGAAACCGAACTGGAGATCGTTAGCGACACCACTTTCATGGGCCGTTTGGGCGAGTTGGGCCAACCGATCATACGCAGGAAGGCCCGCAACACCCTGGAAGAGTTCTCCCGCAACCTGAGCAAGTTGTTGGAATCTGAGTCAAGATAGCCACACAGTAGGCGGGCCAGGAACTTGGGTGCATTGCACGAAATTTCCGGGGTTCCTATACTGGTCAAAGGCGCTATTCATTATTCGCCCGAAATTCGCACGAATCTTGCAGCGCGATTCATCGGATTCCTGAGGCTCGGCACGTCTTGCGGGGCCCGGAGGGCCTGTGTGCGGCATCGTTGGGTATATCGGCGGGCAAGAAGCCTGGCCCATCATTTACGAAGGACTAAGGCTGCTTGAGTACCGGGGCTACGACAGCGCCGGTATCGCCGTCGTCGACCCTCACGGCAACATTCAACTTCGGAAGACGGTTGGCAAAGTCAACGGTCTAGACGAAGACGGCGCGGGTCCAAAACCCCAGGGAACAGTCGGACTCGGCCACACTCGTTGGGCCACCCACGGCCGTCCGACTCACGAGAACGCCCATCCTCATACCGACTGTCAGAAGCGCATCGCGGTAGTCCATAACGGCATAGTTGAGAATTACCGTGAACTGAAACGCCGCCTGACGGACGATGGCCACGTTTTTGAATCTGAGACTGACACAGAAGTACTGACACATCTGGTTGAAGAGGGGATGGACCAAGGCCTGACCTTCCAAGAAGCGTTTCGGCGCATGGGCCGCATGGTGAAAGGCTCACAAGCCATCTCCGCCATTCTTCAAGGTGATGCTGCTCAGATATGCGCTCTACGGTTGGGGCATGCCGGCGGCATCGTGGTAGCCCAGTCAGAAGGCCAGACGATCATCGGCAGCGACCTGCCGGCGTTATTGCCCCTCCTCCACACCGAGTCAAATATTGGCCAGGTCGGATTCTTAGAGACCAACGAGATGGCGGTGGTCACTCGAAACGGTGTTGACTACCAGGACCTGGACGGAAACCCCATCGTCAAACAGACTCGGATGGTCTCCCAGGCAGACGTGCAGGTGGACAAAGCAGGGTACCAGCACTTCATGTTGAAGGAGATCATGGAGCAGCCCCAGGCAGTGGCCAGTGCCATGCGGGAGCGGATCGACTTTGAAGCGCGGCGGGTGGACCTGCCCGACTTTCCCTTCACGAAACAAGAGATCGCAGACCTGGACCGGGTGATACTCATCGGCTGTGGCACGAGCCTCCACGCTGCCCAAGTGGGCCGTCACTTGGTAGAGCGCTACGGCGGATTGCCCGCAGAAGCGGAAAGCGCTTCCGAATTCCGTTACCGCAACCCCTACATCAGCCCCCGCACGCTTGTGGTGTCCATCGGCCAATCCGGCGAAACCGCCGACACCGTGGCCGCCATGCAGATGGCCAAAGACAAGGGCGGGAAATTGCTCACGATCTGTAACGCGGAAGGCAGCCAGGCAACTCGCATAGCTGATGGCACGCTGTACATGCGGGCTGGTATCGAGATCGGCGTCGCCAGCACCAAGACTTTCTTGGCTTCGCTGACCATCCTGAACCTGCTGGCCATCTTCTTGGGCCAATCCAGGGGAATCTTGGACCAGGAGAAGAGCCAGGAGTTAGTTGATGGCCTGGCCCAGGCGCCAAGGCTGATCGGGGACCTCCTAGCTGACCAGGCCAATTACCGGAGAATTGCCCAACTGTACGCGGACTTCGACTATTTCCTATTCTTGGGCCGGGGAGTAAATGCGCCGATCGCTTCTGAGGGCGCGTTGAAGCTCAAGGAGATCAGCTACATCCATGCCGAGGGTTATCCGGCGGGCGAGATGAAACACGGACCCATTGCCCTCATCGACAACGCCATGGCTACCGTTGCCTTGGCGCCCAAGGACTTCCTCTACGACAAGGTCGTCAACAACGTAAAAGAGGTCAAGGCCAGAGACGGCCGCGTCCTGGCCGTGCTGACGGAAGGAGACACCGAGTTGGCGGCGGAGGTGGACCACGTTTTGTACATCCCCGAGGCTCCCGAGCACCTGATTCCACTGCTCGCCACCGTGCCCCTGCAACTTCTGGCATACAACATAGCATTGCTACGGGAGCGGGACGTTGACCAACCCCGCAATCTGGCCAAGTCGGTTACGGTGGAGTAATTTTGCTCCGTTTTTTCTAAGCCTTCAGAAGCGAGCGGATTTCAGGGTTCTAGTGACTGTGACGGTCACGACGAACACGCTTTCGGATTTCTACATCGACCCTGAACACGAGGCTTTAATTGACAGAATTTCGAGCCTTTCGGAACAAGGGTTGACCATGAAAGCGATAGCTGAAGCCCTGAATGAACAGGGCTTCCTTTCACACTCAGGTAAGGCTTTCTATCCCGAGTTGGTCGGGGCTTTGATCTCTAAGTACCGTAAGAAAGCCAAGTCACGTTACGTCCATAAATCGATAAGCATGACAAATGAGGATGGTGGAGCGACTTGACCCAGCGCCAGCCATCACATCTGACGAACAACGATGACGATATCCTTAGAGTTCGGGACTTGGGAAAACATGAACTCCTTGGATGGGGATCTCCTGATGATGTCCAGAACCTTGTCCTTCACCATTCGTAGTCCCGATTTCTCCGTTTGCTTCAAGGCTTCTTGACTCATCTTTTTTCTCCTTTTTCTTTACGGGTTGTCGTTCTCTCCATTCCATGAACGACATAAGTTCCACTGTTGGCTGTTCCATCAAAACATCTCCTTTCTGACACGGGTGAAGTTCTCAGGGTTGTTGAAGTGCTCGTTGTAGAAACGCTTCAAAGCGTATCGAATGATCTCGGAACGGTTGTATCCCAAGCGATCACACAAGCTATCAAACTTGTTCACAAAGTCTTGGGTGGTTCTGATTCCGAGATTCTGATTACGGTGGCTGTTTGTGGTCATTTGCTCCTCTCTAACTGACTAAATAAAACTACTCTC
>JAQBXL010000099.1 GCA_027624135.1 Chloroflexota bacterium
ACGGCTGTGCGTATTTTAGGAGCAGGACCCTCACTTAGCTACCTGTCCGAATTTCCGGGTCCACGTCAAACGATCAAGACTGTAATACCCTCCTCTTCATGTAGTTGGTGGAGGATGGCCATTTACACCATTCAGGTAGTCGTCGATTCCGTCCTTTACACCAGAGGTGATCGCACTGCTGTATAGACTGTGGGTTGGATCGGCCAATTCTTCGGGCACCGAGTGAAATACGCGCACGAGATGGATTGGGATTCCCAGGCCAAGGCTGATCCGCGTCGCAAAGGGCAACACTTGTTCCGCCAGCTCAGATCCGTCAAGGGGTACAACAATCCGATCATACATAAGGATTTCCTCCTCCGATGGCTACCATAGTTGTGGTGGTTTCTGTCGTTTTTCTTCCGCTGCTGCATGTTCTCGGTCAATTACCGAAGATCGGATGCAACATAACACCAACCGCACACCAACCGCAAGACAATTATGTTGCACCCAGCATAAACATGCATGGGCCGTCCGGCCTTGCTTTTTTGGACAACCGGCATTCTGTCAACCGGCCAACTGCCGGGTGATCGGTCGGTGGGTCCTTACGGCGAACAAGGACTTCTGGAGCAGCTCCAGTAGTGATAGACTCTCCGCCAGACGCACAGATACTGCCCTGAGTTCGGAGGAAAATAATGGCACGCCTACCAATCGTATCGGCCGACATGGTCCCTGAGGAATTTCGCGAAGCCTTCGCGGAGGTAACCAAGCCTGCCGGAGGATCCATCACCGGCGGCCCCGGATCATTCACCATCAACAGCCCGGAGATGGCCAAGCGCCGCAATCACCTGACCAGCTACCTGCGATATGAGACCAAATTCCCCAAGCGCATCCTGGAGCTGGCGATCATAACCACCGCCAGGGCCATGGACTGTCAGTACGTTTGGAACGCCCATGCACCGGCCGCGCGCAAAGAGGGCGTCGCCGATGCTTTGGTGGATGTGATAAGGGACCGACGCCCATTGCCCAAGATGGCTGCTGACGAAGAAGCCATCGTCAACTACGGCAACGAATTCTTCAAGACACACAAAGTTAGCCAGCCGACCTTCGAAGCGGCGCTGAAACAGTTTGGCGCACAGCACCTAGTGGAATTAACCACGTTGATGGGTCACTACGCCCAAACGTCGTTCTACCTAAACGCCTTCGAAGCCGAACTGCCCGACAATGTTACAGAGCCGCTGCTGCCGGTCTAACCCGTTATCACCAGGCGCTGAATTCGGGGACCCGAAACAACCCCGCTAATTGTTGTCATTTCGAGCGACAGCCGAAGAATCTATTCGTCACTGGATCAAAACCCACCAGCAACAGATAGACCCTTCTCCTTCTGCGGATGTTCGGGTTGACGATCAGCTTCCAGTGTTTACCGCCCGACCCTCGTTCGATGCCAGACGGATGGAGTCGATCAGCCGGTGCAGATCAACTGCGGTATCGAAATCGGGGTAGCTGGACGATTGTCCGCGGATGGCCTCGCCGAACTGGAAATACAACTGGCCCACGTTCCTGGGCGGACCTTTAGGCATGCCTTCCAAGACATTGGTGTGCTTGTCGGGAATAGTGATGTCCTCCAGATTCTCGCTGCCCTGGGCCCCCTGTAGATAGACCTCGCCCAGTTGTGGGGAGTCTTCGGAAGTCGCCACTAGAGTCCCTTTCCGGCCATAGATCTCCATCCGGTAGCCGCATCCGGCCCAGGGGTTACTGGCGACGTGGACAGAAACCACTGCGCCGTTCGTCAATCGCCCACTGACGATGATGTTATCGGGGGCCGTCACGTCCAGCATCTCTTTGGTGTCGGTCTCCAGCCATTTGGAAACCTGCGTGGACACTATCGAGGACACTTCGCTGAAGTCACCGGCCACAAAGCGGAGAGCATCGATGGAGTGGCCCGCAGCGATGGTCAGGGTGGTCGCGCCCAGTTCATCGTCCCGCTGCCAGGTGCGCCCGGAGGAACGTTCCAGCACGCCGCCGCGGATCAGCCGCATGGAACAGGACGTTATCTCGCCGACGTAGCCCTCTTCCACCAACTCTTTCATGTGGAGTATGGCCGGGGCAACTCTCGACTGAAGGCCAACGACTGCTCGCACACCTTTGGCGCGGGCCAGGTCGGCCAATTCAGTGGCTTCTTCAATGGTTGCGCCCAAGGGCCACTCGGTGAAGACGTGTTTTCCGGCGTTCAGCGCGTCCTTGGTGATCTGATAATGGGCCGGCACCCGCAGGACCACGGCAACCGCGTCGATGTCGGGGTGGGCCAACATCTTGTGGTAGTCGTCAAAAGCCAGCTTGGCGCCGTACTGCTTCTTGGCTTCTTCGGCTGTTTCCATCCTGGTGGTGCAGACCCCGGTCAGTTCGAACTCGGGGCTGGCGGCGATCGCCGGAAGATGTGAGCGGTGGGCCCAACCCACTGTGGGGCTGGCTCCGATTATTCCCAGTCGTATTGGGTCTGCCATTGTCATTCTCCTATCAAATCGAGTGGAATCTGTTGCGGTGTGAGCGTTGTAAAAATTCTTTTGTCGGGCTATCCCAGTTTGAACCTGCGGACGTGATCTGGCACTTCAAGACCTTCTTGATTCTTTGGGTCGGGAACGGGGTCATGCAGCACCTGGCTGACTGGCAGCACTCCCGCCCAGATGGGCAGCGAATAGTCCTCCTCGTCGTCCACCGGAGGGCCAGTACGCACCTTGGCCGATCCCTCGTCGATGGGCATGGAAAACACAGTGGTGGCCTTGGCCTCTTGATCGGTCATGGACCTCAGATTCTCCCAGCGGCCTGGGATCAAGTTCTCGACGAAGCTTTCGAGGAGAGAATTCTTGTCGTCATCTTCGATCTTGGTGGCTTCACCAAAGAGCATGACGGAACGGTAATTAATGGAATGATGAAAGGCCGAACGGGCCAGCACCAACCCATCGAAGTGGGTTATCGCCATACAGACCTCTTTGCCCACGATCTGGCGAAGGAAACGGCTGGCGGAGGACCCGTGCCAGTAGATAATTTCACCCTCGCGCCACTGGAGCGTGGGGGTCACGTAGGGACGCCCGTCGATGATGTAGGAAACGTGGCAGAGGGGCGTGCCGTCGATTATCTCGTTTACTACGGTCCGGTCGTAGTCAGCGCGGCCCGGATTCCGGACCAGCTTCGTTCTGGGCGTTGTCTTGAGTTGGCCGTTGGGCATCTATCGTCTCCTTGGCATTGGCCTGCCGAAGATTCTAGGCGTTCTGAGGCTGTTCTTTAACCTTGTCGAAGTAGAGTTTGGGAAGTTCGCGGAAGTCGGTCATCAGAGTACCGAACCCATCGATAACGTCGTCCATACCGTTGTCCCGCATGGCGTACCAGTAGGTTGCGGTGTTGATGGCAATCACCGGCTTCTTCAGCCACTTTTCTGCTTCCGCTGCCAGCCTGGCCATCCCCAGGTTTGTTCCTACCTGTACTATGGCTTCGACATCGTATTCGTTCAGTTCCAACAGGCTGTCCAACATCTCCTTCTCGGTGGTTTGAGCGATGGCGGCTGGGCCGGGACAGCACAGCCCCTTCATCGCCACCACTTCGAATCCCACGTCTTCAAAGAACAGCTTTACGTTCTCGTCAGCCACCGGCCAGTACGGGGTGAGCACGCCGATTCGCTTGATGTCGCCGTAGCAGCGTAAAGCAGCCTGGCAGGCGTCGGAGCCCATGGCGATGCGGAGTCCGGTCAATTCCATCATATGGGTGCGAAGTTCTATGGCCCGCGCCAGCCCGCCCCAGAACGTCTCCGAGGACATGCCCATCACCAGGTAGTCCGGATTGCAGGTCATCACACGGAGAATAGCGTTGTCCCATTCCAGGCGGATGGCGTCCATCAGATTGTTGAAGTCGTCGTTGCTGGCCAGGGGTTCGTCGGGGACCCAGATACGAGACATGTGGTTGGTCACGCCCCTGGGCCGCATCTCGTCAAACTCCGGTTGGACCGAGGTGTTTGTCGAAGGCGCGATCACTCCCCAGTTGGCGCGCCATCCCAGTTTGTCTGGCACCTTGAGACTCCTTCTCGTCGGCTTGGCCTGGGTGTTTCCAGCAGATGCGAGTAGATTCTAGCAAGAATCGTGATGGCGCGCTTGGGGCGGGATGCGTACGGCGGGAAAATGGCGTAAAGTCTTGGCAGTTAACCTTGGTTCAGCCGCCACAGGCCCAGCATTTAGGAAGTCATGGAGGATGTCATGACTATCGGAAACGTTCCATCCAAAGCGGCCTTTTCGGAGACCACCGCGAGGGCGATCGACGGAGCACGGCCCGAACTGGTGGAGGTCGCCCTCGACATACACGCCCACCCCGAACTGAATTACCAGGAGACGCACGCGGCCCAACTGCTCTCGGGGACACTGGAGAAGCACGGGTTCCACGTCGAGCGCGGCGTCGGTGGCGTGGAGACCGCCTTCACCGCCACCCTTCCTGGCGGCGCTGGAGACGGCCCGACCGTTGCCATTCTTGCTGAATATGACGCTCTGCCTGACATTGGACACGGCTGCGGCCACAATCTCATCGCCATGGCTGCCGTTGGAGCCGGGTTGGGACTGAAGGCCAACCTGGAGAACCTTCCCGGACGGGTGATGGTCATCGGCACCCCCGCCGAGGAGGGAGGTGGCGGCAAGATACGCATGCTTGACGCCGGTGTGTTTGAAGGTGTGGACGCCGTCCTGTCCTCCCATCCATCTTCCAACCGGACGGTCATACCCACCGATATTCCCATGGGTGAAAGCTGGAGCCTGGCCATGGTTGGGTACCGTTACATATTCCACGGCAAGGCCGCCCACGCCGCCGCCGCGCCCCACGAGGGAATCAACGCTCTGAACGGCGTGATCCATCTGTTCACCGGTATCGATGCGCTGAGACAGCACCTCAGGGATGATGTGCGGATCCACGGTGTGATAACTGATGGTGGCAGAGCCCCGAACGTGGTGCCCGAATACGCCGCGGCCAACTTCATGCTCCGTTGCGGCGACCGAAACTACCTGAGCGACGTGGTGGTGGGTCGGGTGCGTCAGGTTGCCGAGGGGGCCGCGGCCATGACGGGATCGAACCTGGAGGTCGAGGAATACTATCCCTTCTACGAAAACGTCCGCCCCAACGCCGTGATTGCCAGCCTGCTCCTAAACAACGCCGGATTGGCAGGCCTGAACCTGGATGAGCCGCTGCCCGGACGGCAGGGCAGCGCCGCATCTACCGACTTTGGCAATGTGAGTCAGGCGTTGCCGGCCTATGAGCTGCGCTATGCCGTTAGCGAGCAGCCTGTCGCCTCCCATTCACGGGAGATGGCGGAGACGGCCACCACGGAACATGCCTTCAGCGCGGCCATCAGCGTCGCGAAAGCCATGACCCTGACCGCTTGCGACCTGTTGTCGGACCCCTCCATATTGTCGGCGGCCCGCGCTGAGTTCGACCAACGGGGGAATTCTTAAAGCCGGGAGATTGATCTTCCCGATCTAATGATTAAGGTGAGTTGAATTGGAATACCGCGAGCTTGGCTCTCTGGGAGTCTCGGTGATTGGCCTTGGCACCCTTCGAGCTTTTGACGTTACTGAAGAATCAGAGCTGGAAACCCGAAGGCAGATAATCGAAAATTGCATCTCGGAAAAGATCAATTTCATCGATTCGGCTGCGATGTATGGCGCCTCCGAGAAAGCGGTGGGCGTCACTACTGAAGGAAAGCGAGACCAGTTTTACCTGGCAACCAAGGTCCGGATCGAAGGCAAGGAAGCTGGCGAACAGCAGATCGCCCAGTCCTTTGAAAACTTCGACACCGACTATATAGACCTGCTCCAGATACACAACTTGATCGACTACGAGACCCATCTGCCGACCCTGGAACGCCTGAAGGACGAGGGCAAGATAGGGATGATTGGCGTGACCGCGATGGTACCCGACGCTTACCCCACAATCATGGACCTGATGCGTTCTGGCCGCATAGACACCGTTCAGATCCCCTATAACGTGGTGCAGCGGGAGGTCGAGGAGGGGGTGTTGCCTTTGGCCGAAGCGCTGGGCATCGGCATCATGGTGATGGAGCCTCTTAAGAAGGGCCGCTACGTGAAGGAACTCAAGGGGGAGCCGGACCTATCGCCCCTGAAAGAGTTCGGCATCCAAACCTGGGCCCAGGCGTTGCTGTCGTGGGTGGTGTCTGACTCCAGAGTCAGCATCACGATCCCGGCCACGTCGCGTCCCGAGCGAATCACCGAGAACGCCCTATCCGGAAGTCTGGGCGCATTGCCGCAAGAACTGCGGGACTACGTCAGGGAGGAGACAGTTAGGCTGCTCTAGTTGTCGTCCAGTTGCGCTACATATTCTTTGAACAGCGCGATGGACTTCTCTTCTGGTACTCCGATGTAATACCGGAGGCCCTGCGTGTATTGATGAATCTCTTGCGGGTGGACCGGTACCCTGTCGCTGGGTCCGGATACGCGGTACAACCCGTCGGCCCAGTCTTGTAGGCTCGTGTAGAGAGAGTCTTCGATGACCAAGGCATCCTGCCGCTCTAGGTCATTCCTCATCACCCACCTGGCGAATACGAAGGGCAGCCTAGTCCATTGACTCCACTCCTCGCCCAGGTCGTATGAGTGGTCGAACCCCCTTAATCCCCGGCGGTGGCGCAAGCCCAGGTTCCCCACCAATAGGCGGGCGTCGTGGGGTTCGTCTTCGTTAACAAACGCCCCCGGCTTTATCCCGTGCTTTGTCGACAGCAATACTTGCAGCAGCTTTTCGGCAGTGGGCGCCTCATGCGGGATGGCTATGCTGCTCCCCGACAGTTCCTCGATGAGCACCTTGGAATGGAGTTTGACGCTGACTGCATGAGAGGTCGTGGCGAGGCAAAACCCAGACACCGTCCGCATAGTGTCGTCGAGGTCAAATGTATCTACCAAAGGGACGAGTCCGCCCTGCAACCGTCCGTCTGAGATGGCGGGGCCTATTTCGTTGGGGGGTAGTTCCTGAACCTCGATGCCGCGCTTGCTCATGTCGAAATACATGGGTTCGGAACTTAGATATGGGGTTCGGCCAACGGTAAGGGGCACGTCGTGACACCAGAAGATAGATTTGGAGATAAATAGGGCCTCGAATCTCGAGGCCCTATCACTTGCTGGTTATTGGGCTAGGTCAGCCCGGGGGTCAATCGCTGGTCTAGAGGCGAGGACCGGCGAAAGTAGGAGACTGGGACCGGTAAACCTGGATACGGTTCCTAGCCGACTCCGGAACGAAGATTCGTCCGTCATCATCGACAGTCACCCCAGTCGGACCCCAGAAGTCCTTCTCGCGTTCCAGACCCTGCGCCCGTTCCCGTTCGTCCCACATCTCGGCGTTGGCGTCCAGTTTGTCTTTAGCCCACTTGGAGATGCCGGCCTCTCCAGTTTTCAGACCGACGAAATTACCGCCGGCATCGAAGATCTGGAGTCGGTTGTTGAGCCAATCAGAGACGTAGATCACGCCATCTTTGTCGACGGCAACGCCGGTCGGCCGGTCGAATTGGCCCTCTCCTGAGCCGGAGGAGCCGAACTTCATCAGGAACGTGCCGTCCGGGCTGAATTTCTGGATCCGGTCGTTCCGCCAGTCGGCGATGAAGATGTCTCCATTGCCGTCAATCGTGATTCCCCAGGGCATATTGAACTCACCGTCGCCGCTGCCCTCGGTTCCGAACTTCATCAGGAACTTGCCGTCTTTGTTGAACTTCTGTACGCGGTGGTTGCCGCAGTCCACGATGTACAGGTTGTCGTCGGCGTCAAAGGCCATTCCAGAGGGGCGGTCAAGCTCTCCGTCTCCGGTGCCGGACCGTTCTTCCCATTTGCCAAGGTAGTCGCCGTCCTTGGAGAAGGAGGAGATTCGGTTCAGCCATTCGTCGGAGATAAATAGGTTCTCTTGACTGTCCAGAGCGATACAGGTTGGCCAGACTAGGGAACCATCTTCCATGTTGTGTTCGTGGGGCCCCTGGTAGTCGATGCCTCGGGCAAAGGTCGCAACGTACTCTTCGTCGGTGGTGCAGACGGTGACCCGAACCCCTTCCGGGCGGAATTCGGTGCCGCGGCAGAGGACGTACATGATGCCCTCTTTGCCTCGGGCGACGAATACAGGGTAATTGAAGCCGGGTCCGAACTGTTCGCCACGGCCGATGGTCTTGCTATATTGCACGCTGATGTGCGAAATCTCTGTCGTCATATTTTCCTCAGAGAGTTAGATTTTGAGCGCTAGGGGTTAGCTGGTCTAGACAAAGGCCAACTGTTCGAATTCGCCGTTCACGATGGGCTTGGCGTCCAGACCCATCCATTTCTCTAGGATCGTGGAGTACACACTGCGGAAGTCGGTGTTGAACTGCAGGTCGCCCTCGTCCAACTTATTGTCATCCAGGGAAGGATACTCGCCGTAGAGGCCGCCCTTGACTTGGTCACCGATGATGAAGCAATGTCCGCCCGCGCCGTGGTCGGTGCCGGAGCCGTTGTCATGGACGCGGCGTCCGAACTCGGTGAAGACTAGAAGCATGACGTTCTCGCCCGCGTTGTGCTCTTTCAGGTCGTCGTAGAAATCGCCGATGGCCCGGCTGGTCTCACGCCACAGCTTAGTGTGGTTGGCCATCTGACCGGCGTGGGTGTCGAAGCTGTTGAACGGGGCGGTAGTGTACAACACCCTGGTACCGAACCCGGCCAAGTGGGTCTGCGCGATGTTTCGCATGTACTGGCTCACGGTGTCGCCGCCATATTCTACGGTAGAGGAGTACATCTCAGGCGCGGCGCTCAGGATGTCGGCCCCTTTTAGCGCGTCCAGACCAGTGTGGGCTAAGTAGTCCATCACGGGTCCTTGCCCAATCATGGGCGAGTATACCTTTGAGAAGACATCTAGCGCCTTGAGCCGCTGGTCGGTGTCATCGATGCCGGTCAGCACTCCGTAGGTCTCCAGGTTGCCGACGGACGCCACGGGCACGCCAGGCGCCACCAAGGCGCGGGGCAGGCCCCGTCCGAAGTTCACAGCGGTTAGAACGTTTTCCTGGGTGGGGTCAAGATCACGGATAACGCGGCCCAGCCAACCTTCATCGCCCACTTTTTGGGGTTCGCAGGTGTGCCAAATGTCCATTGACCGGAAGTGGGAGCGGCTGCCAGTGGGATAGCCAACGCCCTGGATCACCGCCACATGGCCCTCGTCATATAGTCTCTTTACGGGACCCATGTTTGGGTTGAATCCAATCTCGTCGTTGATCGGCAAGACCTGGTCCTGCGGCACGAAGACATTGGGTCGTTGGTCGAAATATTTGGGGTTGCCGTAAGGAACAACCGTGTTCAGCCCGTCATTCCCGCCAGCCAATTGAAGGACCACTAATACCGGGTCTTTCTTGGTTGATGTCATTGATCAATCTCCAACTATTTTTTGGACTTAATCTCGAAAAGTTCCTAATTTTCTGTTAGTAGTTTTTCGAACTAAGGCCATGGATTGCACGATCCTGGAATCGCTTAGGCCTCCCTACGGTCTATGCGAACAGGTACTCGGTGGTGGCAACGATTGACTGGAGCATTGTTGCTACTTGCAGGGGGAAGCCCTCTGCGTCGCTCCGTATCTCACCTTCGCCCGATGCCATTTCCACCAACTGATTACGCGTTTCTTGGTGCAGTTGATAGGAGCCCAAGTTTTCCAAACAGGCATCAATCAACTGATCTGCAGTCAGGACTGGCCCGATTGAGCCGACCCGGTTGATGATGTTCTTTACGCCGGAGTGGTTGAGGTTGCCCACCTGGTCGGCGGTGAAGTTGATGCGCTCGACCAGCGTTCCCGAGTCGATCCACTCGCGTCCGGTGTGCCAACCCTCAACCGTGGGCGGGTTTAACAGGTCTTGGCCCATGAACCGGATATTCATGGTCATCATGTCCAGGCCGGGCCTGGGGAACTTGAAGTCTCCCACCAGTTTGAGGGTTCCAACCACGGTCTCCGCCGGGCTCTTGATCTTGGCGAAGGTCGCAGCCTTAAACCAGTCAGACTTGAACAGGACCCTCAGCATGGCGGTGATGTTGTAGTTGGAGCGGAAGTACTCGTCTTCCAGTTCCTTGATGGCGCTGGCGTCGATGGGCGGGGAGTCCTTCCAGGCGGGAACCTGCGGTTCATCAGCGACGAAGAAGTTGTAGAGGTGGCGTGCCACGAACCGGGCGGTTGCCGGTTGTCTCACGATGATGTCTACGATGTCCTCTCCGTTGAAATTCCCGGTCTCGCCCAGGAACGTTTTGTCATCGTTGTCATGGTCGCGAGGGTCGTACATGAACTTAGCTTCGTACTTGCCGTACGGGTAACGCGGGATCGAGTTGGTCACGGTCCAGCCGGTGAACGCGCGGGCCGCCGCTTTGACGTCGTCCTCGCTGTAGTTGAACTCGCCGTCCATCCCGACGCCCAGGGAGAACAGTTCAAGAAGTTCACGTCCCCAGTTTTCGTTGATGGCGCCAGCGTGGCTCATGCAGTTGTCCAGGTAAAAGACCATGGCCGGGTCTTTGGAAAGCCCCTTAAGCAGTTCGTGGAAGCTGCCCATTCCGACGGTCCGGAACATGTCCAATTCCATGGACTGTTGTTTCGGGTATTCGCATTTGGCATGGCCGGTGACCAGAACGCAGTGCCAGAACAGAGCAATCTTCTCTTGAAGCGGGCGCTTGGAGTTGATCATGCGGAAGGTCCACTCTTCTTGCTGGCCTTCCAGCCCGGCCTGTGCCAGCCAATCCGCCTTGTAACGCATCATGATGTCGCGTTCCATAGGAGGTTGGGACTCGGGGTCTAGCAGTTCATCAACGGTGGCGTCGTAGCCTTTGGCAGCCCTGGCTTGCAGTTCTTCCAACGGGGCGCTGAATCCGGCGCGGCGCATGAGGTGGGCGATTAACGAGATATCTTGATCAGGCAATGTTTTCCTCCCTACACGATGAATTAGTGGGGTATATGGGAAATCAGATACGAGAGTTTTCTGCTATCTGCGCTAGTTTATCTTGCGATATCCGTAGCGTCATTTCGGGTTTCGGAACGATCAACTTAAAGTAGCGAATCATACGCCGAAACCACGAGAGCATCATATTACCTACCCGGCCAGTCGTCAATGTCAGAGGCGGAACCGTCTGCAGGGCAATCGCATCTGATTTGAGGCGAGATGGCAATGGTAGGATAAGAGTCATCTTAGGGGTGGG
>JAQBXL010000100.1 GCA_027624135.1 Chloroflexota bacterium
AACCCTTCTGCTGAAGGGTGCCAACGAGGTCTTTCCTTATCTAGCCTAATTTAGGCGGTGGATCTGGGGTCAATTGCATACCCCTTTTCAGTTACTCTCTCCTCATAGATTCCAGGATGTGTTATGAACATTGTTACGAAAAATAAAGAAGGGCCCGACGACGGTCTGGTAATTTTAGGCAAATTATGCGGGTTTAAAGATTTCCACCGCGAACGGCTCACGGAACTCAAGCGGTTGACCCTCAGTTCTGCATCCCATCGCGGGACGCTTAGGGTGTTGCCGCCTGAGATTGGCGTTATGACCAACCTTGAGGAGCTGAACATCAAGGATCAGCGGCTGAAGGTGTTGCCACCTGAAATCGGCAATCTGACGAACCTACATTGGTTGGGCCTCGAAGGCAATCCACTTGAGGAATTGCCTCCTGAGATCGGCAATCTGGTTAACCTAGAATACTTGTACCTGGGAGAAAGCAACCTTAAGGTGTTGCCGCCAGAAATCGGTAACTTGACCAGCCTTAAGCGGTTGTGGATCGGGTGGGCCAACCAGTTGACAGCACTGCCACCTGAGATTGGCAAACTGACCAACCTCGAATCGTTGCGAATCGGAGCCAACCAGTTGACTTCGTTGCCACCCGAATTCGGAAATCTTACTAATCTCAAAGAGTTGCGGATTGGGAACGGCCCGCTGACGGCTCTTCCACCTGAAATCGGGAATCTGATTAACCTACAGAAGTTGACCCTTCATTCCAACCGGTTGACAGCCTTGCCACCTGAAATTGGAAAACTAACCAGCCTGGAAGAGTTGGAACTAGGGGAGATCGGACCCCCCGAGACCGGAAAATTAACCGACCTCGAAGAGTCGGAACATGAGTTAGAAAGAGACGAATCTTTCGATGGAGTTGTCAGATATAAGGCAAGGATCCTCAAAGAACTGACAGATCTTCCTTCTGAAATCGGCAATCTGTCTAACCTCAAAATATTGCGAATCGGAGACAATCAGCTTATTTCGTTACCGCGCGAAATAGGAAATCTTACTAGTCTCCAGGAGTTGCGGATTGGGAACAGCCCGCTGACGGTGCTTCCGCCCGAAATTGGCAATCTAACGAGCCTAGAAGAGTTGGAACTCGGGGCATCGGTCCAATGGGTGAATAGAACGGGCCACAAGCCGATAAATGAGTTAGTGGAGCTCCCCCCTGAGATTGGTAATCTAACCAACCTGACTAAGTTGTCATTGGGGGCAAATCAGCTTACAGGGCTGCCTCCGGAGTTCGGTGATTTGACCAACTTGACAACGTTGTCCCTCGAGTCCAACCAATTTAAGATTCTGCCCCTCGAAATCTGCAAACTGACCAACCTAAAGGCTTTGTTCATCGATGACAACCAGCTAACGATTCTGCCTCCTGAGATCGGCGATCTGACCAGCCTGACTTTCTTGTGGTTGAAGGCAAATCAGCTTACAGAACTGCCGCCAGAAATTGGCAATCTGACCAACCTAGACACGTTGATGATTGATGACAACCAACTAACGGCTCTACCTCAGGAGATCGGCAAATTAACTAACCTCGAGTATTTGTCGACTGGAGCTAATCAGTTGACCGCGTTGCCGCCTGAAGTCGGCAATCTAGCCAACCTAGCCATGCTGTACCTTAGTAATAATCGCCTGGCGGAGCTTCCTCCTGAAGTCGGCAATCTAGCCAACCTAGCCATGCTGTACCTTAGTAATAATCGCCTGGAGGAGTTGCCACCTGAAATCGGAAATCTAACCAGCCTAGAAAAGTTGGGTCTCGACTACAACCAGCTGACGGACCTGCCACCCGAAATTGGCAATTTGACTAACCTCACAGGGTTGGATCTCAGCGACAACCAACTGACAGCATTGCCATCAGAGATCGGAGACCTGACCAACCTCAGCTTTGTTCGATTCGAGGCCAACTACCTGAAATTTCTGCCTCCACAGATTGGCGATCTAGCAAACTTGAAGAGGTTGAACCTCGAATACAACCACCTAAAATCTCTGCCACCACAGATAGGAAATTTGGCCAACCTTGCAGATTTGCTACTCAAGTTCAACCAGTTGACCGAATTGCCGCCTGAAATCGGCAACCTAACCGTCCTTGTCCGATTGGACTTAGAATCCAACGCGCTAAAGGATCTGCCGCCCGAGATAGGCAGCCTGGCCAAACTAGAAACGTTAAATCTCGACTCCAACCAGTTGATGGAGTTGCCGGCTCAGATCGGCAACCTGGCCAACCTGAAAGGTTTGTTCATCAATAACAACCTGCTGGATGATTTGCCGAATGAGATCGGAAATCTGACCGACTTGCAAGGGTTGGATCTCTTCCATAACCAGTTGACTAGGCTGCCGCCTCAGATTGGCAAACTGACCAATCTACGGGAGCTGGACCTCCACAGAAACCAGCTAAAGAATCTGCCGTCTGAAATCGGCGAACTGACCAGCCTGGTCCGACTGGACTTAGCATCCAACAAGGTAGAGGAGTTGCCACCTGAAATCGGAAATCTAACCAGCCTAGAAGAGTTGGATCTCGACTACAACCAGTTGACAGAGCTGCCGCTTGAGATTGGTAATCTGACCAACCTCGTATATTTGGACCTAAATGACAATCCACTTGGTGGAAAGGATGACGACTCATTCTATGAATTTCCGGATGAGTTCTGTAACCTAATCAACCTCAAAAGAATGAGCGTCTGGGGCATCGGTATGTTCGGAATATCTGAGGAGATGGACGATCGGATGGTCAATCTGATTGCATGGCCCTATTTAGGAATCGAATCTGAGCTTGATGAAGATGAAGATGTAAGGAGTGTTTGATTATACTCCAGGAGCTTATGACGATTGGATAAAGAATGGGGATCTTGATGAAGATGATGACGAGAACCCTTGACCCTCGGGCACCCACTGACCACGCGCATACTCAATCCAACGGCCTTGCTCCCTCTCCAACAAGAACGAATCCAACTCGCCGGGCGACATCTGCCCTCTAAAGATTGAACATCTGACGCAGCTGCGCGTGCGCTCTAGCGGAGGAAATGGAAGATTTGACCGAATGGCCCTCTCTAGAAATAGATTCCGAAAGTTTCGACGAAGCGTAGCAGGATAACAACTAAGCCCACTCCCTGAGCTCTATGGGAGTAATTTGAGCGAATTGAAAAAGAAGGCGTAAAGAGAAATGACAATTGAGGACGATGTCGCAATCTTAGCGACTAGCCTAGGAAGAGAAGTTGGGACCCCAGGGCATGAGTCTGCCAGGATACACATAATCGATCGACTAACCGAACTAGGCTTGCAACCATATATAGGACGATCTTTTGAAGCAAATTACGCCCATGATGAACAAAACTTTTGCAACCTGTTGGCGATAGCACCTGGTAATGACAGAGACCTTAACCCTGTGTTAATCGGCGCTCATTACGACACTTGCGGCGACATCCCCGGGGCTGACGATAATGCTGCTGCCGTTGCTGCCTTGATTTCAACTGCAGAGAATTTGATAGAACAAGATTTAGAACGTTCCGTTATATTTGCGTTCTTCGACGCCGAAGAACCTCCTCATTTTTTGTCGCCCAGTATGGGCTCAGTTAGGTTCTATGAGGACCAAAAAACGGAGGACATCTACTGCGCCGTGATTATGGACCTCGTTGGCCACGATGTCCCTGTTCCGGGCTTGGAAGATGTCCTATTCATAATGGGGATGGAGAGTAATCAGGGCCTTGAGCAGGTCATTCAGCATGTCGATCCTGGTCCGAATTTGCGGATATTACCTACATTGAATCGCTACGTAGGAGATATGAGCGACCACCATATTTTCCGAACGAATCAGGTACCTTACCTGTTTTTATCATGCGGTCGCTGGGAGCACTATCACCAAGATACCGACACGCCAGAAAAATTGAATTACGGAAAGATCGAAGCCGTTTCCGATTTATTGACGGACTTGACCATCAATATTTCCCGAACAGATATGGAAGATGAATTCGAAGGATACGATTCCAGTTCTACTGAAATTCGATTCATCCAGGAGAACCTAATGCCGGTCATATCCGCGATGGGGTTAACATTCAATCTGGAGACGAGGGCCGATATTGATCGACTGGCTTCGATGATGCTTACATATCTTCCGATTTAGTCTCGCCGGTAAAACATCCCAACTGTCTGACCACGGCGCGAGATTTATTGACCACCGGCAAAAAATTATAATGGTTAGCTTGCTGACCTATACGGTGCAATCCAAAATTAGCATAAATGCTACGAAATAAGGAGGCCAATCACCGATAAATACCGGCAGAGTTTACCCAGATGATTGTTGATTCCATCAAATAGCATCGCCAATCATATCCGCCTGCGGAAGCTACGACCCGGTGGGGAGGATATGTTTTGGTACGCTACCGAGGAATGGGAGCATGACCTGGCTCGACTCATAAGGTGGACCCACTTATTCAAACAACAATGAGGCCAAATTAAGAGAGTACGTGACCCAGAAAGAGAACGTCGTCCTCATGGGCAATATGGGAACTGGGAAGACCCACACCGCTATCGCCCTGGGGCTGCTGGCCTGCCGACAGGGGAAGAAGGTGCGCTTCGTCACCGCCACGGGACTGATCAACGAGTTGGTGGAGGCCCAAGAGCAGCATACCCTGGGTAAGCGCCTAGCTCAACTGCAGAAGCTGGACATCCTCATCCTGGGCGAGGTGGGCTTTATCCCCTTCACCCCGGACGGGTCGCGGCTCCTCTTCCAGGTCTGCTCCGACCGCTACCTCAAAGGAAGCCTGCTGGTCACGACCAACCTGGAGTTCGGCCGGTGGGGCGAGGTCTTCGGGGACGAGCGCCTCACCGGTGCGCTCTTGGACCGGCTGACTCATCGCTGCCATGTGCTCGAGTTCAACGGGGACAGCTACCGATTCAAGGAAAGCCTACGACGACGGGAGGGTAGAAGCTAGGGGATCTACCCCTCATCGTAGGCGACTGAACACCCGCTCGACAGCGGTGAGATCAAAGGCTTCCGGGTCGAACTGTCCCCCGACCCATTCAAGCAGGGCATCATGTTCCTCGTGGCGCGGATCCGTGATAGCCGCCAAAAACCCTTCGTATCCTGGTGGTCCTCCACAGTCCTCAGGAGGGCATGCCCTGGCCCCGCCGGTGCACCGTGGCCGATCCTCGCCGTTCCCTTCTCGAGTCTGTCCCACGGTGATCTCGTGGACCCAGCTATCGCCCATGTCGTACTCGTACGTGAAGGCGGACGTCTTGGCGGCGATCTCTGCCAACGTCATCGTGGTGGCATCCGCCACCGGCATGGCCCACTCCCTGCCCGACTCACCGTACACCTGCCTCCCAACCTGGAACAGGTAGAGGTGCGCGTTCTCCCACCCCATTGCCACCTGAAGCACCTCGTGCAGATTATGCAAGGTGAGATTCCCTGGCACATCCAGGGTTCGCCAGATTGGTGGCATGATACCCCTGAGGGCCACCGTAAGCTCGTATTGCAACCTGGCCTCCTGTTTCCTCAATGCTCTCGCTCCACATCTTCGCTGTGCTTTCTAATGTATGCATCCCAAACCCTGGACGCAACCTCCCCATCGTCAGGCCCTGGTGGCCGGGTAGGTTTTCGGCCATCACGGTGGGTGGCTTTTCGGTTGACATTTACCCGGGATTCCCCAGATCAAACCGACTTTCCTGGATATAGCTCCCTCTGGGTTGCCCGGAACTATAATCAGCAATCCCAAGGACGTCAAACGCGGCCTGATGCGCTCAACCCCCCGCTTTCATAGGACAACCACTGTACTTGCAAGCGTAAAATCCCCAAACCGCTGGTCTACGCCCACGGTCAATGAGATGGATGCGATGGCGCGGAGACCGGGTGAAGATCACCACAGGCAAGTTCGCAGGGCACACCGGCACTGTGGACAGCAACGTGCACCAGAGGACCGTGGACTACCCGGATGAGTCCGCCAACGGATACCACGTTATGCTGGACACGGTGATGGGACCAGGTGGAGGAAAGGGGTGATTGTGGCGACCAGGATCACACTATCAGGTCATAGTGTCCGCTAGAATTCCTTGACTTCCCGGCGCACCAGAGCGTGACTAGTCGTGACTCCATAACCATAGGAGGAGACCATGACGACTCAACATCTGGTGCAAAGCGGCGACGTTGGCGACTGGGATCAGGCCATTTACGCCTTTCTGGCCGAGAAGGAGCGCCGCTCCGGCTCCATGAGAACTGTGCGGGCTTATTCCGGGATGCTCTACCGCTTCTTCGGAACCCTAGGTAAGCCACCCGACCAGGTGACGGCACCAGAAATCTTCGGTTACGCCCACGGTAACGGCCTCTCCGGTAAGAAGCCCTCCTCCGTCACCATCAACGCCCGTATCGCCTGCCTGAGTTCCTTCTACCGTTTCCTCATCCGCATGAGCCTGATCAGCGCCAATCCCTGTGACCAGTTGGAGCGCCCCAAGGCGACACCAGCCCCGCCACGAGGTCTGACTGCCGTCGACATCAAGAGACTGCTGGAAGCTCTCCCTGACAATCCAGTCGGGTTAAGAGACCGGGCCATCATCCTGACTTTGACACTCACGGGCAGACGGCGCTCCGAAGTCCTGAATCTCAAAGCCGGAGACCTCATACCGGATGGGGACGCCGTCTTCTACAGCTACCGGGGCAAAGGAGGGAAGCATGGCAAGCGGGAGATGCCCCAGCCAGCGCTACGGGCGATACAGCAGGCCCTGGAAGCATTCGGCAAGGATTTAGCCGCCATGAAGCCAAACGATTCCCTGTGGCCATCTAGTGTCGACGGTGCGCGAGGAATCACCAGCGGCACGTTCTACGGCAACCTGCGCCGGTATTTCAAGGCGGCGGGACTACCGCTGTCCGGTGTTCACATCTTCCGGCACTCGGCGGCCAAACTGAGGCGGGAGGCCGGAGAATCGGTGGAGCAGGTAAGCCGATTCTTAGATCACTCATCCCTAGCGGTTACCTCGGTTTATCTCCGGCAACTTGAAGGAGACCGGGACACAACGTGGCAACAGGTTGCAGCGAACCTCGGAATCCTGGACGTCTGAGCGATTTCCATACTGAGACGCAACGTATCGTGGACTCGCTGGATTCCGAATGTTGGTAGAATCCGGGCATGTCGAATTGGAGTCGCCTATTAACCCCCGCAGTTCTGCTCGCGCTTTTGGCGCTGTTAATAGCATGCCAAGTTGCGCCAAGCCAAACGGAAACTCCTCACACACTCACTGCCACCGCTGCATCGACCTCACCAACCATACCGCCGCCGTCACCCTCGCCGACGCCAATAGCCCCAGCCACTACGTCGGCCGCCACCACCACCACCGTCCCTGACCTCGCGATCGCGGCAATCCGCAGTGACATCCCTCCCTACGACCGTGGGGACTGGGATCATTGGATCGACGCCGACGGCGATTGCCAGAATACACGGGCCGAAGTCTTGATTGAGGAATCGTCTGCGTCCGTGATATTCAGAGACACTAGACGATGCACGGTAGATAGCGGTCGGTGGACTGCTCTGTATACCGGGACTGTAGTTGAAGTCGCCGGGGACCTGGACCTTGATCACATGGTGCCCCTGGCCAACGCTCATCTCTCGGGTGGGTGGGCTTGGTCCGCAGAAAGAAAAAGGGCCTACGCCAACGACATATCTTTCGAAGGCCACTTGATAGCCGTCACGGCTTCGGCCAACCGGTCAAAAGGCGCGAAAGGGCCAGAAGAATGGCAACCACCCGACGCCGGCCATTGGTGTGACTACGCCGTCAATTGGATAACGGTAAAGGACACTTGGAACCTGACCGCGACGGCTGCCGAATGGGCTGCTCTGGAGGGCATGTTGTCGACCTGTTCTGGCGAGATTGAAACCGGACCTGAGCCTTCGACGCCGACCACACCGCATATAATACCGACGGCAACCGGTACCATCGCGCCAACCCCTGTGGAAACCCTGATATTTGATCCTTTCGGTCCCGACAGGAACTGCGGAGACTTTGACACCTGGGAAGAGGCACAAGAATTCTACGAAGCCGCTGGTGGTCCTGAAGAAGACTCACACAGGTTGGACGCGGACCGGGATGGCATTGCCTGCGCAAGCCTACCGGGAGCACCATGATGGCCGCTTATATCTAGCGGCTCAGAGTGCAGCGAGAAATACAAGGCCGGGCTTGCGGCCTTGAGCAGGAGTTCTAACTGTGAGTGTGACACGGCCTACCCAGCGTGCGCATACCGCCGCCACCGGGCCTGGATTGCGGCCAGATAACCTTTACCAACTCCACAGTATTCGCGCCAAGGATTGCCTAGAATGATGGACGAAAAAGAAACTGAAGTTATTGCAAAAGCTGGTATTGCCTATCTGATTAGTCAGCAGATGAACCTTGAGGCATCATTGCTTAGCCGCTCTAGACTTTCGCTCGAAATGACAAACTGGGACTTGGCATTTGCTATTTCGGGCGAGGGAGAGGTAACCTTCTGCGATTATTCTGCGGTTCTTTTGGTTCCGCCAGATCGGCTCCAAGCGGATCGAAAGGCGCTCACGGCAAATCGGTCTAAAAACATTGCCGCCGCGATTAGGGAAGCTATTCAAGGATTATTTACAGGATCTCAAACTGTTGTCCAGAGCGTTGAAGTCGCCGTCCGAATGGACATGGCGATTTCGCCCACACCGTCAGAGACCGACGGGACCTCAATACTAGGTAACCTCGGCGACTTCGACCATAGCGAGGATTACCGAGAGATCCACTGGCGGGACAGAGATTACCCTCTAGGTCCTCTTCAGGCTGAGGTTGTTGCTATTCTCCATCAGGCCTTCAGGACTAGTACCCGGGGGCTCAGTTGGCAGGCAATCAGCTCCCGAATCACTGTCGGCCCCAGCCGCATGAGTGACATTTTCAAGAAGTCGGACTACAGAAGCGAATTGATTGTGTTCCAAAAGCAGGGCAAAATCTACCGCCTGAACATCTAAAAAATTCCCGCCCAAAATCCGCCTGTTTACCGCCCGATTACCGCCTGACCTCCTTATCTTGATGGTATGGACACGGACAGACCGATACAGCCTCTCAGGGAATCGCTCGATCACTACCGAGATCTTGAAGAAGACCCTTCGGCGCCGGCTACTGATTCTCATGATGGTGCAGACTCCTCCAAAGGGACGCCGCCCAAGTCACTTGATGAGTTGCCTCATATAGAGCGTAAATACGGTATGGACGCCCAAAGTGAACCCAACCAAGAGGACATCGACCATCTGTGCAACGTTTGGGCTGCGGTTGGGCGTGCAATTCTGATGCGCAGGAGGGCAGCACGATGAAACTAAGCAACGGGAAAAGGGCATTCGGATACATTCGGGTCTCGGATCCTGACCAGGTCCAGGGGTATTCGTTGGAAGCACAGGAATCGGGAATTCGTCAGTGGTGCGAACGAAACGGATACGAATTGGTGAGGATCTTCTCCGAGGAGGGCAAGTCAGCCCATGTGGATGATATCCGAAAACGCCCCGAATTTAATCTTATGCTCGACGCCGTGGGCCGACATGAGACGGACATAGTCGTGGTTCACACCCTCGACCGATGGGCACGGAAGCTCAGCGTCCAGTGCGAGGCGTTCAGGATTCTGGCCAATGTGGGAGTTGGATTTTCAAGCGTCATGGAGAACACCGACATGTTCACTCCATCTGGCCGGTTGATGCTCAACACAATGGGGAGCATCAATGAATTCTTCTCCGATCAACTGGGACTCCACGTGCGAAAATCCCTCAAGGTCAGAGCTGAGTCTGGGTTGCATAATGGACCGGTTCCTTTCGGGTACATCGTACCGGTCGCTGGCGGCATGCCGGAAATGTCCGAAAAAGCCGGAAACGCCGTCCTAGATATATACCAGCGGCGTTCCATTGGAGCATCAACCGGGTCGCTGGCTGTCTTGCTGAACGAGCAGGGCTTCAAGACCCTCAAGGGCGGCTATTTTACCGCTCATGCGGTCCGAGACATACTGAACTGTCGGTTCTACGTGGGCCGGGTTAGCTTCGACGGCCACGAGTTTCCCGGCCAGCACGAGGCCATTATCACCGAAGAGCTATTCCAGCGAGTACAGCTCAGAAAAAGGGCGAGATCCATCACCCGAACGGTGGTGGGACCTAGAGGGCTGCTTCAAGGCATGATCTCCTGCGGCGAGTGTGGAAACGGTGTGCAATCTGACCGACATAGCGGTGGTGGCGCAATGTACCGAGAACGGCACTCTCACCAGTGCCGAACCAACAATCGCTCCATTATGTCGAAAAGAGTGGATGAGCAAATTGAGACTATTTTGACCTCGGTCCAGTTGTTGCCGGACTGGCGAGATGAAATGGCACGTCTGACGACAGCAGCGAACCACGAAGAACCAGACGTCAAGGGATTGGAGGAGAAAAGGAGGCGGCTATCTCGAGCCTATGCTGAGGGAGCGTACAATGATAACGAATACGAAGCGAGGTTGGCTGATATTGATGCCAAACTGCAATTGACGAGTCCGTTGGGACTACCTACTCTGGAAGAAGCGGCCGAATTGTTCGAAGACATACCACAAATTTGGACGGAGGCGACGCCCGAAGAAAGGCGGGAGTTAATCAGCCCACTCATTGAGCATGTGTACGTGGATATGGAGACCAGTATGATCGGTGCCATCGCACCAGTAGCCGGGTTTCGCCGACTACTGGAAGGAGCGATGGTGCGGGCGAAATGTTCGCCTGCAATGCTGCTGTCCGAGGATTATGCGGATAGCAATGTTTGGAGTTGGTGGAGACGGGGGAGAGTTGAACTCCCCGTCCAGAAGAATCCGCAAATCGGATGTACTACAAGCTTATTCGGTGGTTTGTTCCTCGCCCCTTGGAGGCACCACCGACGGAGCCTCTGTGGGGACAGCCGGTTTTTCTTAGGCCGCCGTTACCGGCGTGGGGCGGTCCGCATCCCGAATTTATGGCGCCTGACCTCCCCGATTCCGGGAATACCGGAGAGCAGACGAAGCCGCTTTAGGCGGCTAGAGCGAATTCACGTTCGCCAGTTGTTTTTGCTACCGGAT
>JAQBXL010000101.1 GCA_027624135.1 Chloroflexota bacterium
CCTTCCGCGGAAGGACGGGGGAAGGTTAGGATGGGGGCTGAACCACACCCAGGTAATCCGCCAACTCTTCAACTAGGTCGAATTCCCCCACCGTCTTGAGAAACTCCTCCAGGGATCCACTGCCGTCGTTGAGTTCCTCTAACTGGTCCCCTATTGGGCTGACCGATCCCGCGCCAGTGGCGTAGGACCCGTGGAAGGCGAAGAACGCCTGATTGATCTTGCGGACGAAGTAGCCGTTGGCATTCAGAAACTGACGGCGCTCCTCCATGTAAGACTCGGCTTCCTCAATCTTGCCCTCGGCCAACAGGTCTTCAGCGGTCAGTCTTGTCTCTCGCATCTCCGCATTGAAGTCGAATCTGTCGGGGTCCGGAGGGGTCGTGGACGGTTCGCGATTGATGACCTCTCCGGTCATGGCCGTGAATGCCCGGTCGCCGATAATCTCCCCGCCGATGCTGGCGGCGGTCTCATTGAGCGTGGTCATGTCGGCGTTGTCCCAAAAATGCTGACCCAGCGGCTGAAAGAAGAACCAATGGTGCAACCACTCGTGGGCCGTGGTCACCAACGCATTGTGTAGCGTGCCCGACGCCGATACCACGCTGGGATAAGTGGCCACGCCTCCGGTGCTAACAACCAAGGCCGACACGCCGTCTTCTTGGAATATCAAGTCTTCCAGTTGTTCCCGCACCGGGTCTGAGATACCGGGCTTCAGGAGCGTGGAACTTGTCTGGGCGATACGGTCTCGCGGAGAGATGACCAACACCCCCGGCGATCCGGCGTATACCACATCCACCGGCGGGAATATGACACCGATGCGGGAAGAGAACCCTTCTTGGGAAAGCACTGCGCTGATCTCTGACTCGATGGTCTCTTCGACTTCGGCCTGAATATCGCGCCGTAGACTCCGTGCTTCCTCGATCTGACGCGTTATGGCGGCCGCATCGCCTTCGCTCCTGAGTTCCCGCTCAAGTTTCCTGATCTGCTCCCCAAGGTCGAAGAATTCTTGAGCCTGAGCTACGCGCTCTGCCCTGGAAGGTTCCGAATTCCAGGGCAGGATGTCTTGAAACTTGTTGACCCACTTGTCAGAGAAGTTTTCCACCTCCCATCGAAACAAGCTGTACTTATGGGGAGCTACCGCGACATCGCTCACCGATGGGCTATCGCTAGCATTAGCCGCGCCAAGCAACACCAATGAAGCAATGGACAATAGGAATAACCGTTTCCCAATCTCAAACACAAAAATATGAAAACCCGGCTGCGCCGGCGGTTAGGCTAGGACTCGGTAGCGGTAGCTGGATCCCAACAATTCGCCCTCCTCAAAGCGAGAGAATCTGAGAGGTGATATGTCCACGCTGCGGGAAGCGCCTTGGACGATAAGTTCGGCCATGGTGACACCGATCATCGGCGAGAGCTTGAATCCATGGCCGCTGAACCCTACGGCACAATACAGGCCTTCAATACCCGGCACTGCATCCAAGATGGGATGCCAATCAGGCGTCGTGGTGAACAGCCCGGACCATCCACCGCGGAAGTAGGCGTCAGACATTGCCGGTATCCGGCGAGCCAGGCGACCCAGAGCATCGGCCATCACGTCCATGTCCACGCCCTGGTTATAAGTTTCCAGGTCCACAACCTCATCGTCGCCGAATCCCATCATAGTCAGCGAACTTCCGTCGGGGCGGAACGAGAAAGATTGGGCGATGTCGCCCACCGTGGGGTGCATGGGAAGTTTGTCCACCGGCCGAGTGAGTGAGGCTACCTGGTGACGCACCGGGACCAGCGGCACGTCTACGCCGATCTGGGCCAACACCATCTTCGACCAAGAACCCGCTGCCACCACCGCCACCGGGGTTTCCACCCGCCCCTCAGCGGTGACCACAGCTTTGACACGCCCGCCGGAAACCTCGATCTCGGTGGCCGGGTTCCTGAGCGTTATCTCAGCCCCCATCTCCCTGGCCCTCGTCGCGTATGACGTGGTGACCATGTAGGGGTCGGCGTAACCCGAACGAGGTTCCCAAGCCAGGGCCTCACCTTCGCTCACCGACACCATGGGAGCTATCTCCCGCAGGTCCAGGGCGGTGAGCCGCATGGTGTCGATGCCCAGGTTGTATTGCATGGCAACGTTACTGGCCAGTCCGTCGGTGTCCTCTTTGTCGGCTATCACCAGGTAGCCGGTTTCAACGAACCCCGACTCACCACCCACCGCCTCATTGAAGTTGGTGAAGATGCCCAGGCTTTCCCAGGCCATCTGGGCGGTGACCGGGTTGGAGTAGTGCATCCTACAGATGGCCTGAGAGCGTCCGGTGGAGCCTGAGCCCAGCACATCCTTTTCGAGCAGCAGAGTATCGGTCACGCCAAGGCGGCCCAGATTGAACAGGATGCTGGTCCCGATCACACCACCACCTATGATCACTACGTCAGCAGTCGACTTCATGGCTCTTGTCCGTCTCCAGAGGGCTCTGTCTCAGCTTTAGTGACTATACAGGCATCCCAATGGTATGAAAACATCGGCCACTGAGGCTCAGGTGGTCATCTAATTCCATGCTATCTTGAGATTCCCTTCCTATTGTTTGACAGGCAATTACGGCAAGAGTAAAATATTCAACAATGTTGAAGGTAAACGGAACCCCCTGCGTGTCCTGTTGTACTTGTACCTGTTACATAGGGATCAGATAACCTTTTGCGTTAACCAAAAGCACAACTAGGAAATCTTGAACCCACCGATGCGATTGGGCTTGGTGGGTTTTTTATTTGCCCCAAAATTTGGAGGATAAGTTGACTAGCCACACCCCGACCGGACAAGCTAAGACCCCGGAGACCACTTACCAGGAGAGCTTGGAGTTGTCCAAGAATTCTCAGAGCATAATTCCCTTCATGGAAGATGAGATTGTGCGGTTGGAGGAAGAGTCGGCGGCATTCGTCGCTGGTGAAAGGGAAAATACGGTGTTCACGCCCTTCCGCTTGAAGCAGGGTGTTTACGGCCAGCGCCAGGCCGACGTGCAGATGATTCGCGTCAAGGTTCCCGGCGGCATCATCACCACCGAGGCGATGGACACTCTGGGCGAGTTTACGACGAAGTATGCTCCTTTGGGCAAGGGCCACATCACCACCAGAGAGAATTTCCAGTTCCACCACGTCCCGCTGGCCCAATGCCCCGATGCCTTGCGGCTACTGGGAACGGCAGGCCTCAGCACCCGTGAGGCCTGCGGCAACGTGGTTCGAAACGTGGTCGGTTCGCCCACATCCGGTGTTTGCACATCAGAGGTCTTCGATCCCACACCGTATCTGGCCGCGTTCGTCCGCTTTGCTCTACGCCACCCCCTGACCCAAGCCTTCCCCCGAAAGTTCAAGTCGGCCTTCACAGGTTGCGACGACCACGATCACGTCGCCGCTGCCATTCAAGACCTGACTTACGTGTCTCAGATCCGGGTCGAGAACGGTGTCGAGAAGCGCGGCTTCAAGGTGTTCGTCGCAGGCGGAACATCGATCATGCCCCGGCTGGCCAAACCCCTCTACGATTTCTTGCCTGAGGAAGATATCCTCCGGCTGGCCTTGGCCCTGTTCACGGTATTCAACAACGCCGACATGCTGCGCAAGAACCGCATGATGGCGCGTCTAAAGGTATTGGTGGACCGGATCGGCCTGGAAGAGTTCAAGATCCTGGTCGAGGCCGAACTCGAGAAGATTGGGCCCATCGACCCGAAGCCATATATGCATGTCGAAGAACTGATGCGGGAGGTGCCTCCCGTACTGGCGGCAACCAACGGCAGCAATAGCGGCAATGGCGCCAACGGCAGTAATGGCAGCGGTGGCGACGGGGAATACCAGAAATGGCGCAACACCAACGTGGAGGCCCAGAAGCAAGAAGGCTACTACGTTGTGCACGTGAAGCCTGAACGTGGCAACATCACGGCGGATCAGTTCCACGGCTTGGCCAGCATCATGCGTAAGCACACCAGCGGCAGGGCTCGTCTCAGCCAGGAGCAGAACATGGCCCTGCGGTACGTGCCAGAGCAGATGCTCCACGACGTGTGGGAATCACTGGCCGAAATCGGCCTGGCGGAAGCCAAAGCACAATCCATCACAAATATCGTCTCTTGTCCCGGAACCGACAGCTGCAAGCTGGGCATCACCTCTTCGATGGGTCTTGCTGGCGCCATAAAAGAGGGAATGCAGAGCTGGGACGGATTGCTCGAAGATCAGGGTGTTGATGACATCCGCGTCAAGATGAGCGGTTGCCCCAATGGATGCGGCCTGCATCACATCGCCAACATCGGCTTCCACGGTGCGGCCGTAAAGGGCGCCGATGGCGAGCAGATCCCCGCCTACGAGATGTTCTTGGGCGGGAACTACGGCGACAACAGAGTAGAGGACTCGCGTATTGGGACCAGGATTCCCAGAGTCAAGATTCCGGCCAAGTCCGTGCCTGGCGTACTGAAAGAAGTGGTTTCGTACTACAAGGAGAACAGGTCGTCAGACGGCGAAGGATTCAACCAGTTCTTGGACCGGGTGGGACTGGAGGAATTGACCGAGGTCGCCTCTAAGGCGCAGGAGGCCGCCGCCGAAGCAACCCCAGGCTCTGACCTGTACAAGGATTGGGAACGAACCAATCTCTACAAGGTTGAACGTGGCGAGGGCGAGTGCGCCGTATAGAGCGTTCCTCAGGTCGTATCTAAATTGGCAGCTTCCCTGGCAGGTAAAACGATTGCTTACGTCGAGGCCCGCATGCTCTCTGAGATGGGGGCCTTGATTGAGCGCCATGGCGGGACCCCGTATGCCGCTCCAGTGTTGCAGGAAGTCCACCTGGGAGACACGCCCGAGGTGATTGAGTTGGTGGACGACATCTGCACCGGCAAGTTGCAGGTCATGGTCTTCCAAACCGGCGTGGGCACCAAAGCCCTCTTCGACAGCGCGGAGTCCCGAGGCAGAGGGCCGGAGATGCACGAAGCCTTGGCCGGTCTCACTGTCGTCGCCCGCAGCCCCAAGCCCGCTGCCGTACTGCGCCGCAACAAGGTGCGCATCGACCACATGCCGCCTGAGCCATTCACTTCCGCCGACCTCATTACCGCAATCAAAGAGCTTGATTTGAACGGCAAGGAAGTGGCTGTTCAAGCCTACGGCGGCCCAAACGGTCTACTGACTCAAACTCTGAAAGAACGTGGCGCTACGGTACGCGAAGTCTCTCTCTACGCCTGGGGTTTGCCGGAAGACGTCACCCCGGCGCTGAGGCTGATTGATGAACTTGAAAAAGGGAACATAGACGCTATCGCGTTCACCAGCCAGCCCCAGGTCGGCAATCTTCTGGCGATAGCCGCCAAGGCGGCGAGAGAAGAGTCGCTGCGGGAGATTTTGGCTCAAGGGCCAGTTGTCGTAGCCTCTGTGGGTCCGGTCTGCACCAAGCGCATGCTGGCAGCCGGATTCCGAGTGGACGTGGAACCAGAACATCCGCACATGGGGAACTTGATCCTGGCGTTGGCGGAGCGATTGAATCCAGAGGGTACCGACGCCCGTTAATTCCGGCCGGCTCACCAATGACAAAAAAGTAGAGGGCGGCCATTAGCCGCCCTCTACTTTTTATCGTTCGTTATCTCGCGCCCGTGATGTCGCCCGTGGTGTCAATGGAAGTGATTAACTTTTCATCCAACGCTTGAGCCGGTTCCAGGGAGATTCAGGCGGGTCCTCAAGCGATTCTCCGCGCCATCTCTTTTCCACATTTATGCTTCGGGGAGTGACGAAGAATAGTAGATACCCCACCACCAACAACGCCAAACCGACCCAGATCAAGACCCATATCTGAAGCAGAGCGGTGACGATGAAGACGAACAGGCCCGTCATCAAGATCTTGCCCGGTGTTATAGTCGGCCAGCGACTGCGTGGCGAATATGGTGCAGTCGAGTTGTTGGGCCGGGAAGACTGTTGTAGAGCTTTCGGCCGGTCATCCAAGGGCCGTTCCATCTCCCCCACAACCTCGCCGGGGGCGACTTCACCGGCGCTCTTAAGGATTTCCTCAATCTCTTGTTGGTACTTGTCAGACATATCTATCGAGTAATCAACCTACTCCGATTGGCAACGTAATTATACAGCACATATTCCTTAGCGGGAAGAAGGGAAATCGAGCCTGGGGTCTCTGATCTCCGGCCATGCTTAATCGACCGGGAAGATGCAGCTATTTATCTTCTATTCATTCTCCCGGTGATCGCCAAATCCCCCGCTCTGGCCCGTGACCAGGAATATCACTCTCTCGGCAATGTTGGTTGCGCGGTCCGCTATACGTTCCAAGTCGTGGGCTACCCACAAAAAATGAGTCGCTGCTTCTATGGTCTTGGGATGCTGCCCCATATCGAGGAAGATCTGACGGCAGACTCCGTCGTAAAGCTCGTCTACGTCGTCGTCCGAGTCCCAGACCGCATTGGCCAAGTCCGTATCCCGTTCCACAAGGGATTTTAGGCTCCGCCGCAGCATGGTGAGGCCCATATCGGCCATCTGTGGGAGTTCCTTGGGCGTCTCCACTGGCACATCGTCGCCGATGATCATGCAGATCTTACCGATACCCTCGGCGTAGTCCCCCATCCGTTCCAGCTCTACCGCTATCTGGAGAACGGCCAACAGGGTTCGCAAATCGATAGCCAGTGGTTGTTGAGTGGCGATGAGGTCGATGCATTTTTCTTCGAGCTCGAAGCGCTTTGCGTCGATCAGGTCATCCTCAGCCACCACCTCATAGGCTACTGCCAGGTCACGCCGCTCCAGGGCGTCCATCGACTTGATGATTGCCCGTTCCACCATCTCGCCCAGTCCGACTAACTCGGCCTGAAGCTCTTCTAAACTTCTATCAAAATCAGCCCTGACCATAAACCCTCCCGCGCTTAACCAATCCCGCCGTCAACTTAGAACTCAGGCAAAATCAGCCCTGACCATAAACCCTCCCGCGCTTAGCCGAACCTGCCTGTTATATAGGCCTCAGTCCGTTCGTCCTCCGGGTTAGTGAATATCTTTCGGCTCTCACCGAATTCCACCATGAACCCCACTCTGGCCTCTTCGACCATCAAGAACGCGGTGTAGTGGGAGACCCGAGCCGCCTGCTGCATGTTGTGGGTCACGATGATGATGGAATAATCCTCAGACAGTTCATGCATCAACTCTTCGATCGCCAATGTGGCGATGGGGTCGAGGGCTGAACAGGGCTCGTCCATCAAGATCACGCTTGGCTCTACCGCCAAGGCACGGGCGATGCACAGCCGCTGCTGCTGCCCCCCGGAGAGGGACAACCCGCTGGTCTTGAGACGGTCTTTGACTTCGTCCCAGAGGGCCGCGCGGCGTAGCGATCGTTCCACCAGTTCGTCAATGTCACCCTTGAAGCCGTTGATGCGGGGACCGAAGGCCACGTTGTCGTAGATGGACTTGGGAAAGGGATTCGGCCTTTGGAACACCATTCCAATGAGATAACGTATCTCAGTGGGGTCGACATTGTGGCCATATAGATCTAGCCCGTCGAACAAGACCTGCCCTTCCACCCGGGCTGATGGAATCAGGTCGTTCATCCGGTTGAAGCAGCGCAGCAAGGTGCTCTTGCCGGAGCCCGACGGTCCGATGATCGATGTGATGCGGTTGCGCGCCACGTCCAAGTTCACGTCTGTGACTACTTTTTTCGTGTCGTAGTAGACGCTCAGGTCACGGGCCTGAAGGATCGGATCCAGGTCTTGCAAATGTCGTCCTTACATTTTGTCGGCGATTAGATCAGGTTATCGGCGATTAGATAAGGGTCTTGTGGAATTCTATCCTTCCCACTTGTTTTGGAAGCGGGCGCGGAGTATCACGGCGCCGGCGTTCATGACCAGCAATACTACGAGCAACACGATTATACCGGCCGCTGCAGCCTCCTGGAATCCCTCTTGAGGCCGGGAGGTCCAATTGAATATCTGGATAGGCAGCACCGTGAAACGGCTGAATGGACTGTCTGGAGTGAAGGGCACGAAGGTCAACGCCCCCATTGCGATGAGGGGCGCCGTCTCGCCGAGGGCCCGGCTCACGGCCAGGATCACTCCAGTCATGATGCCTGGCATTGCCTGGGGAATCACCATGCGCCAGACGACCTGCCAACGTGTGGCTCCCAATGCGTAGGCTCCTTCCCGGAGCGACGGCGGAACCGCCTGTATGGCTTCGCTGGCAGCCACGATTACGATGGGCAAGACCAAGAGCGCCAGCGTGAAGCCACCGGCCAAGACGCTCTTGCCGAGGTACAGGCTCCGCACAAATATCTCCAACCCCAAGATTCCGTATACGATCGACGGTACACCGGCCAGGTTGGCGATGTTGATCTTGGCGAGGCGCGCAAACTTGCTGCGGGCGGCGTATTCCTCCAGGTATAAAGCCGTCGCCACACCCAAGGTGAATGCAACTACTCCGGCGATGATTACCACGTATATGCTGCCAAACATGGCGGCCTTAATGCCTGCTTGGTCCGGGTGGCGGGAGGCAAAGCTGGTCAGGAAGCTCCAGTTGATTCTGGTTGTCCCCTGAATAAGCAGGTACACCAACAGAACCGCTAGCATGGTCAGGGCGATGCCCACAGATAGAAGACACAGCCCATGGAAGGCCCGGCCCATCCATTTGCGGCGAGCCTTTCCTTTCTGGAAATCGGTTTGGGAGATCACTGCCACTAGTCGTACTCCTCGCGGAACCTGCCGACCACGTATTGGCTAAGGAGGTTCATCGCTAGGGTGATGACGAACAACAACAGCGCGACGGCGAAGATAGTTTTAAACTCGATCGACCCAGCGGGAGTGTCTCCCTGACTGACCTGAACGATGTAGGCGGTCATTGTTTCAATGGGAACAAATGGATTGAGGGTGAAACGGGGGTTCTGGCCGGCCGCGATGGTGACAATCATGGTCTCGCCGATGGCCCGGGAGACCGCCAGTATGAAGGCAGATGCGATGCCGGAGAGGGCGGCCGGGACGACTACGAAGATCGAAACCTCCATCTTGGTCGAGCCCAAAGCGTAAGCGCCTTCCCGCAATGTTCGGGGCACCGCCCGCATGGCGTCTTCGCTGAGGCTGGAAACCATGGGCAAGATCATCACGCCCATCACGACGGCAGCGCTTAAGGCGTTGAACACCGCTATATCCTCTGATATTCCTCGTAGTAGGGGTGTAACGAACAAGAGGGCGAAATACCCGTAGACCACTGTGGGTATCCCCGCCAGAATCTCCAGGGTCGGTTTCACTGTGCTGCGCACTTTCCTTGGCGCGTATTCGCTCAGATAGATGGCGCTTAGCAGGCCCAGAGGCAATGCCACGGCCATGGCCAGCACGGCTGTCAGAGTCGTGCCTGCCACCAGCGCCAGGACACCGAATTGCTTGGAGGAGAAGAGGGGAGTCCAGCGAGTGCCGGTGATGAATTCGAGGAACGAAACCTCTCCGAAGAACGATATCGCCTCAAAGAGCAGGACGGCCACGATGCCGATGGTGATCAGTATTGAGAGGAAACTGCAAAGGAACAGGAAGATGGCGATGACCCGCTCCGGGAGCATCTTCCTCCAATGGCCTTTCGTTCCCTGGCCTAAAGGTGGGGCCAACACGTTTTTAGCCAATACTACTGCTGCCCCTCCCCTAGAGGGTAACGAATCGAGACCCATTCATGCGGCGGCATCGTCAGCATAACTTTTGTCAGAAAGGTATGCACGGCATTATCGATTGAATCGGTCATCGATTGGCGGACAAGACTTCTTCGACGGTTCCTTTTATCGGATTTTCTCCCCCGAAGATAGTCCCGGTTAGGCCTCGCTCAAATCGGTCCAGCACCAAGTCATGGACCGAGTTTGGGAAGGGCACGAACCCAAGTTCTTTGAGTAATTCGGCGCGGTCGTAGCTAACGTAGTAGCTGATAAAGTCCTTCACATCTTGCTGTTCCCACGCCTCTTTGCTGACGTAGATGAACAGGGGCCGGGACAACGGCGAGTAGGTACCGTTATTGATGGACTCGTCGGTGGGATACACGCAGCCGTCGCCGCCATCGATGGCTACCATCTTTAGGATGTCTTGGTTCTCCACGAAGAACGAGTAACCAAAATAGCCCAGGCTGCTCCGGTCTCCGGCTATCCCCTGCACCAATACGTTGTCCCGCTCACTGGAGGTGAAGTCTCCTCGAGAAGCTTGGGCCTCACCGTTGACTGTCTCCGTGAAATAATCGAAGGTTCCCGAGTCTGCTCCAGGCCCATAGAGGCGCAGCGTCTGGTCAGGCCATTCTGGACGGACTTGGTTCCAGTGGTCGATCTTCCCTTCGGCTTCCGGTCCCCACATGAAGTGCAGTTCATCAACGGTTAGGCACTCGGCAAAGTCGTTCTCTCGATTGACGCTTACGGTGAGACCGTCGATAGCCACTGGGAGTTCGATGAATTCCACGCCTGCATCGGCGCATTTCGCCACCTCGCTGGCTTTGATGGGTCGTGAGGCATCGTTGATGTCCGTCTCGCCGTTGCAGAACTTCTTAAATCCACCGCCGGTACCGGAGATCCCAATCACCAATCGAGCCGATCCTCCGATCGACCGGCCCCAATCCTCCACCATGGCCTCGGTTATGGGGAATACGGTGCTCGATCCATCAATGTCCGTGGTTTCCGTCCCACAAGCTGCCATTCCAATGAGCAGGCTTCCCATGGCGCAAAACAAAGCCGCTCCCCAGGCTTTTCTGCCCGGAGAGCGACTTGAAATCCAAATCCGGCTCTTCATTCAGCGAAAATTATAAGACCATGGGAAGGGCTGCGCAATAGGGTCTCAAGGGAAATCCAGGGCAATCGCATCTGATTTGAGGCGAGATGGCAATGGTAGGATAAGAGTCATCTTAGCCCACATTTCGAGCTAATATCAGAAGTTGTGGAAATTGAGTGACGCCGGTCGTAAAGAAAGGCGTACCCTTCCAGC
>JAQBXL010000102.1 GCA_027624135.1 Chloroflexota bacterium
GAAGACGGCATCCTAAAGCGTGGCCAGGTCTACGAGATCGCGGCTGCCGCGGACTGATCTGCCAATAGCCCGGAAGGGAATTTCCACAGGTTTTGACAAGAGCTCTATGGCTAAAGCCTGCGAGTCTAGATTGGCGTCGACTTCACCCCTTTCTTGAGCCTGTTGAAACAGGTCTGCGAACGCCTGGCCCAGCGTGTCGAATGTAACCAGCAACAGAGCCTCTTTGATCTCTTCGCTGCGCATGGCCTCGGACCAGACCTGAACATTCATCATCGACGGCTCCCTAAACCCCTCCCCGCCAAGCATCTCCAAGCCGTGGTTGATGATGAAATCCAGGGACTCCAAAGGAGAGTTGCCATTCGATCTTGCTGCCTTGATAAACTCGTAAAGGCCCTGCTGACACTCGAGACACGAGGCGGCGATGATTTGATCCTTGCTTGAGAAATACTTGTACACCGCCCCCGGACTTAGCGCGGCCTCTTGGCAGATGTCTTGAATGCTCGTTTGGTGAAACCCCTCACGAGCGAAACAGGCCTTCGCCGCATCCATGATCTGCTGCTTTCGGGCTTCCGTGTGGGCGTCGGTTACTTTTGGCATAAGCCGCCTTAAAAACGATGATTCGTTTTTAATGATGAATGCTCGTTCGTTTACATACCGGCGCATTCATCTTTGTCAAATCCAGGTTAGACCGTCTCTATGCGCAGGTACCGCGTTTGAATGTGTGAACTCTGTGATAATCCCCGATAATCCCCAGAAATCCCCAGAAATCGTCCGAGAACAAAATGAAAACGCCCGGCTGACCCACTATGCCCTGTGCGGTAAAATACGACATAGCGGCTTGGCTATCTGACAACTAAGGTGTTGGCAATTGAGGCACATAATTCACGCCGATCTGGACGCCTTCTACGCCGCTGTGGAACAGCTGGACAACCCAGAACTTGCGGGCAAACCAGTGCTGGTCGGCGGCCGCCCGGAAAACCGGGGTGTCGTCGCCACCGCCTCCTACGAGGCCCGGGAATTCGGCGTGCACTCGGCCATGCCCATGCGGACCGCTGTGCACCGCTGTCCCCAAGGAATCATCGTCACTCCCAGGTTCACCCGCTACCGGGAGATGTCAGGGAAGGTCATGGCCATCTTCCGAGACCTGACTCACATGGTTGAACCTTTGTCCCTGGACGAAGCATATCTGGATATAACGGCGGTCGTAGAAGGCGGCCAGCAACCACTGGCCATCGCCTTGGACCTAAAACGCCGGATCGCAGAGGAGACGGGTCTGACCCTCTCCGTGGGCGTCGGCACCTGCAAATCGGTCACCAAGATCGGGTCAGACCTGGATAAGCCCGACGGTCTGGTGGTGGTCCAACCTGGCGACGAAGCTGAATTCCTTGCGCCGCTGGCAGTGAACAAACTCTATGGCATCGGCCCCAAAACCGCTGAGAGGCTGCACCGGGAAGGCATAGAGACTATTGGGCAATTGGCGCAGCAACCTCTGGAATGGTTCGCCAAGTTTTTCGGCCAGCGCGCCATCAGTCTCCGAGACAAAGCGATGGGCCAAGACGACGAAGCGGTTCACACCGAACGCGCGGCAAAGTCGCTGTCATCGGAGAGCACTTTCGTCAACGACATCGGAGACGAAGCCGAATTGAGAAGCGTGGTGGACCGAAAAGCTGTAGACGTCGCCCACCAATTGGAGCGCAAAAATCTGAAGGGCCGGACAGTCACGGTGAAGCTGCGCTTGGCCGACTTTACCACGTTTACCCGCCAGTCTACTTTGCCCTACCATACCAACGCCGAAGAGCCGATCAAAGAGGCGGCCTGGCGATTGCTGTCGGCGGAGTTGGAGCCGGGCCGGACCTTCCGACTGCTGGGTGTGGGAGTGTCAAACTTTGGCGAGGATCTGGAAGCTGGAGATATCGAGGATCGGCAACTGCCTCTGTTTGCGGTTGACGACGCCTTTGACACTTTTACAGCGGGACCGGAGGATAAGTAGTGTCCCACCCACGATGTCACCCACGATGTCACCCTGGATGAAGCGAAGGGTCTCTTTGCATCTGCCCAGGGCTGGTTCCGCACCAACAAGATTCCTCGGCTGACGCCTCGGAATGACAAAAGTATGCGAACTCAGCTGGAACCTAGATCCTACCGGAACAGGTCTTTGTCCGCGCCCCGGATGATTCGCTGGATGCTGGCGTCTTCCACGCGGATGTAGTCATAGCCCCGGATGATGCTCACTGGAACGCCCGCCACCTTGCCACCCACCAGTTCTCCAGCGGCAGCCAGTTCGTCTGCGACGGCGATCTCAGTGGTGAACATCTCGTGCCCGTGGCTGTCCATCTGGCCGACGTAGCTGTGGATCGGGTCCAACCCGGCGACTCCAATTGCCACGTCTGCGGCGCCGTTGCGCCAGGGCCGGCCAAAGGTGTCGGAGACGATAACTGCCACGTCGATGCCCAACCGGGCCTTGACTGCCTGCATGATGCCCCGTGCCGAGGCGTCGGAGTCGTCAGGCAGCAGAGCCAGGGTGTCGTTGCCCGGAATGTTGGACGCGTCGATGCCCGCGTTGGCGCAATAGAAACCGTGTTTGGTCTCAGAGATAATCACGCCCCGGTCCATGCGCACGATGCGCTTGGATTCCCGAAGCACCCATTCAGTGTGCCGAGGATCGCGCCGGTGGCCCTCCGTGATGGAGATCGCCAAGGGTGAAGCCTCCACGTCGCTGATCTTCACCACCTTGCCCTCAACTTTGGAGATCACCTTCTGGGTCACCACCAGCACGTCACCGGCCTCGAACGGCGTGCCCTGGGCTTGGGCGGCGTCCATCATCAGGCCAGCCAGGTCATCACCTTCTTGGAATTCGGGCAGGCCCTCTACGCCGATCACGCGCACTTCCGGCGGCATATCATCGCACCTCTCTTGGAGTGGGGTAAGTATAAAGCGTAGCGCGGATTTCTGCCCCATCAAGAGGGCATCTAGGGAAATCAAGAAAGAAGTGTGTAATATCAACGACTTGTTTATGAGGCACGATGGGGAACACACCCTAAATAATGATGGCTGACACCGAAGGCTGACACCGGTTCGGTTTGGGCCTTCGCTACGCCGTTGATGTAGGCGTACACAAAGACGACAATCCTTCCACTCAATATATCCTGTGCCATTGAGAATAAATGGCACAGGGATTTTTCGCGATGCCTCATATCCCCCGCCAACCGCCTATGCTACAATTTGACTTGCCGACGGCCTGGCCTCATGGGCCGTATCACGCCTGGTATTTGGACGTTGGCGATCCCTCAAACCAGTTACTTCGGAGGTGCTGCGCGTGTCTTCTTCTACTTCTGAAAACCGGGACGACTACAGGAAAAAGGTCTATACCAAGTTCGGTGACGCCGGCGAGACCAGCCTGCTCTACGGAGGCCGGATCTCCAAGAATAGTCCCAACACCGAGGCTTACGGCATCACCGACGAGGCTGTTTCCGCCATGGGTCTGGCCCGTGCCCTGACCAGCGATCAGCGGGTGAATGAGCTGCTACGAGACCTGCAGCGGGAGCTGTTCACCATCGCCGCCGAGCTGGCCACCGACCCAGACAAGTACGAACTGTTCCAGCAGCATTTCCGGCCGGTGACGGAAGAGATGGTGACGAATCTTGAGAAGGCCATCGATACCTTGGAAGAGGATTTCACAATGCCCACCGTCTTCATCCTACCTGGGGGCTCTCCGGCTTCCGCCGCCATCGACATGGCCCGCTGTATCATTCGCACCTCGGAACGCCGGGTGGTAGCCATGGCCGAACAGGATCTGCTGACCAATGGACTAATCATGGCCTACTTGAACCGGCTGGGCGATCTGCTCTTCGTTTTGGCCCGCTACGAAGACCGGGAACTGCCGATCGAACGGGCCACATAGCGGAGCCGTACCCCAATGAAACTAGTCGTCATCGATTACGACTCGGGCAACTTGCGCAGCGTTGCGCGGGCGTTGGAATGCCAGGGTGTGGCGCCTTTGGTCACCAGCAACGCCGCAGACTTGAGCGTCGCCGACGCAGTCGTTCTGCCCGGAGTGGGATCGGGGCCGGCGGCCATGGATGCTCTGAATCAGCGAGGCTTGGTTGTTCCAATCAAGGATTACATCGCCTCGGGAAAGCCCTTTTTGGGCGTCTGCTTGGGGCTGCAACTCCTGATGGACCGTACCGAAGAAGGGGACAAACCCTGCCTGGGCGTAGTGCCCGGCGACGCCAAACTTCTGCCGCCAGGGCTGAAGGTTCCCCACATGGGATGGAACAGCGTTAGGTTCAACATTGAGCACCCATTCCTGGCAGGCATCCCTCAGGACAGTTTTTTCTACTTCGTGCACAGCTACTACGCTGCGCCCAAAGACCCCACTGGAGTCAGTGGCACAACGGAATATGGGATACCCTTCTGCAGCGTCTACGCCAATGACAACCTGGTCGCCACCCAATTTCACCCAGAGAAGAGCGGCCCAGCCGGATTGCAACTCTACAAGAACTTTATCGGCATGGCGGCACATTAGCCTCTAAAGCCAACTTAGTCCCATCCCTGCAATTGATTTGGGTTTCGACAGGACCAACCGATGGAAATCATTCCCGCCATTGACTTGAGAGACGGCCATTGCGTGCGTCTATATCAGGGCGACTTCCATCAGGAGACCGTGTTCTCCGACGATCCGCTGGCCACGGCCCTCTCTTGGCAGGAACAAGGCTGTCATCGTCTGCATCTGGTCGACTTGGACGGAGCGATCCAGGGAAAGCCGGTCCATCTGGAGACGATCTCAGGCATCGTCAAAGAGTTGGACATTCCGGTACAGGTAGGCGGAGGCATACGCGATCTGGCAACAGCCGAAGCCTGGCTCGAAGCCGGCGTGGACCGCGTGGTGATCGGCACCGCCGCGGTTAGAGACCCGGATATGGTCCAAGAGGTTTGCCAGAGGCACGGCAGCCAGCGGGTAGTGGTTTCGGTGGACGCCAAAAACGGATTGGTGGCGCTGCAAGGCTGGACCGAAGCAAGCACGGTCACGGTTCTGGAACTGGCTCGGCGGATGGCCCAGATAGGGGTTGTTAGGCTGCTTTATACAGATATTTCACGGGATGGAGCCTTGACGGGCCCCGATTATCAGACCAACGCCCAGCTTGTGCGGGATACCGGCCTGGCGGTCCTGGCGTCGGGAGGGGTGGCCACTGTTGAGCACATCAGAGATTTGCAGCCGACGGGAGTGGAAGGAGTGATTGTCGGTAGGGCTTTGTACACCGGCTCGGTTAGTCTTTCCGAAGCCGTCGCCGCCGTGGCTTAACCGGCCGAGGTCCGACTGGAAGGAAGGGTCTGAGATCCGTCCTTAACCTTGTATTTGCTCCCTATCGCCCGCCGCTTTTCTGCATCGGCGTACCAATCGTCTCTGAGGACTTCCATCAGAAGAAAGTCGTGGGCCATCCTTCGAACCGGCTTCTGCGGCTGGAAACCACTGTTGCCGAAACTGCGCTGAGCGCGCGAATTCCAGGCCAATGTATGCAGGTAGACCCTCTTCAATTCGCGGGTGTCAAAAAGGTGCTCGAGCAGAGTCGTGACGGCGTCGAAGCCATACCCGCCGTTCCAATGATCCCGGTTGCCAATCACTATGCCCAGCTCGGCCTCCTTGTTGACCGTATCAAGGTCGTAGTACATGCAATTGCCGATGAACAACCCTCCCGAGTCGCCATTGTCTATAGCGTCGATCGAGTAATGGTGTGAACCGGGAGTGGGATACTTTAACTGGTCCTCCAACAGCTTCAGGTAGCGTTCAAAGGACATGGTCAGCGGGATTGCGGCATCCAAGCGAGCCAGTTCAGGATCGCTACGCCACTGGTAATCTTTCTCGGCGTCGTCGATCCGCTTATCGCGCAAAATTATTCGTGCGCCCCTTAACTCCGTCATCGGTTTAGTCCAACCCTCCAGACCCAGCGCCATCTTTCTCGGCGATCAAGGTCAACGCCCGCTGAAGTACATTTACTTCGTTGGGGTAAGCTAAAGTGTTGAGCGCATCTTCGGTGTTAAACCATTGGACCACATCGAATTCCGGGTCGTGCTGATTGGTGCATCCACCAACCGGGACCATCAGATAGAAATGCACCGTTTTGTGGTATCGGACATCCTTTTCCCGATCAGCGAACCAATAATCGATACTTCCCAGGGAGCCGTCAATCTCGACTTCCAGACCGGTCTCTTCGCGAACTTCCCGCAAAGCGGTTTGCTCCAACGTCTCGCCGGAATCTGGTGTGCCTTTGGCCAGGCTCCAGCGCACCGGTTGGCTGCGGCCGCAAAGGACGGTTTCCAACTGGCCGCCGATTCTCTGGTAAACGACGCCCCCAGCCGATACCGGGGTTTCAACCCGGGGTTTGGCTTTCATATCAATCGAATCCTTCGGTCCAATCACATCCGCTGCACTTCGTCGTGGTCAGCAGGCAAAACTAACAATTGTAAGTCCCGTTAAATAAGCCAGTCAACGTAATCTCCTGGGCCCAACTGGTCCAAAAAACCTAGACCTATCCGGTCCAAAGATAGGCAGATAAAGGGCTAAAGCCCCCCGCCGATGGCCGGCACGAAATGGACTTCGCTGTTTTCGCCCACTTTCGTCAGCAGACCCATAATCGCCACATCGCCGTCGATGGCGATCGCCAGATTAGGTCGTATTTCGCCGTCTTCGGTCAACCGGTCTTTGATCCCAGGGTACAACTCTTCCAGGCGTTCAATCACCTGTCGGATATTACCGGCGTCGCATTCGACCTGCTTCGCTCCACCCGTTAAGGACTGGAGCATGGATGGAATGAATATAGTGGCCAATATCCGATTACCTTTACCCTGTTCCGGCTGTTCCCACGTCCAGTCCCGCTTTCGTGGCTGGAGCGCTACATTCAGGTTCCAATATCACGCCTGGCTTGTCAACCCTATTTGCCGCCATTAAAACTGGTCAGATACAAAACCGTCCTTCCCGAAGCCTATGTCGGGAAGGACGGTCATGATCATTTTGCTCTGATGAGCCGGTTAGCCTTTACCGTTCTCCCAGGTGGCTTCGAGAATCTTGCCAGGGGTGATCGGCAGGCTGCGCATGCGGTGACCGGTGGCCCCGGCAACGGCATTGCCCACGGCGGCCATTGGCGGGCAGATCGCCGCTTCGCCAACGCCACGTACGCCGTACGGATGGCCGGGATTGGCGACCTCAACGATGACCGTGTCAATCATCGGAAGGTCCAGGGAGGTAGGCATGCGGTAATCGAGGAAGGTCGGGTTCATCATCTTGCCCTGATCGTCGAAGAAATACTCCTCGTTCAAAGCCCAGCCGATGCCCTGGACCGCCCCACCCTGCATCTGTCCTTCGACATAGCTGGGATGAACCGCCTTGCCTGCGTCCTGAATCGCGGTGAACCTGGTGACGTCGGTCTTACCGGTGTCTGGGTCCACCGTCACGTCGGCGATGTGCACGGCATAACCGTTGCCCTCGCCCGTGGGGTCTACACTGGAACGCCCGGTGATGGAGCCTCCTGTGGTCGCCAGTTGGCGTGCCAGGTCTTTGAAGGAGAATTTAAGCTCTTCATCGGACTTATGGCTAACCCCGCCATTCACGTACTCGATGTCGTCTTCCGACGTGTCCCAGATCTTCGCGGCCCGGGAGATCATCTGACCTTTGACGTCCTCGGCTGCGTCGATGGCGGCCCATCCGGTGGCGAAGGAAGTCCGGCTCCCACCGGTGATGAATGTGTATCCGATGGAATCGGTATCCACGATTGTGGGCTTAACGTCTTCGTAGGCGATTCCCAGAGTCTCGGCGGTCTGTTGAGCGATTGAAGCCCTGGTCCCGCCGATGTCCACGGAACCCATGATCAGGCTGACGACCCCATCGTAGTTAACGGTCATCACGACACTGGATTGGAAACCACGGTTGGGCCAATAGCCGCAGGCCACACCTCGACCGGAATTTGCGCCTTCGAGCTTGGTCTTGTAATGGTCATGGTTGCGGGCGGCTTCAAGACACTCAACCAGGCCGATACGCCTGGCCACCGGGCCTTCGATTCGGCGAGTGCCCTCTTTGGCGGCGTTCAACAGCCGAAATTCGATCGGATCAATCTTCAACTGCCCACAGATCTCATCGATCAGTGACTCGACAGCGAAGGCTGCTTGGGGCGAACCGGGTGCCCGGTAGGCGGCGGTCTTGGGCTTGTTGACCACCACGTCGTAGCCGTCGACCTTTCCGTTTTCTACGTCGTAGCAAGCGAATGCGCAGACGATAGCCTGCATCACCGGTGAACCGGGGTAGGCGCCGGCATCCATAGCCATATCGGTTTCAACGGTAGTCATCTTGCCGTTATTCTTGACACCGATCTTGACCCGCATCCACGAAGCGGGCGCTGGTCCGGAAGCCTCGAAAACCTCAGACCTAGTCATCAATGCCCTTACCGGTACGCCAGATTTCTTGGAGAGGACCGCGGCTATCGCGTCCAGGTATGCGGTAATCTTGCCGCCAAAACCGCCGCCAATCTCCATGGGAGTGACTTTGATCTGGGACACGGGCAACCGCAGTACGTTGGCCACGGAAGCGCGCACCGTGAAGGTGCCCTGCGTGCTGGTCCAGATGTTCAGTTGTCCGTCAGAGTTCCAAAAAGCGGTGGAGTTGTGGGGCTCGATGTAGCCTTGGTGCACGGTGGCGGTGGTGTATTCCCGCTCCAGCACCAGGTCGGCTTCGGCGAAACCTTTTTCGACATCGCCGGTCGAATAACTCATGTGGGTGGCTACGTTGCTGGGCTTGTCTGCGGTCACGCCCATATCATTGGTCCGCAGATCCTCATGCACCAACGGCGCGCCGTCCTTCATGGCCTCACGGACATCCACGACAGATTCCAGTTCTTCATATTCAATTTCGATCAAGGCCAATGCCGACTCGGCCACGTGGGCGTTCACCGCCGCCACTGCGGCGACCGGATGGCCCTTGAACAGAACTTTGTCGCTAGCCAACATGTGGTCAGAGGCGGCTTTTAGCCCAGCGTATTCGTTGCCCAACTCAGCTTTCGAAAGGGAGGCTAACGGCAGGTCTTTGGCCGTGATCACGGCCCGAACACCGGGGAAAGCTTCGGCCTTGCTGGTGTTGATCGACTTGATGCGAGCGTGGGGGAAAGGACTACGCAGCACTTTTGCTTGCAGCGTTCCAGTCTGATTGGTGTCAGCCCCATACCGGGCGCGGCCAGTGACCTTGTCGACACCATCGGGCCGCACCGGGCGTTTGCCAACGACATTGTATTCAATTTCTGAAAGAACTTGGTTTGAAGTCATATTTAAGAACTCCCTATAAATTAAAACCGGAGCCCCAATCATTAATAATCAGGCTCCGGTTAAATGCCATTAATAGGCCCCAGTTACTTGGCCTTGCTGACCTGCAGCACGGCGCGGACAATCTTGTCGTAACCGGTGCAGCGGCAGAGGTTGCCGGCCAACCAGTGACGGATACGTCCTTCGTCGGCGTCAGGCTCTTGGTCCAACAAGGACTTGGAAGCCAGCAAGAACCCTGGCGTGCAGATGCCGCACTGAAGGGCGGCGTTCTCCAGGAACGACTGTTGCAGCGGATGCAAACCCTCGGGTGACGCCATGCCTTCGATGGTCGTGATGTCCGCACCCTTGGCTTCGACACCAAGAACCAGGCATGAGTCGACAATCCTGCCGTCCATTATCACGGTGCAGGCGCCGCAGTTGCCGTCATTGCATCCCTCTTTGGTCCCGGTCATGCCTAGGACGTCTCGCAGGACCTCCAAGAGACTCTGGCGAGGTTCACACAAGAAGTTGATCTCATCGCCGTTTAAAGTGGTCTGTACGTGGGTTACGGCCATATTAACCTCCCCTAGCTCGTTCGATGGCGTTGTTCAAGGTGCGACGGGTAAATACACCAACCAGGTGCGTCCGTTGGCGGATGGTTCCCCGCATGTCGCTGATCGGTTTGGCGGCGGCTTGGGCCAATTCGGAGGCTTGTTGAATTGCCTCTTCGGATACGGCTTTGCCGGCCAGACTGTCGCCAGCCTCCCTAGCGAACACCGGGGTGGGCGCTACGGAGGCCAGGGCGATGCGGGCCGAGACGAAGTTCTGTCCCGAGGCGTCTAGTACAACGCTGGTACCTACTCCGACGACGGCGATGTCCATTTCATTTCTGGGAATGAAACGAAGGTAATTAGCGCCTGAATGGGGCACCGGAGCCGGGACGGAGATTGAAACAAGTATCTCCCCGTTCTCCAGGACGTTCCGGCCGGGGGCGGTGCAGAAATCTTCAACCGGCACTTCCCGGGTTCCCTTCGGTCCAGCGATATTGCAAATTGCGCCCAGCGCAATCACGGCCGGGATAGAGTCGCCGCTGGGGGCTGCATTGCAGATGTTTCCGCCAATGGTGGCTCGTCCTTGGATCTGGATTCCCCCAATCAGAAAGGCGCAATCGATCAACGCCGGATAGGCCGTGGCCAAGGTTTTGTCCTGGTAGATCTTGTAACAAGGCACCGCCGCTCCCAACGTGAGCCCTTTGGCGGCGTCATAGGAAACGACATTCAACTCGGGTATACCCTTGATGTCCACAACAAGGGGGGCGGTCCGGCGCCCGGCGCGCATCTGCACCAACATATCGGTGCCACCGGCCATGATTCGGACCTTATCTCCGTTGGAAGCCAAAGTCTTCACGGCTTCATCGATGCTATTAGGTGATACAAATTCAAACGGTTCCAATAGAACACCTCCTGCGCCGGGAATTATAGCATTGCTGGACACATGGTCAAGCAGTGAAATACAACCCAGATCCACCGCCTGCGGTGGGTGCGGCCCCTCTCGGGGGGTTCTGGGGCGAGAAAGCAGTGGTGG
>JAQBXL010000103.1 GCA_027624135.1 Chloroflexota bacterium
GACTGAGGGCCGGTTGGGATGAAGACTACCTTCTCAAGGTGTTATCCCTATGAGATGCGATTGCCCTGGCCCCATCAGGCCCTGGGCTACCGAACGCCGGCAGAAGTGTTCAACGGTGATTCGGCTGAACCGACTAAAAAGGCAAAAGCGAGGAGGTGGTTCCCCGGCAGAGAGTTGGTAGACTTCGCGGAGACAGCGGGACCCTCACTTAATATCACCCCAATCCTGTCTTAATGATTGGGTCCACCTAAGTCAGAGGCCCCGTATATCTCCGGCTTAACCAGTGATGCCATCGCGAACCCCAGACGTCAGTACCTCGCTTTTGACGGTCGGAACGTTGACCAGAGCGTGACAGCAGGATTTCCTCCACCCTTTGTGTTGGAGGTTGTTCGGGGGCGTTTCGACCCGGCCGCCACTGCTAAGGCACTGACAGCTTGTTCCGAATGCCCACCACCAGACATAGTGACTCACAGCGATGTCTCGTTCTACTCCTAGGGAGGGGAATATGGGGGAGATCAGGGGAAGAAATAAACCGCCTGCTTTCGATCACCTGGGCCGGGGCGGCCGCATCGCAGTCTCCAGCGACTACGTCTACCGGACCATAGAAACGCCCGGCATGAAGGCACTGATAGATTCCAGGGCCGGGGATGTGCCATCACTCGCTGACGTTGATGAATTCCGTCTCTTAGGGCAGGCCATGTCCAAGTTAGGCGCTTATGCCGCGTTCTTCAGCGACCAGACCCACAAGGTGCGATCGGTTCCGGACGATACACCCACTATGGCTACCTCACCCGATATCCGCGAAAAGTTGATTGCTGAAATAGGAAATTCTTCGCTGCTTCTGCCCTATCTGGCCTTCTCAACTGGAGTTGGACGAGACGATACCGGTGAATATTTGGCACTGGCGTTGGTGCACAGCGACGCTGAAGCAGCGGACGAGAATGCACGGCGGCTGGAGAAACGGGTCAGGGAAAACGCCGATCTACAGCTTTGGTTCGACGGTATGGAAGAATACACGTCCAGTGTAGAGGGGCGTGTCTTGTCAGTGATGATACGGGGAGACGGCCCGGCTTCCACGTGGAAGTCGATAGCCTTCGCTATCCTTCCCCTGATACCCCACGAGTAGACTCTGGCTAACCCACCAGCCGCTTGGCCTCTTGCCAGAGCTCTTCTTTCTGAGCCAGGGGGAGGGAGTTAAAGTCCTGCCCCCTCTCCGAGGCAAGGCTCTCCATGCTGAGATAACGCCGTCCGAAACGCTGGTTGGCCTGGCGCAGGGCATCCTCCGCATGCACATCGGACCAGCGCGTTAGGTTGACCATGGAGAACAGTAGGTCGCCCAACTCGTGTAGCTTTTCTTCTGGGGTAGCGGCGGCTCTGAACTCGGCCACCTCTTCGATGATCTTGTCCAGCACCCCCGAGACATCTTCCCACTCGAAGCCCGCCTTTCCAACCCGCTCCTGCATCAACTGAGCGTATGACAGTGCTGGCAGGCCGTTGGGGATGCCCTCTACCGGTGATTGCCTCTGCCCATTGGCTTGGCGTTCCTGCTCTTTGATCTGCTCCCAGTTGCGCTCAACCTCCCGGGCATCCTCAGCGTGCCCGTCGGCAAAAACGTGGGGATGGCGGCGAACCAGTTTGCTGTTGATCTGGCGAAGCACATCTTCGATCTGGAATTCGCCCGCTTGCTTGGCAATGTCCGCGTGGAAGGCAACCTGCACGATCAAGTCACCCAGTTCCTCGGATAGAACTTCGGGTTCGCCTTTGTCGATGGCCTCTATGACTTCGTAACACTCTTCCAGGAGATTACGTTTCAGGGAATTGTGGGTCTGCTCCAGGTCCCAGGGACATCCGGCAGGGGAGCGTAGGCGGGCCACGATATCGATCAGAGTTTGAAACGTGCCCAGTTCTTGGTCGGAAAAGGGTTGGCTCTGGGCCTCGTTCTGCGATGTTTTATCTTCAGGCGTCATGGACGGATTATAGTTCGCCGGATTCTTGCTTCACAAGCCAGCCGGTGCTAAGTTAGATTTGGACCGGCCAGCATGGTTTGCGCTTGTTTTTAGGGCGCTATCCTCACGATTGGATCGGTCAGCCACCTCGGAGAACGCATGAGCCGCGTAGGCTGGATCCCTTGGGCGCTATTCATAATCGCCATGCCATTGTTTCTGATCACCGGCAGCGTTACCTGGGCGTTCAACAGCCCCGGCCTGTACAACGACGGATTCGAGAAATATTCCATCTCGCGCATCTCCGGCATCACCGATAGCGATCTGCGTCAGGTTGGCGCCGACATCCGCAGCTACATCAACTCGGGCGAGGAACCGCTTGAAGTCCGCACCAGGATCTTCGGGCAAGAGCAAGACCTGTTCAACGACCGCGAAGTTGCGCACATGAGCGACGTGAAACAATTGGTGCGGGCCGTGTATCTACTGACCCTCCTCTCAGCCATATATCTAGCAACTGTGGTCGTGGCCGGTTTCGCTTTGCAAAAAAGACATTTCGTCGAACCATTGGCCAAGGGAGCGCTGGGGGGCGGTGGACTGACCCTGGGATTGCTGGTAATCTTTGGAGCCGTGGCCCTGGTTGGATTCGACAGCGTATTCTTGAAGTTCCACCAGCTCAGCTTCGCCAACGACTTCTGGCAATTAGACCCACGGACCGATTATCTGGTCCGCATCTTCCCACAGAATTTTTGGTTTGACGCCACCATGTGGGTGGCGGTCCGCGCCATCATCGGAGCATTGGTTTTGACCGTGGCGGGAAGCGCCTACCTGGTGCACCGGCGCTATGGCGGATGGCAGCGGGTGATGAACGGTCTGAAAGGGGCGAAGGGAACCTGAGCTACCAAACAGCCAGCATCTAAGCACGTTACACCGCACGTTACGCCAGGCAGAAAAAACAGGGGCAAGTTGAACTTGCCCCTGTTTCATGAACGATTCAATTGTCGGGGACTAACCGCAGGCACATCCACCGCCACAGCAACCGCCTCCACGACCGCCCAATGGGGGCAGCGGACTCATGGCGCTGGGCATCTCAGTGGCGCCACCCTTGGTTACCGCCGCAAATACAGATATCGCACGTTTGGCCGGCTGCTCGCAATTGGGGCAGTCGGAACCCGTAGCGCTCATCGACTGGAGCTTTTCGAACTTATGGTCGCAGGTAGGACAGAGGTATTCGTACAGAGGCATATTGGTAACCTCCTAAATCTCAGTATTGAAATGTCCTGCTATACAGGACTCGCATTGAATCTAACCGACACCAACATAAAGCGTCAAGAGTCCCACCATCGTTAATCCAAGCGAAAGACCAAGCGAAGGACCAAGCGAAAAACAGACTGGCGATCCAGCCCCGGGCCCAGTCCCGCGCCCCGTCCACAAATGGCGTCTACAGACATTAGATTCGTGGAAGGCCTACCGAGACTTCCGGTTCCTATGGATGGGCAACGTCTTCGCGAACACTGCCCAATGGCTGCAGTTGCTCTCGGTTGGATGGTTAGTGCGGGACCTTACTGATTCATTTGCGTCTTCGGGGCTTCTGGTGGTCACCGTGGGTGGAATGACTACCCTGCCCACATTGATCATAGGCCCTTGGGCCGGGGTGCTCGGCGACCGGGTTGACCGCAGAAAACTGGTCATGGGCATCCAGAGCTTCATGGCCTGCGCTGCCGTCGTATTTGCTCTAGTCGTGTATTCGGGCCACGTTGAATGGTGGCATGCCTATATCTACGTGCTAGTGTCGGGTGTGTGCTGGTCGACTACCCTGACGATGCGCCAGACCCTGGTGGCTAATACAGTCCCCAGGGAAGCATTGGTCAATGCTTACGCCTCCAACACTTTGACCATCACCGGCACCCGGATGATTGGCCCGTTCATCGGCGGGATACTGATAACCACCATTGGGTTCACCTGGAATTTCGCCATCGAGGCCTCCCTGTACGCAGCCACTGTGCTGTCCTTCCTCCCGATGAAGACGCCTTACTTTCTGCAACGCCCGGCCGACTCTGGCGGCTCTCCCTGGGCCAACTTCAAGGAGGGCATCCAATACGTCAGGAAGCAGGAACGGGTTATTTTTCACCTGATCCTATTGGGGTTCATCCCCAACGTTCTGCTCCATCCGGTCTGGTTCATGCTGCCCATCTTCACCGTTGAGGTGTTGGGCCGAAGCGCCGATGTGGGCGGTTACATGCTGGCCGTAACCGGGTTCGGCGGTCTCCTGTCCGCCCTGACAATCGCCTCGGTGGGATTCGGCCACAACCGGGGACTGATCTGCCTGTGGGCAGTCCTGCTCAGCTCAATCTCTATCGTGTTGTTCGCTCATTCCCACTGGCTGATCCCAGCCCTGATGTTGATCGCCTTGATGTCGCTGGCCCAGGCGACTTTCCGCACATCATCCAGCACCTTGATCCAATCCATAGTGCCTGACCACCTCCGAAGCCGCATCACGAGCCTGCATCTGTACAGCCAGGGTTTCGTCTTCATGTCCAGCCTGGCAGTTGGACTGTTGGTCGACCTCACAACCGTGGTGGTGGCACTGACGGTGGTTGGCGTGGCCGGCCTTGTCTTGGGGTTGATCTCGTATATGATTCTTCCCAGTGTTAGGCAGGCCCGTTGATATCTTGGGCTGGATCTTGGGATGGACTTAAGGGCGGACGAAGGCTTTGATCTCTGCCATCAAAACCAGCGCCAGTTACAAGTGGTGGGTGTTCAGCACCATCGCCATTGGCACTTTTTTGTCTGTCGCCGACCACGGCAGCGTTCTCGTGGCGCTGCCAAGTATCGAGCGGCATTTCGAGTCTGACTTGCCCACGGTCGAATGGATCATTGTGGGTTACGCACTGGCCATAAGCGTCCTGATACTGCCGATGGGCCGCCTGGGCGACATCATTGGGCGGAAGCAAGTGTACGTCGGGGGGATGGTCATATTTACGGTAGCAGCTGGACTGGCTGGGGCGTCCCCGACCCTGGGTACCTTGATCGCTTCCAAGGTGTTTCAGGGTGTGGGCTCAGCGATGGTGCAGAGCGCCGGCATAGCCATGGTGATCTCCAATTTCCCTGGAACAGAACGGGGCAAGGCCCTGGGCACCCATCTGAGCGTGGTTGGAGCTGGCGCTGTCGCGGGGCCAGCGATCGGCGGTCTACTGGTCAGCGCCTTTGAGTGGCGATCTGTTTTCTTCGCCAATGTGCCCATAGGTGTCTTCACCATCTTCGTTTCCATGTTAATCCTTCCGGCAGACAAGCCCGAACCTCCGGCGGATGGCGAGAAACGCCCGAGTTTCGACTGGGGCGGGGCAACATTGTCCGGTATGGCCCTTATGGGGTTCTTACTGGTGGTTGGCAACGGTGACCGAGTGGGTTGGACCTCAGGAATCCTCTTATTAGGCGCGGCCGTTACAGCATTGTCGGCAGCGGCATTCGTTTGGTGGGAGTTGCGCTCATCGTCTCCGATGCTGGACATGAGGCTATTCAAACGGAAGCTGGTGGCCCTCGGCGTGGCGGCGGGCTGGTTCTCGTTTCTTGGCAGTTCGGCAGCGCGGTTCATGATGCCCTTTTACCTGCAGCGAGTGCTAGAGTTCGGGCCCAGAGACGTGGGTCTGTTGCTGATCCCGCCTGCGCTCTGCATGGTTGTGATCGGCCCGATCAGCGGCCGGTTGTCTGACCGCTTCGGATGGCGGGGACTGACAGTGGGAGGATTAGCTCTCTCGACCATCGCCTGGATCATCCTGGCCAGCACCCTTACCGAGTCCTCTCCAGTGTTGTTGATCGTGATCATGCTGATGTTCCAAAGCGCTGGCACGGCTCTGTTCAATTCGCCCAATAACAGTTCCATCTTGAGCGCGGTGGACCGGTCACAATACGGTGTCGTCTCCGCGCTGACACAACTTGTCCGGAATTCAGCAAACGTGGTCAGCATCGCCGTCGCCACCACGGTGGTTGTGGCCACGATGGGGTCCAGAGGTGTGGAACCAAGCCTGGACGCTGTGTCGCCAGCCGTCGCCGGGGCGTTCGTGGCCGGACTAAAATGGGCGTTCCTGATGATGGCGGGACTGCTGATGATCGGCATCGCGCTCGCTTTGTTCAGAGGGGAGCGGCCAAAACCCGTGCCGGATCAAGAGTCTGAATCCATTGCGGCAGGCTCCGCATCTGATTGACCCACGGGTTTCGCGTCTGCCGTTCCGGGTGTTGCCGGCCAACTTGACACCCCCAACACCTAGTGGCAGACTAACTTTCGATTAGCGATAGTTGGCGTGACGCCTAATTCGGCCCGCCCATCTATCCGGAATTTGAGTAGTGACGGAGGATTTGAAATGGCAGATGTGAACATCGAGATTCGAGAGAACGGACCCTTGCGCGTAACCGGCCCCGTAACAATCACGGACAAAGATGGGAACAACTACGAGATTCCAGAAGGGCAGTGGGTCAGCATGTGCCGCTGCGGCCTTTCAGAAAAAAAGCCATTCTGCGACTCCGCTCACCGGGATGGCGGCTTCCAGGCAGAGTCCAAAGCCTCGTAGAACCCTCTAACGAGAATTGGCAAAACAAACGGGCTTCCCGATGATTCGGGAAGCCCGTTTTATTGACTCTGCTTGATTAGGTTGTTTACCTGGACCGGTAGACTCTCCGTATGCTCCGCACCGAACTTAGCCGGTCTTCGGCCAGCCGGTCCGCAGCCTTGGCGGTGGGGATCTCCTCACGCTTGGAGCGGGCAATCACCCTTTCCATGATTTCATAGATGCGCTCGGTTTTTTCCCTGGCCCGGTCCGAATTGTATTGCCGGCCGATCTCTGCCTCGGCGTTGATGATGCCGCCGCTATTTAATATGTAGTCTGGACCGTAGATGATGCCCAGCCGGTGCAATGATTCACCGTCGGTGTCGGAGAATAGTTGGTTGTTGGCCCCCCCGGCCACCAACTTACACTTCAACCGGGCAATGGAGGCAGGGTTAATCACCCCGCCCAAGGCGCAGGGCGCGAAGATGTCACAGTCCACATCGTAGATGTCGTCCGGCGCGACCACAGCGAGGCCCAGGTCGCGGGCTCGGTCCAGCGCTCCATCGAAAACGTCAGTCACCACCAGTTTGGCGTCCTCTTTCATCAGGTGGTGGGCGGTTTGGATCGCCACCTTGCCGAAGCCCTGCATGGCCACGGTCTTACCCATCAGCGAGTCGCTGCCCCAAATCTCTTTGGCGCAGGCCTTCATCCCCATGTAGATGCCCAGCCCGGTCATTATCGAAGTGTCGCCGCTGCCGCCAGAGGTGATGGGCAGACCAACTACATAGTCAGTCTCTTGTTTGATGTATTCCAGGTCGCGGCCCGTGGTGCCAACATCGGTGGTGGTTAGATAGCGTCCGCCCAGGGTATCCACAAACCGCCCATAAGCCCGGATCAGAGCCTCGGTCTTAGCGGTATGGGAGTCGGCGATGATCACTCCCTTGCCGCCGCCCAACGGCAGGTCCGCAGCGGCCGCCTTGTAAGTCATGGCTCGGGATAGCCTAAGCGCGTCCCACATCGCTTCTTGTTCTGACTCATAAGGCCAGATACGAGTGCCGCCACAGGCCGGCCCCAATGTGGTGTCATGAATCGCAATGATGGCCTTGAGACCTGAACCGGCGTCGGAGACCATCACCACTTGCTCGTGGCCTTCGGCCCCCATCTGCTCAAGAATCTCCAACTTCGGCCCCCTTCTCTGCATTTATTACGAGTCTTTCAGGTCGTTCCAAGCAAAGACCGTCTGCTCAATTATTTGGATGCACACGGTCTCCAGAGGATCTCCAACGGTAGTAATTAAATAGCCAACCGTGCGATTCAATTATAGGCCAGAGCGTTCCTAATTCCTTGCCATTTTCACCATTGAAAACGTCGCTTGGGGCGTCAAGGTTTACGGGGTATAATTCTGCATCATGGCCGGAATCCCGACCGGAATCTCAAATCTAAGGAGGCGCGACATGGCACAACAAACGATGCATGCGCAGATGGGTGGTGAGACGGGCGGACCTGAAGAGCTGATCCAAGCAGGAGCGGTTACCTTTGGCCTAGAATACCGAACGCTCCACGAAGGCGCCGAAGAGGGCGTCTGTATCCATGTTTACAGCGACCATCTTGAAGGGCAGGACAAGGAGCTGCTGCGCTTCGACTGCTTCCGGGTGGCGCCCCACTACCATTACCGGAACGCCACTGTGAAGAAGAACGAGCGCCTGATGTTGGACTTTACTGCCGAGGGCGACTCGCTAGCTTGGACGCTGGACAAGATCAAGAACCGGCTGCCCATCATGCTGATCCGGTGCGAGGCCGAGGACATTGCCAGGCAGGTGGACCAGCGGGACATCGACGCCGCCCTGCCCAAGATTGCGGCCTGGGCCGAAACCAAAACCCACAACCGCCGGTAACCGGCGCAGCCGGGTTTTGTACGGACAAGTATAGTTGCTGAAAAACCCGCCCTTCTTTGGAATACTGCGGAATACCGGGGAAGGACGGGTCTTCTTATGTCTATGCGGCGACTTTCTCCTCCAGCTTCCAGATGCTACAATCCAGGCTCAATAACTTTGCATCAACGGACCGGAGGAAACCGATGGCCCAGCAGTTTTCAGCGCCGCCGGCAATGACCATTATCGAGTCCAAGACCTATATAGCGACGGTCAAAACCAATCACGGCGACATGACCGCAGAACTTTTCGCTTCTGAGGTTCCAGTAACGGTTAATAACTTCGTCTTCCTGGCTCGGGCCGGGTTCTACAAGAAAGGTCAGTTCCACCGGGTGATCAAGAACTTCATGATTCAAGGCGGCTGCCCCACGGGGGATGGCACCGGAGGGCCCGGCTACCGCTTCCAAGATGAGGCTGTGTCCCGGAAGTACTTGAAAGGAACGCTGGCCATGGCCAACGCCGGCCCCAACACCAACGGCAGCCAGTTCTTCATCGTCCACGGCGCGGATGCAGGCTTGCCGCCCAATTACACGATCTTCGGCAACCTAACCGGCGGCGAAGACGTGTTGGACGCCATCGCCACATCACCGGTGGCTGCCAGCAGGGGCGGAGAGGCTTCCACGCCGACCACAGCCATTGAGATAATCGACGTGGAGATTCAGGAGTCGTAATCGCACCCGACCGGTCGGCACATATCTAAGTGCCGGTATAGTAAATTCAGGCGAATCCAACCGGCGCTTTAGGACACTTCGGTGAACTGGGGTGTCGGTTTTTTTATGGGCCGTTTGGCCAGCAGGAAACACACTGCACCGGCAAAGTTGGCTAGAATCATCACGATGAATCCGTCTGTGTAATCCCCCTGGACATCACGCATCCTTCCAACCAACGGAGGGGCAATCAGAAGCAACAGATTCATGGGTACGGTGGAAAAGCCCAAGATCTTCCCGAAGGACGCGGAGCCGAAATAGTCGCCCCGAATGGCTACCGTCAGGGGATTGCGCCCGCCGAAGCCCGCGCCGAAGAGCACCGCAAAGGCGTAGTACATGGTCAGTGAGTCCGCGAGGACCAAGACAATAACGCCCACGGCCTGCAGGCTGGTGAAAAAGGCGAGGGCGATCCTGATCGGGATACGACTCCCTACATACCCCCCCACCAGTTGGAACACCATGGCCACGGCGGTGTAAACGCTAACCACGAAGGCGACGTCTTGCAGAGCGTAGCCTTGATCCCTATCCATGAGCAAACCCAAATGGACCATTATGGCCAGGATCACCATTGACGTGAAACCGTGGCCAAACGCGATCAGCCAAAAGGCCGGGGTCCGCATGGCTTCGGAAGCGGTGAAGTCCGCCTCACCGGAATGTCCCGAGGCGGCGCCATCAGGAACAGGCTTGTCACCATCCGGCAAAAGTCCAATGTCTTGCGGGCGGTTCCGAATAAGCCTGGATATGGGGACGGCCACCAAAATCATGAACACACCCAAGATGGTGGCAGTCAAGCGCCAGCCCAGGCGGTCTTGGTCGGGATCAATGGACCATGCGATCGCCGGTACCAATAACAACGCGCCTAGCCGACTTCCCATGTTGGACCAGCCAATCGCCATGGCTCTCCGGCGGTTGAACCACCGGGTAAGCATAGTCATCAGAGGGATCCAACTACCCATTCCCTGGCCCACGGCCATCAATACGTAGGCCAGGTAAAACATCCACAGGTTTTGCACCTGGCCGAAGAAGATGAAAGCCGCGCCCAGGCTAATTAGTCCGATCAACACCATCCGGCGAGTGCCGACTTTATCGGTTAAATAACCTTCCAGAGGGCCCACCAGCCCGCCCTCTACCCGGGTGAAGGTGAGGGCGAAGGCCAATTGTGTCGAGCTCCAACCAAATTCGCGCTCCAGAGCCACGGCCCAAACGCTCATGGCGTGGAACAACGGAACGGTGGAGATCACCATTACGAAACCGCTGATGCCGACGAGCCACCAGCCGTAGAAAACGCCGTTGAGACGGCCGATGCCTCGGTTCGAAGAAGTAGGTGGAGCAGCGATTATTTTTAGTCCCCCAGGTGGCCCGGTGTGGTCTGGCCGGGCTCGGAAAAGCATATCATAAGACCGGATATTAACTACAATATATTATCTACGAATTGGCCTTGTCGTTATATTTCAGATCTGGCTAGGCAGGGGCATACGATGTTTCGCCAGTCTTCTAGCTATCACGTTGTTTGTTGTTTAATAAAAATTTCACGGTATCACCGCCGTTATCTTCTCAGATTAGTCGGATTCTCCGTCAAATAGATTAATCATCTTGGACTCATTCGACAGGTGACGGCGAAAAGCCCTCAACAGCCCAAGATTCAAGACGAAATCCAGGGTACCCAGATCCACCGCCTGCGGTGGGTGCGGCCCCTCTCGGGGGGTTCTGGGGCGAGAAAGCAGTGGTG
>JAQBXL010000104.1 GCA_027624135.1 Chloroflexota bacterium
CTGAGGGCCGGTTGGGATGAAGACTACCTTCTCAAGGTGTTATCCCTATGAGATGCGATTGCCCTGGGCGTAAGCCCCATAAGCCACGCATTGGGCCTCAGAGCGTGCTCCCTAAGGACACTACGATCACTCCGGCCACCGTGATGCCGACCCCCAAGAACAACCACTTGGTCAGGTCTTCCATGCGGGAGATGAATATCTGGGCCAAGATCAATGTGACGATGGGATTGGTGGACACTATCGGAGCGACCACGGTCACGTCGGCACGTTGCAGGGCGTAGTAAAGACAGATTACCCCCGTGGCCGCAGCGAGGCCGGAAAGACCGGCTGATATGGCGAATCTCGGGTTTCCCCGGGACGCGCGGACCTCCCGAACCGTTTTGAGTCCTGTTATTGGCGAAAGGATGATGATGCCGAAGAACAGAGCGAATGACGAGACCATCAACGGAGACCCGTACTCCTGGGTTAGTTCTTTGGCGATGACGTTGGTGCCGCCGTAGGAAGCGGCGGCAACGAGGGCCATGCCATAGCCGATGAGGGCCACCTTGTGATTCGTCATGCCCTCGCGGATAGATGGACCGAGGGCGGCTGTAAGGCCCGTGACCACGGTTAAAGTTCCCAGCAAGACCACGAAATGAGGCCGCTCACCAGTGATGGAAATGGCGAAGATGCTGGCGAATACCGCTGCCGTACCCTGGATGGCGGCAGTACGGGATGCGCCGATACGCCCGATCGCTTGGTAGCTGGAGGTCCGCCCGAGCAGAAAATTGACTATGCCAAGAAGAAAAAACCAGGCGAAGGCAACCGCTGGCAGGTCATTGAAGTCGGATAGGGCGAAGATCAAGGCTAGGATGACCGTTGGGAAGAAGCTTACGATCACCGAGACCAGAGTGCTTGGCAAGGGGCTCATGCCCTGCATGCCGATCCTGGCGAGGATGGCGGCGGCGCCGAACCCGAAGCCCGACAGCAAGGATAAGGCTATCGTGGTCATGATTTATCGTGCCTACTGATCAAAGTTGACTACCCACCACCACCATAATGACTCCGGCGATGGTGAGGACGGCCCCGGCGGCCAAACGCCGGGTTACTCGTTCCAACCTGCCTAAGAACAGGTGGGCCAATGCCAGGGTAACTAATGGGCTGCTGGATACGATGGGACTGATGATTACCACGTCAGCCCGCTGCACTGCGTTGTACAAGGCGATAACGGCGACCCCTGAGGCCAGACCGGCCATCGCAACGTATTTGAAAGAGAACAACGACCTAAGGAACCCCTGGGGTACCGGGAGACCGGTGTTGACGGGCCGGATCACCCCGGTGTGGGCAGCGCTAGCGCCGATCAGTGGCGTCAGCACCACCAAACCGATAAGCATGCTAAAGGCCGTGATAACGAGCGGAGAGTCAAATACTTCGATGGCCTGTTTAGCCATCACGTTGGTGGCCCCATATGAGGCGCCCGCGCCCAAACGCCATCAGATAGCCCAGGATGAATGATTTATCAGTCCGCCAACCCATCGATATGGAATCCCCGTTGGCGAAAAGTAGACCACAGACCACCCCGACAGTGCCCAAGGCCACTACCGGATGGAGGCTCTCTCCGGTGAATGCCACGGCAAAGACAGCCGCGAAAGGGGCTTGCGAAGATATGATCAGACTGGCTCTGGATGCGCCGATCAGATTGACCGACAGAAAGTTCTGGGACCGGCCGCCCAGGAAATTTATGACTCCCAGTCCGACGATCCAGAGAATCGCTACCCTCGGGATATTGCCGAGGTCGGAAAAGGCGAACAGCAACGCCATCGCAGACGCAAGCAGGAAGCTGAAGAAGAGGGAGACCATGACGCCCGGCAGGGGGAATATGGTCTGCATTCCCTGGCGCGAAAGGATCGCCGAACTCGCGAAGCCGAAGGCGGCGATTATAGATAGTCCAACGGCCAGCATCGGGCTGGCTAGCCCTGCCTGCAACTGGCGATTATCGACTCAAAGATTAGATTGCCGTCGGTGCTGCCGAGGATGGCTTCGCAGCTTCGTTCGGGGTGGGGCATCATTCCCAGCACGTTGCCAGCTTCGTTGATGATACCGGCGATGTTGTTGGCCGAGCCGTTGGGGTTTGCCTCAATGGTGGCCTTACCCGACTCGTCGCAGTACCGGAAGAGCACCCTTCCCTCCTCTTCAAGCCGTGCCAGCGTGGCGGGGTCGGCGAAATAATTGCCCTCGCCGTGGGAGACGGGCACGTTCAATAGCTGACCCGGCCCGCAGGACTGGGTAAAGGGGGTGTCGACACGCTCCGTGCGCAGATTGGTCCACTGGCAGCGGTATTCCAAGTGTTGGTTGGGCAGAAGAGCCCCGGGTAGCAGGCCCGATTCGCAGAGTATCTGGAAGCCGTTGCAGATGCCGATGGCGGTTCTTCCAGATTCGACAAACTTGCCCAGGGCGTCCATCACCGGAGAGAGCCGTGCTATGGCCCCAGGGCGGAGATAGTCGCCGTAGGAGAATCCGCCGGGCAGAATCACAGAGTCGAACGAGTCGAGACTGGTTTCTTGGTGCCAGACGTACTCGGCGTCCTGCCCCAGGATGTCCCTTACCTGGTAATAGCAGTCGGTGTCGCTCCAAGTGCCGGGGAAAACCAGAATGCCGAATCGCATCAGGCCAGAGACTCCAGATACTCGGTTGCCATCTGATTGACCACTGTGCCGTCGGCCTTCCCGCGAACCTGGGGCATGAGTTTACCCATGAGTTTGCCCTTGTCCTGAGGCGAAGCCGCGCCGACTTCAGTGGCCGTGTCCCTTATGAGCTTGGCAAGGTCTTCCACGCTCATCTGGGGCGGGAGGAATTCTTCGAGTATCTTGAGTTCGGCAGCTTCTTTGGCCGCCATGGCGTCTCGGCCTCCTTCCTCGAAGGCCCTGATACTGTCCCGGCGGTCGCTGGCCTGCTTGGTGGCGACAACAATCATGTCGGCGTCGTCCAATTCCTTCTTTTGTTCCTTCTCGACGGCTTGGACGGCGAACTTCAGGTAACGCAGGGCATCCAACCGTGCCTGGTCACGATTGCGCATCGAATCTTTGATGTCTTCTTCCAGTTTTTCTCTGAGGGCCATGATAAAACTCTGATCCTGAATGACTTAAATGAATGACTTAAATGACTTTGGCCGGGTTGATCTGGCCCGGTTTGATTAGGCGTCGGGCCGCTTTTCTATTCTACGCCTTAGCCGGGGCGCGGGGATTATAGTCGGCGTCGAAATTTGGTGTCAATGCTGGATTGGGCACGTAAAGGTGTTATCTGAGAGAGAAGTTATGCTAATTGGTTATGTATTCCCATTCTTTATCACTTTTTCTGCCTTCCCCAGGGAAAACGATTTTGATATACTCGTGTTGGTCTATCCCCTACCTGGGGACGAGTATGTTTTTTTGTAAGGTGGGATATCAGGGATGCCGGCATACGCGGTTATCGGCGGTCAATGGGGTGACGAGGGCAAAGGAAAGGTAATCGACTATCTTGCCGGGGATGTTGACGCCGTAGTCCGTTATGCGGGAGGCAACAACGCCGGACATACGGTTGTCAACGACAAGGGCACCTTCCAGTTGCATCTGGTGCCATCGGGCATCTGCTGGCCGAACGTGTATGGCATCATCGGCAACGGCGTTGTGGTTGACCCCGGCGTGTTGCTCAATGAGCTTACCGAGATTAAGGCACGCGGCATAGACACCGCCAAGCTCTACATCAGCGAACGCGCCCACGTCATCATGCCCTACCACGTGCTCCTAGACAACCTGGAAGAGCAGGCCAGAGGCGAAGCGGCCATCGGTACCACCGGCCGCGGAATCGGACCGGCGTACATGGATAAGACAGGCCGCATGGGCATCAGAGTCGGCGACCTGTTGGACTGGGATGCCCTCGTGCCGATGGTGGAACAGACCCTGAAGCACAAAAACGCTCTAATCACCAAGATCTACGGCGGAGAGCCGTTGGTATTGGACGACGTTCTGGCCAAGTGCCGCGTCTGGGCTGAACAACTGGCGCCCTATGCCATGGCGACTGAGCAACTGGTCCAGGACCTGCTCAGCCAAGGCAAAAAAGTGCTGTTAGAAGGCGCCCAGGGCACCCTGTTGGACATAGACCACGGATCATATCCCTACGTGACCTCGTCGTCCCCATCCATCGGCGGCGCTTGCACCGGGTTGGGGTTGAACCCCCAGGCGATCAAGGGAGTGCTAGGCGTGTTCAAAGCCTATTCCACGCGGGTTGGTGGCGGGCCCATGCCGTCGGAGGTCAGCGACGAAGAAGCTGAGGAGATCCGCGAAAAGGCTCAGGAATTCGGTGTGACCACAGGCCGGGCCAGGCGCATCGGATGGTTCGACGGAGTGGCCGCGAAGTACAGCCAGTTGGTTAATGGGTTCACTGGAATCGTGCTGACTCGCCTCGATATCCTCGATGATTTCGACTCAGTAAAAGTGTGTGTCGGATATAAAGTGAACGGAGAGAGTTTGGATCGGTTCCCGGCCAACACGGGGTTATTGAACCGATGCGAACCGGTGTATGAGGAGTTGCCCGGTTGGGACCAACCGACCGCAAGCGCCACCAAAATCTCACAGCTTCCGGAAAACGCCTTGGCCTACGTGAAACGTATCGAAGAACTCGTTGGGTGCCGCGCTCAGATCATATCTACGGGTCCCAGCCGAGGCGAGACAATTCAAGTGGAGCCGGTGTTTACCTAGACGGCCCTTTTTCCAGCTACTTTCCCAGAAAAATTAAAGCCCCGTCCTTCCGGCACGGAAGGACGGGGCTTTTTTATCGAATGGTTATTGCCTTGCGGTCGATTATGCTGAGATCGGCAGGTCGATATCGTAGCGGCTCAGCAATTTGTCTACGTGGGCCATGGTCTTTTCGCTTGGCGGGACCATGGGTAGCCTGGGGTCTCCCACCTTTAGGCCGATGCGGTTCACCGCGTATTTGACAGGGATCGGATTGGACTCGGTGAACATGCCTAGGAAGATGGGAAGTAGGCGGCGGTGCTCGGCAGCAGCGCCCTCAACGTCGCCCTCCAGCAGCAGGCCCATCATATGCTTGATCTGCGCCCCCACCAGGTGCGAAACAACGCTGACGACACCGTAACCGCCCATGGACATGATCAAGAACGTCTGGTTGTCGTCTCCGCTCCAAACCTTGAAGTCCGGTGCGCCGTCGATGATGCGGGCAATCTGATTCATATCGCCGCTGGCTTCCTTGGTGCCGACGATGTTGTCGATCTTGCTCAGGCGGATCGTGGTCTCGTCGGTCATGTTCACGCCGGTGCGGCCCATGATGTTGTAGACGATACACGGCAGGTTGGTCTTGCCTGCGATGGCCTTGAAATGTTGATAGATCCCCTCTTGCGGGGGTTTGTTGTAGTAAGGCACCACTAGAAGCAGGCCATCGACGCCCTGTTTCTCGGCTTCCTGGCTCAGTTCGATGCTCTCAGCGGTGCTGTAGGTGCCGGTCCCAGCAATCACAACGCCTTTGTCCCCGACCGATTCCTTTACCTCGCTGAACAGGCGCATCTTCTCGTTTGTGGTCAGCGTGGGAGATTCACCGGTGGTGCCGGACAAAACCACTCCGTCGCTTCCGGAGTCCAGAAGGGCATGTGCGAGCTTCTTGGCTTGCCCATAGTCGACCTCACCCTCGTCGTCAAAGGGAGTCACCATTGCTGTGAGTAGCCTTCCTATCTCTACCATGTTCGCCTCCTGTAATTGCGCCCAAGCCACGTCGGCCTTGAGATTTGTTGCATTATACCCGTGAATAACCCATATCGCATCCCCAGGTAGCCCACGAGGGATATTCCTCCCTGGAAAATGAAAAACGGCCAAGAAGTGGCCGTTTTGAGAGTGCCCTAACCGCAGTTTTACGGCCTAGCCGGTCACTCCGCTGGTGTGCTTTGGCTTCAACCTGCCCCGGGAGACAAGCTCCTCGGCGATCTGTAGCGAGTTGAGCGCCGCGCCTTTGCGCAGGTTATCGGACACGATCCACAGGACCAGGCCGTTGGGGTGGGATAGGTCCTGCCGGATGCGGCCCACGAAAACGTCATCTTCGCCAGCCACGTCCCAGGGCATGGGGTACTCGCCAGTCTCGGGGTCATCCAGAACAGTCACTCCGGGCATGGCGGACAGGAGCTCTCTAGCTTGCGCCACGGGCATTGGCTCGGTGAACTCTATGTGGACTGAGGCGGAATGGGAGATGTATACCGGCACCCGCACGCAGGTCGCGGATATCCGTATCTCCGGGGCATGCAGAATCTTTTGAGATTCTTGCCGCATCTTCTGCTCTTCGAAGGTGTAGCCGGTGTCCAGGAACCGGTCTATCTGGGGGATAACGTTATAGGCGATCTGGCCTTTCCCAGACTTGCTGGTGTTGGAATCCGCATCCAACAGTCTCTCCGATTGCTCCCGCAGGTCGGCCATTGCTCCGCTGCCAGCGCCGGAAACCGATTGGTAGGTGTCGGCGACTATCCGTTTGATGGGGTTAACTTGGTGCAGCGGATGGGCGGCCATCACCAGGGGAGTGGTGGAACAGTTGGGTATGGAGATGATCCCCTGATGCCATTCAACGTCTGCACCGTTGACCTCGGGAACTACCAGCGGGACCGTGTCCTCCATGCGGAACGCCGAACCGTCGTCAATCACCACAGTGCCAGCCGCGACCGCCGCCGGGGCGAGCCGGTGGCTGACCTCCGAACTGGCGGAGATAAACGCCACATCCACGCCATCGAAAGACTTCTCCGTCGCTTCTTCCACCACAAGTTCCTTCCCACCCACGCTGATACGCTTGCCGGCCGAGCGGCTGGAAGCTAACAACTTGAGGTTGGGCAAGCTGGGGTAGCGGGTTTCCACGATGCGGAGGAATTCGGCGCCTACCGCTCCGGTGGCGCCAACTACGGCGATGGTTAAGTCCTGCACTGGTTTATCTCTTCTAAAGCGGGTATTCGTGCCTGGCTAGAGGCCAAGCACGTTCTCCAAGCCTATCACAAGGCCCGGACGAGTCACAACGTCGCGAATGCAGCGGACGACTCCGGGCATGTAGCAGTCGCGGCCCAGGGTGTCGTGACGCAGGGAGAGAGTTTGACCCGCCGCACCGAAGATCACCTCATGGTGGGCGCTCTTGCCGGGCATGCGGATGCTGTGGACCGATATCCCGTTGTGTTCGCCGCCCCGGGTATTGGCCAGGTTTTCTGTCTCAGGCTGGTTGCGGGTGAACTGTTTGTTCCCGCCCAGGCTACGTATCAGGGCCAGAGCGAACCCGGAGGGTGAATCGATCTTGGCTTCGTGATGAGACTCTATGATGTCCACGTACTCGAAATAAGGCGCGGCCTGTTCGGCCAGTTTCTTGAGGACGATTGCCCCCAGGGCGAAATTGGGCGCGACGATGATGCCGACGCCGTTGTCGTTGGCCATTGCGTCGAGTTGCTTCAGTTGGTCTTCCGAGAATCCACTGGCGCCCATGACGATGTGGATCGACCGGGCGGCGGCTTTCGAGGCGGCTTCCATCGCGACGGAGGCGTTGGTGAAGTCCACGAGCACGTCGGGCCGTGTTTGCTCCAGCAGAGAATCGAGGTCTGTGGATAGAGGAACATCTCCGGTTGGGGTCGTTAGCGCTCCACCTCGGTCATGGGCGCAGGTTCCTCCGACCAAAGTCAGGTCTTCTTCGCGGCTGACTGCGCCGACGGTCTCAACGCCCATCTTGCCGGTTACGCCGCTGATCACAACTTTTAACGGTGCCATGACGACTCCTATTCCTCGCGCCTGCGAGCCTGCCTGCAGTTGAGTCCTGATGATAGCATGCAGATGTTTCCCGAAAACAATAACAGCCCGGTTCTTCCACACGCGGAAGAACCGGGCTGTTGGTTTGCGAATCTAGATGTGTGTGGGTTTACCGGCGGCCTTGGAAGCGTCCACCGCCTCCGGGTCCACCGGGACCGCCGGGACCACGAGTAGGGGGACCGCTTCTGTCGCCGCCACGTCCTCCGCCGAAGCCACCGCGCCCGCCTCTATCGCCACCACGATCTCCGCCCCTATCACGGGGAGGGCCGGAATCGGGCCGAGGGGCCGGAGGGCTGTCGTCGCCGAACAGTGCCTTGCGGGACAGGTTTACCCGCCCTTGAGAGTCTATCTCACGGACTATGACGGTCAGCTCTGTGCCTTCGGTCAGCTCTTCTTCCATGTCGCCTAAGTCGCCGTTACGGATCAGTCCGTCCTTGCCGGGGAGCAACTCCACGAAGGCGCCGAAGTTGGTCATTCGGACCACCTTGCCGGTGAAGATGTCGCCGATGGCCAGCTCGCGGGTGAGAGCGTCGACCTTGGACTGGGCCAGCTCGAGCATGGCTGAATCGACGCCGCCGATGGTCACGGAGCCGTCGTCCTCCACATTGATGCTGGTGCCGGTCTCCTCGATGATGGCGCGGATAACCCGGCCGCCAGGACCGATGAGTGCGCCGATCTTCTCGACCTTGATCTTCATGCGAATCATCTTGGGCGCGTGTTCGCTCATCTGGGTGCGGGACTCGGAGATTGCTTCGTTCATCTTACCCATGATGTGCATCCGGCCTTGTCGAGCTTGCTCCAAGGCTTCTTTGAGGATGCTGGGGGTCAGTTGGGTGGTTTTGACGTCCATCTGAAGGGCATTCACGCCAGCGGAGGTGCCCGCCACTTTGAAGTCCATGTCGCCAAGGAAGTCTTCGATGCCCTGAATGTCGCTCAGGATGGCGTACTGGCCGTCATCGCCGGTGATCAATCCCATGGCGATACCGGCCACGGGAGCTTTGATCGGGATTCCGGCGTCCATCAAGCTTAATGAGCTGCCACAGACGCTGGCCATTGACGTGCTGCCGTTGGAGCTCAGGCACTCGGAAACGATCCGGATCGCGTAGGGGAAGTCGTCTTCGGAAGGCAGCACGGGCGAGATGGCTCGTTCTGCCAAAGCGCCATGTCCAATCTCGCGGCGTCCGGGGGACATGGCTCTCCTGGCTTCGCCGGTGGAGTACGACGGGAAGTTGTAATGATGCATGAACCTTCGCGTGTTATCGGGTCCAACGCTGTCTATGGTCTGCTTTAAACTAAGGGAGGCAACGGTCACGATGGACAAGACCTGGGTCTCGCCCCTAGTGAACAGCCCGGTGCCGTGGGTGCGGGGCAGGATGCCAGTTTCGCAATTTATCGGGCGGACTTGGTCCAGGGCCCGGCCGTCGGAACGCACGTGCTGTTGCAATATGCGGCCTCGAACAGCCTCGCGGAATACGGCTTTGAAACCTTCGGCGATGGCGTTTTTTGAGTAATCGTCTTTCAGTTGTTCGGTAACTAGAGCGGATATCTCGTGTTCGCCGTCGTCCATCTCGTACATGCCGGGGTTGCGGCTGAGCAGGTCGTCCCAACGGGAGCCAACAACCTCTTTGATCTTGGCGATAATGGCGTCTGAGGCAGCCTGGTCGTATTCAACTTCAACCTTGGGCTTTCCAACTCCTCGGGTCAGGTCTTCAATCATATCGATGGTGGCTGAGTTGGCATCTTGGGCCTTGCCAATGGCTTCCAGAATCACTTCTTCGGAAACCTCGTTGGCGCCAGCCTCGACCATCAAGATCGCGTCGCGGGAGCTGCTGACCACCATGCTCAGCGTGCTCTCTTTGCTTTGCTCGTAGGTGGGATGCAGGATGTATTGACCGTCAATATAGGCAATCCGGCAGGAAGCGACGGGGCCGTTGAAAGGAATCTGGGAGATGGAAATGGCGGCTGAAGCGCCAATCATGCCCAGAATCTCTGGTGGGTTCTCTTGGTCAGATGACAGGATGGTCAGGGTGATCTGGATGTCGTTGTGCAGACCTTTGGGGAACAATGGGCGGATGGAACGGTCTGTGAGCCTGGAAGCTAGGATGCCGTCCTGTCCGGGGCGGCCCTCCCGGCGGAAGAAGCTCCCTGGAATCTTTCCAACCGAGTACATGCGCTCTTCGTAGTCAACGGTCAGGGGCAGGAAATCGATGTCCTCCGCCCGGGGCCTGGATGACATCACCGCCGTCACTAGGACGATGGTCTCGCCGAGGGTGACAGTTACACTGCCGTGGGCTTGATTCGCCAGTTTCCCAGTTTCGATGGTGATGGTTTTGCCGTCGATCTGGCTTTGGACCGATGTGGGGGTAGAAACTTGTGTAGCCATAATGTGCCTAGGGCAACCTCGCAATAAAAAAACTTGCGCAAACGATAGATGGGGGGAGAGCTAGACGCGAAACAACACCCGGGACGGGTGTTGTTTACGGTGGGGAACTTACCGGCGCAGGCCTAACCTGGAGATAAGTGTCTGGTAGCGGTTTACGTCTTCCGCGTTGAGGTACTTGAGGAGTCGTCGTCTTTGGGAGACCATGCCGAGGAGTCCCCGTCTTGAGTGGACGTCCTTCTTATGTTCTCGCAGATGTTCGGTAAGGGACTTGATATTTTCCGTGAGCACGGCGACTTGAACTTCGGTCGAGCCGGTGTCAGTGCTGTTATTCTGGTATTCCTTGATGATCCGTGTTTTTGTTGCTCCGTCTAGCATCAGTTGTGTGTTCGCTTCTCTCTCTTCTTCTCTTTTACGTCGCGAGAATTATAGCATACGGCCCAGGGGTGGGCAACGCGTGAGGCGGAGTGTACAGGGCAATCGCATCTCATAGGGATAACACCTTGAGAAGGTAGTCTTCATCCCAACCGGCCCTCAGTC
>JAQBXL010000105.1 GCA_027624135.1 Chloroflexota bacterium
GGTCTTTTCTTGCAAGCAATATTTATACGAGTTTTAGCTCTTTACCAAACTCCGGGATGACTCATGTTTTCTATTGCATCCAAGAATCTCACGATTAATGCAGCAGATGCCGTAGAATGCCCATGATGGCGGCTATCGGTTGCAATCAAAGATCTATTGAACCAAGGTGAATCCAAAGCCAAGAAACATCGACCATCGGAGAGATTGATGGGACGCATCACAATTCCTAGAGGTTTATTTCTGATCGTTGTAACCATGGCGATTTCTGTCTTGGCCGCCTGCGGTGGATCGTCAGCAACCGCCACGGCCACTACCGTCCCGGCGACAGAGACGCCATCCGCAGTCGCTCCAACTCCCACGGTATCCACCGTCGTTCCCACCCCTACTAACACTGACCCCAGCCCAACCTTGGCGCCGACAGACCTCAACCGTCAGCTCGACGGCGATAGTTCCGGCGAAGCCGGGCCATTCACTATCAGAACCGGAGTGATGATCGTATTCGTCCGCTACGAGGGCGATGGTCCCCTAACCATAACCATTCGGGGCAGCGATAACAGCGCCATGACGTCGGTCGATTCCAGTTCCGGTCCCTATCAAGGCGAGCGGGTCCACCGCATATTTGATGGCAACAGCGAAGGCCTGGTCCCCGGAGAATACATGGTAGAAGTCGAAGCCGACGGCCCTTGGGACGTACGCTTGTTTCAAGAAACAGGAACGTCAGGACAACCGGCGACGGTCACCCTGGCAGGTAAGGGCGATGGCGGCGGAAGCTGGCTACGCCTGGATGACGGTGAATACACCATGACCACCAGTCACGCTGGAGCCGGCGGATTCATCGTCGAACTGTTTGACACGCTAGGGCTGCCGCCGTACCGGATAGTCGAGGCTACTGGCGCCTATCAAGGAGAAGACGCATTCACCGTGGGCGGTGGAGCGCCGCTAAAGAATCCACAGACCGGGTTCTATGCCATGGGAGTGCAGTCCGAGGGTGACTGGGAAGTCACTATCGCGCGCAACGATGCTCCCTGACGGCGAGTTAGATGAGTCTGGCCCTTGCCTAGCGCGAAGCCCGAGCCTAAACTGGCCCCGAAGTAAATGCCAACTTGGATCAGGAGTTGATAGATGGACCTGGAACTGAAGGGAAAAACTGCGATAATCACCGGCGGCAGCCGGGGCATCGGCAAGGCAGTGGGCCGGGAATTTGGCCTCGAAGGGATGCACGTTGCCTTGGTGGCCAGGGGCCAGGAAGCCCTCGAAGAAACCGCCCGGGAACTGGCCGAAGAGACCGGCGGGAATTTCATAACCATCGTGGCCGACACCGGAGACCCGGAGTCCGTAAAGGCGATGGTCAAGGAAGCTGCGGAACGGCTAGGGCGGATCGACATCCTGGTCAACTCCGCCGCCCGCGTCGGCGGCGCTTACACCCCCAAGTTGGCCGAGATCACGGAGGACGACTTCTGGGGTGATATGAACGTCAAGGTCATGGGATATCTTAGGTGTGCCCAAGCCGTTGCCCCTTACATGATCGACCAAGGTTGGGGCCGGATCATCAACCTGAGTGGGATGGCCGCCCGCCAAGCTGGATACGCAGTCGGCAGCATGCGGAACGTGTCGGTTTCCGCATTGAGTAAAAACCTGGCCGACGAACTTGGCCCTCAAGGCATCAACGTGACCACCGTACATCCCGGAATGACCTACACCGAGCGCATCCCGGAGATGCTGGAGAACCAGGCCAAAACCCAGGGAATCACCGTAGAAGAAGCCGAGCGCCGCATGGCCGAGCGAAACTCGATCCACCACATCGTAGATGCCAAGGAAGTGGCTTACGTCATAGCCTTTCTAGCCTCGCCCAAGTCGATCTCCATCAACGGCGACGCCATCGCCGCCGGCGGGGGCATCCCCAGGGCGATTCACTACTAGCCAAGGGACAGGGCCGGCCGGGTCCGCCGGGAATATGGGATCTGTGCAATCAATTTGCATCGTCAATAGTTGATTCGCCAAATAACAGATTCTATAATCTAGGCATGACCTCGAAAAACAAGCAGGATACGCACCTACATATGTGGCGGGCTTTCTTGCAGACCCACTCGACGGTGGTGAAATACCTGGAACGCCGGATGGAAGAGCAGCACGGTCTGCCCCTGTCCTGGTGGGACGTTTTGCTCCAACTGGCTGATGGCCCGGACGGAAAACTCCGCATGGGCGAACTTGCGGAGTCGGTTCTCTTGACCCGCAGCGGCATCACCCGGCTGGTCGACCGCATGATCGGCGAAGGCCTGGTTGGCCGGGAGCCTTGTCCGGGAGACCGGCGGGGTTACTATGCCGTCATCACCCAGAAAGGCCTGGACACCATCGAGAGGGTTGGCCCGGATCATTCCAAGGATGCGTGGGAAGTATTCCTAGGCCACATCAATGAAGAGGAAGCGGCCTTGATGGGGCAGGTTTTTGACAGAGTGTTAAACGCAGGAAAGTAGCTGAACCTCCGCCTCGTCAATCGATCGCATTTTCTGAACGACGCCGAGAGAGAAACTGTCTTCTTCATCGCGGATATTTCCGGATACACCAAGTCAATTTCCTAGAATGAAAAAGACGTCTCCCAGCAAAGAAAGACTCCGCTCCGAAGAATCGGAGCGGAGTCTTTCTGATCACGGTTCTGGTGGTGTTAGTTAGCCGTTGACCAGAAGGGTATCGATAACACCCGGGGACAGGGGGGCAACTTCTACGCCCAATTGGCGACTCAAGGAAGCGGCTAGTGCGTTACCCAACGCCTTTAATTCCCGCCGGTTAAGTTCCGGCAACCGGTCGAGAGTCTGGGCCAGATCGACCCGGTAGCGCTTGGGGTATTTGGTGCTGCTGGTTCCGATGCAACGGAAGCGGATCGGAGTTGCGGCCACGATGGAGAACTGGTTCTCCATGCAGGCGCTGCGTCTGTCGTCGGTGAACCACCAAAACACCGTCGCCTCTACAGGTTCGGGAGTATAGGGTTGTCGGTCGCGGCTGCGGTGTCTCGGAGCGCGCTCCGGAAGAGGCTCCGCGAATGCGGCGAGACTGTCTGAGGGGCGCTGCAAAGTCGTTGTCATGGTTTCTCGAGTTACTCGACCGGACAATAATAGTTAAAATCGACGAATAATTCCGTCCCGTTAACAAATTGTACGTTGGCGAGAGTTACCAGAGTATTACCCGCCATCTTAGGCTGGATTCACGCCTGGCTACGCCGTTTAACCCCGGACCAACAGGATTATCCCCGACACGAATAGCATCGTGGTGATGATCCATGGGAACACCTTTTCGGGAGCTCGCCGGAGTATCCACCGGCCCAGATATGCCGTAACCGCAGCGATCGCGCCAAGTCCAAGTCCTAAGAGCAGTACTCTTGGGGTCAAAAGACCGCCGGTCCCGAAGATTATCAATTTGGGCACTTGTATCAGGGCCATGCCCAGGGAGGATGTGCCGATGTACGGGCTGGCCGCCAGACCGTATGACAGGTAGAAGACGACGGCAAATGGGCCTGGGATGCCTAGAAACGCAGATCCGAATCCGGTGGCTGCGCCTAACGGCGCGAAGCCCCAGAGCCGCATGGTGAAATTGCGCCCGATGGGCAGCCGGGTGAAAACCACGAAAAGAAGCATCATGACGCCCAAGATCCGCACGAGAACCGTGGTGTCGATGGAGATGAAGATGAAGCTGCCTACGATGGACATCGGCACGGCTCCCAGGGCAAATGAACGCACCACCGGCCAGTTGAGGCCGTCCCGGTGGAGCCACACCCGGGAGGTGGTGCTGAGAAGTTGGGAGATGGACAGTATTGGAATGGCCTCGCGCACGCCGAACACCCAGATCAGGACCGGCAAGGCCACCACTCCTCCGCCGAAACCAGCCACCCCGGCAATGGTGAAGCCGACGGTCGTGGCGGCCACAACAGCGGCAATCTTGATCAATTCTTCCAATATCTAATTGCCCAAAAAACCCCCCGCCCACAGATGTGGACCGGGGTCGAATAGCCAAGTTTGCCCGGGTTATTGTATTGCAGCCCGCTCACATAGTACCGGCGTCAGTTGCTGCCAGCGCCCAGAGCGGCTCTAGGAGCTAGATCGAACTGCAGTTTTGACCCGAGTGAACGGGAGCTTCGTCTGCCGTGTTGGCAGCCACAGGCACAACCGCAGCCAAAGTCACCAACAGGACGAAAATCACTGGAACGAGAATCTTTCGCATATTCCAACTTCCTTAAGCATCGGAGAGAAATCCGGCAGGGCTAGCCTACCTGACGTTACTTTATTTTAGGGATAGGCGTGATTAGCGTCAAGGAGCAGGTCATAGCATCATTTTGCGATGCCGTAACTAACAGCCCGACCTGCAGTCGGAACCTAACGGAGTCAATTAGCGGCGACGCCGTCTGCGGCTGCTCGGTTGCTGTTTGCCCATCCAGCGTCCCTTGGCGTACCAGCCAGCCGCGCCGAGCACGATCAAAACGGCTACGACGCCACCGATGAGAGGAACTGCGCCGATACCGGGCGACTCGGCCCCGTCGCAGTTCTGGTCGATGCCGTCGTTAGGAATCTCCACGGCTCCAGGAAAGATCGTAGGGTCTTCATCATTGCAGTCGCCGTCTTCAAGGGAATAAAGGTCCCCGTCGCCGTCCACACCATGGGCTGACACGAAATTGGGTAGAGCCACAGTCACGAAGATTAACCCGGTCAAGCCGATCAAGCCAGTTATGGCAACCGTGGCGACGGCTAAAGCGATGTTGTATTTTCTAATCAACCAACACTCCAAGGATTGATTCCGCGCCCCTGGCTAAAGCTATCTTCTCCCTTCGTAGCCCCCAGCGTCTAGGCGGGTTATTGCACTATGGGCTGGGCGATGATCCATAGGCTGATGATCGTGTACACCACCATCAACGTCAGCATGGGGTATTGGCTGTTTCTGGCCGAGACCGGGTCGCTGAATGTTCGGACGGCAACCCGGTGACTCAGGTAAACGGCCAAAACATGGCCCAACACGATCAGCCCCACGGAGAGGAACCACAGGATGCGGGCGTTGATCAGCCCTATGTTGGGAGAGTAGTCGACAGTGCCGAAGAGGTCCCAACCCGTGCCGAACGGGTCGGACGCCAACGGGATGATCTGTTGACCCTGGATCACCAGCAACGTAATGAAATGGGAGATGTTGTAGGCCAAGGCGATGGGAATCAATGAGAAGGAGAAATTCCGGGCCATCTCCAATGTTGTCACGCCCTCCTCGGCCGAACCTGCCATCAGGTTCGAGAAGAACAGGTAGACGAGCAAGAAACCCAGCGGCACAAAAAGAACACCAAGGGTATCGGCGATGGTCAGGCTGTTGAAGATTTCCCCCCCGCCACCTCCGTACACGTCTCTCACGAAAGACTGAAAATCGCTCCAAGCTGATGTGGCGCTAAATCCGTCGAAGGTCACTGTGGCCAACAACAGGACCACCAGGGCCAACATGTCGTTGGACACCGGCTGCCAGCGGCCCAGGCCGATGGCAAAGGGTCCCAGGTTGAACTCGTGCTTATTGGACCGCTCCAAACACTCGTAGCAGTCGATACATTCGCCGTCTAGGTCGCGGCACTCGGTACTGCAGACCAGACAAGCCTCCTGGTCGGTGACTCGCACTTCCGTAATCGAGAACCGGCTCAACAAGCCGAATACAACCGAGAACACCTCTCCGTTCCGCAGCCATCGGTTCTTTCCGAAAACTGCCATCCCCGTGAAGGTGATCACCGTGTAAACAACGACCATGATGGCAATCTGGTTCGGGGTTTCGGTTTTGGGGTAGGCGTCCTGTATCCAGGTGAAAAGAACAAAGAGCACCAGGGCGGGCCAGATTCCCCAACCTTGGGGATACTCGTGACCTAGGGCCAAGTCCCTTCCGGGGCGGAAGATTCGGTATAGACTCTCGGCCCAGCCATACAATATCTTCCAGGGGTTGACCAATGCCCAGATGTTTCCGAGTAAAGCGATCGCGATGGACAGGCCAACCCACCAGACGATCCAAACGAAGGTGGGAGCGAAGTTTAGGTTGGGGTCCGAGTCTCCGCCAAATCCGGTTGCGATCACCAGGCCGAACAGAAACACTGACGCCGTCCTGATCGGCGTGAGCAGTAACGGGGAGGTCAGCGCCGTCCGCGACCAGGGCGACCCGAGCAGGTTGATTCGAGGATAACCCGCTGGGCCACCGACCTTGACCGTCATGTTGATTAAGACGAACGACAAAGCCACAGCCAGCCCAGCGCCAATGAGAAAGAAGCCCAGCGGGACAGGCAGTTCAGTCCGCTCGCCGAATCCGTGGGCGTAGGCCGGCCAAGCCACCAGACTCCCCGCCGCGGCCACAGCGGGGAGCACGAATTTCAATTTCTTCATTCTGGATACCTATTCGAGATTCATATCCGGCCTGGAATTACCGGGGCTGCACTTCCAAAAACCCTATATCAATCTCCTCTTCTTCTTCGTCGTGATCGTCGTGTTCATCCACCTCCAGATCTGCGTGGTGACCGCTGACTACTGTTTGAGGGGTAGAACTGGCGTTCGTCCATGTGACGACCGTTCCCGGTCCAACGTTCACCTCACTGGGCGTGGCTTCGGTATCGGTGTAGGTGATCGAAACGGCGGCTGCCGAGTTGGATCCTTGCGAGACCATGAGCGACCCAGTCAGAATTGGGTGTAAATGGCTATGGAAAGCCACGGTCTCGCCGGCGAGATGTTCGTCAATCTCGTAACTGAACGTATCTCCAGGGGCGAGTTCCTCAGACTCGAAAAGACTACCGTGCCCGCTCTCTTCCTGTTTGTGGTGGTAAGTGATGCGGAACCTTCCGGTGGCGTCGGCCACAAAATAAAAGTCGGTGAGTTCTTCACCGGGGATGTCCGATTCGATGTCGTAGGTGTGCAGGTGGAATTCTCCAGGCTCGTCGGCTTGGATCTTCAGTGTGACCAGGTCGCCCTGTTTGACTCTGATCGTTTCAGGGCTCATTACTCCTGCTTGGATCGAAACAGGAATGTCCAAGGCTTCCGGTTCGCCGCCGCCACAGGCTGCTGCGGCCAAGATAGCCGCTAACCCCATGAACATCATGAAGGCAATAGATCTTGATTGTTTTAAAAGCATTACAAACTCCAGTGGCCAGTTGGTTAATTACGCTGGCTTCTTTCTCCGTTGCAGCTGTGACCATCCAAGAGAAACGATGATCAAGACCAGAGCGAAGATGAAAATCGCTAATAATAGATTGAATCCCCCAGCCTCGGTAACCTCTAAAGGCACTTCCAGAATCGTCTGACCCAGTTCGCTGGTTGTTTCCAATGTCATGGTCCAGCTTCCCAGGGCGGTTAAATCGATATTGGCTTCAAACAATTGAGGGTTCTGGGGCGTGTTTGTCGCCGATACAGGGCCGGCGGTCATCCCCGCTTCCGGGCCGGTAGCCATGACAACGACCTGTCCATCGCTGATCGTGGCATCTCCAGCCACAGGTTGGATCAACACGCTCAGGTGAAGGGTCCCTACCCTCGGGCTCCCAGGCAAGATGCCAACCCGGAAGACGTATGGCCCTGATTCCACGTCCGTAACGATCAATCGCGTTTCACCATGGGCCGATGCTAGGTGCAGACGCAGAGGCAGGATCGCGGCGGCGGAAATCAGAAATATCACGCCCAGGAGCATCAAGAGTTTTGTTGCCAATCGGTCTAATCTCCAAACGACGAGAGTAGGTATTTGTCTCTGTGCGAGGCACGACCCAATGTCGACTTGATTCGGCAAGTCAAAGTTCTGGTCGACTTGGCGATCCTTAGAACGCTGGAACATTGGGAACAGCAGTGGGGGAAGGGCTAGAACCGGGGAGGGTTTTTTGGAGGTTCAACGAAGGCTTCCAGAGAGGGTCCTTCGCCGTCAAATATGGCGAGAGATAAGAGGTCTCCCGCACTGATCTGAGTGGGGCCGTCATTTAGGACAGCGCCTACGACTACAGATCCGGAATCTTGCGATCCATCGTTGGAGGTCTGGAATAAGATCCCATCTTGCCCCAGATGATCCGCAGGCGATGGGCCATGGTAGTGAGTCTGCTCGAACGGGTGAAGGCCGGGATGCCCGTAGCTCGCGGCAGAGTTGGTCAGGTAGACGTGGGAGTGGTCATGCTGCCGCTCGGCGAAATGGTGGTCCATTGCTGGACCGATGAATGCCAATATCACCGCGACAATGGCCAGTACTGAAAGGGATTGCCAGGCCGTGCGAGCCAGACCTAGGTTTCTGAACGGAAGACCCATGAATTGAATTCTATAGAGCATTCAACCCAGAGTAAACGCCATTTGGAGCTGGAGCTCTCCAGAGTGGGGCATCTCTAAGGCTGGGCGTTCAGCACATCTTTCCGGCCATTGACCAGGAACTTCCAGGTGAGACCGGCATCGTCGCTTCGGTACAGGAAATAGCCGTCAGTTTCGGCGTAGACGATGTTCGGGTGTGACGGAGAAAAGACGACCTCCCGCACGGTTTCTATGCCTGAAAGCACGATACTCATTGAGGCGAAGGAGGCCAGGCCGTCAGTGGACCTCCTGATATCTCCTGAGGAGGCGAAGATCACCAAGTCGGGGTCAACAGGAGACACTGCGATGGGTCCGTTGACCTGTAGGATCGGGCCTTGGCTCCAGGTTGCGCCCGCGTCCTTGGAGATCCACCCGAAATAGGTGTCACCTTCATTTACATAGATCGACTGCCCGTCGGCTGACAGGTCGAAATCGCCGATAGACTTGGTCCGAAATTCGGGCGCGAACAACTCCCAGGTGCGTCCCAGGTCGTTGCTGCGCATGAAACCCACGTTCTCGCTTGGGTCATCTCGGTTCTTGCCGAACGTGACTATCTGAGGAGAGTTGCCCCTTGTCACGCGCATATAGACATAGCCGTTCCGTCCGTCGTTGGGGTCCACTGTCACCCGGCTCCAGTTCTGACCGCCGTCCTCGGTTCGGTAGACGCCACCGGGGTAGTACTGGTCGGCGCCTAGTCCCGTGAACGATGGCCAACCCCCTTCCATGCCGGCCACCGCAATTTCCGGGTTCGACGGGTCAATGCGGATAGACACGGCCCGTGAGGTATCGAAGCCGAAATTAAGCTGGGTCCAAGTCTGGCCGCCGTCGATGCTTCGGTAGATCCCGCCGCCGATATCTTCTCCGGTGGGTGGACCGGGAGAATCCAGGGTGGCGGCCATGATGATGTCTGGGTTACTGGCTGAGAAATCGATATCCCAGACCTCCGAATAACCCTGACCGCCCGAACGCAGTCCGGCCCGGTAGCGAGACCAGGTCACTCCGCCGTCCTGAGTTGACATGAAGCCGTTCCGCTCGGTGCCCAAAAGCACGATATCGGGGTCTAACGGATGAACGGTCAGCGAATGAAACACCCGGTCACCGTCATGGGGCCGGTTCGGAACGGACGGTCCAGACACGATGGCCGTCGGATATGAAACGCGGCAGTCCTCGGTGCGGATGGTAGGCGCCGCTGTGGGTGTCGGCGCGAGTTTCGATGTCGGTGTTGGCAGACTGATTTGTGTCCGATCGGCCTGTACGCTTGGCAATGACGCAGGTGCGTCGGCGGGCGTTGACTCTTCGGTGGGTGAATCGCCTTTAGTGCGTGCCAGGTTATCGACAGGAGTAGCCGATGGGACAGCCGTGTTCGTGGCGGAGAGCGTAATCGGAGTTGATGCTGCATCCTCCTGTTGACAGGCAGTCAGGAGTACCGCACACCCAATCAGCGGGAGAACCCAGAACATTCGTTGGCGCATACGCATAAAGGTATTGTCGGGTTCTTGTCGCGCTCAAACAAGGGCAGGATTCGGCTTCGACCCCAACTTCAAATTAGCGGCTCTATTTCCGTCTTGACAAGATGATTGCGTCATAACTAACATAACGCGATTTTGTCATGGTAGGCGGGTTTAGGCGCTTCCGGATCGCCGTTATTTAGGAGGGACCAGATGCGAAATATCGTGAAAAATGCACTGGAAGAACAAGCGGGGGACCAAAAGGGCTTCACCCTGATAGAACTTCTGATCGTCGTGGGGATCATCGTGTCCTTGGTCGGTGTCATCATTCCCTTGGTGATTCAGTTCGCGGACAAGGGCGAAGAAGGAGCCTATGCTGCTGAGGCGGCCAACGTTCAGCTCGCGATAGACGAAATGATGACTGTGAATTTGACAACGACGATACCAGTACGTGGTGTGGTAGCGGTTTTGGCTTCGGCGGACGAACCTATCGCTGGGGACCCGATGGCGAATTACCTACGCGATTTACCGACCGACTACCAATACACATGGATAGCATCCGGCGTCATTACCCAGGAAGCGGTCGCGCCATGCAATTGATATTCTAGGCATCAGTAGGCTGGTCATAAACCTCTGCTGAAGATCGAATGGGATAGGCCCACTGAAATTTCTCATGGGGCCTATTTTTGCGGCTAAATGGAAAGTGGCCTGGGTAAAACCCTGGTGTCTCCAGGTGAATATCCAGTTAAGGGCGCTTGGCGGCTGTGTGGCGCGGCTCGACTGTAAACCCCGTAGAGCTCTTGTCAAAACCTGTGGAAATTCCCTTCCAGGCTATTGGCAGATCAGTCCGCGGCAGCCGC
>JAQBXL010000008.1 GCA_027624135.1 Chloroflexota bacterium
TTCGCCACCTCACCAGTGTCCACGCCCATACCGGTGACTGATACGGTCAGGGTCGTGCCTGGGCCACCCTTTGCCGGGCTGACGATCAAAGTCCGAGGCGTCCTAGCGAAGGCGCCTGAGGATGTCGCACCAGTCAGGTCGCTAGAGTCTGTCACCGCGATCGTAACAGCGTCGCTTACGGTGTTGGTGAACAGTTCTAATGTCGGCAATGTGGTCACGTAGGCCCACGCACCGCTGGCGTCTATTGCGATGTTCGTTGTGCATTTACCGAGGTGGTTGATGGCAACCGTTCCGCCATCGGTGGACGCGGCGGTCAATTTTCCAGTGCCGGTGTTTCCGCAAGTGATAGTCCCGCTCTTGGTGAAGCCGGTACCCTGAATAGTGATCGACTGACCAGGCGACGCCGTGGCAGGGGTCACCGTTATTACACGAGTAAGGACTTCCATCGTGAAGCTTGCGCTCTTGGCGCTGTCAGCAATCGTGACCTTGTGCGAGCCTGCAATTGTATCTTTGGGCATCACGAACACGAACGGGACGAGGGCTGTCGTGTCTCCCGTGCTCGGCACAGTAAGAGCTGTGTTGGTTGGGGCGGTGATCTGTCCGCCGACTGTTACCGCACTGGTGCCCATGACGGCGGCCGGCGTGAAGTCAACCAGGTCAACGCTAACCGATCCTCCAGGTGACACTGTGGCGGCCCGCGGCGTCGCACCAGCTAGCTGTGCAAACTTTGTTGTACTAGCTTTGTCGGCGCCCGTGGAATCAGTCACCCAAACGTGACCACCGGCGGAGGTGGAAGACGACAGGGTAACCGTGCCAGAGAATACTCCGTTGGCGTCGATCGAACCAGAACCGAAAGCGCCTGTGGTCGGAGCTGTGACCTGATCGCCATTGAAGTAGACCTTACAGGTCGTGCAATCCTTTTCGAATCCGCCACCAGTTACGGTTACCGTGGCACCCCTCGCAGCCGTGCTCGGGGTGAAGCTCACGAAACTGTTGATGGTGTAGGCAGAGCTCGTGACCGCTGTTGCGTCTGCGGTCGTCGCTACCGTGAGAGTGTAAGTGGCTTTCGCCAGGTTCGGGTTCTGGATGCCCGCGGCCTGGGTGAAGGTGATCGTTATACCGGCGCTGGCATCAATGCCATTGTCGCCAATACTGCCACCGGACGTGCCGGGGTCCATGTCGGGAACCGTGAGGGTTACCGCTTTACCGGAGATCGTTACTCCAGCAACGTTAACCAGCTGGTTTCCGGTTCCAGTACCGACGTTATTGGCCTTAATCTTAACGGCGGATGCCGCGATGGAGGAAGGGACCCCCGTGCTGGTGTTGAACGTAACGGTGATGGTGTCACCAACGTTCAGTGCGCCCTGCGCACCACCGGTCACTAGGACCGTGTACTGGGCGATTGACCTAGCCTTGTCCGGCGTGACCGTTACGGTCGCTGCGGGCGTGTCCGCGCTCACCGGCTTGGCTGAAAACATGCCCAAGACCAACATGGTGGCGATTACGCCGATGGCCATGAGCAATGCGAGCCCAAAAGATGTTCCGATTTTAGTGTTCATCTACTCCTATCTCCTTGATCTGCTTGCCTGAAGTGAAGTGAATTCTGGTGATTCGTTCCTCTCGGACTCCACTCACACTCCATTCTAAATCATGGAATGTTACGAGTTAGTTACCGTTGTACGAGTCCTCTAGGCGAATCGTGCCTCTAGTCACATATGTAACCCCCGCGGAGGCTTCGGAATGTTCGAGGGGTCGACATCCGGAGAAACAAAAATAAGGTCACAAATAGACATGATTACCCCTCACCTCCTAGTAAATTAGATGGGTCGAGCTAAATTCTCTCTCATTTAGCACCATGAACTTTAGCTTGTCAAGGTATTAAATTGGGCTGTAATTAACAAAAAGCGCCCAGAGGTTTTACGCCTGAGGCGGGCCTGCGACGCTGCTTTTTGGGTTGATTGTTAAGCCAGGCAATTTTTGGTTTCTTGATGGACCTGCACGGCCACTTAACCGGTTATGGATTTTTCGACCGATTCGAAACAAACCGTTCTGGACGCGAGGTTCTGCCGGAAGTTTTGATAGAAGTTTTACCAAGCGAGATGACGGTAGATGGGTCACCACGAAGGGTTACTCGAAGAGGTGGACGCCCCGCCCAACAAGAAACCAAATCAGATGCGTTGATTTCTTTAACCGAACCCATTGTCCGTGTGCAGTGTGTATTGTGAAAGTCAGTCGAGTAAAAGGCAAGCCGCAATCTGGGGCAATTAGTTATCTGGAAGAGCGTCAATGACGCCGGTAAGCCTGGGATTCCGGAATTGCAGCCTGATAGTGTTCGCCAGTTATGCGTCTTTGTTCAGGTTTGCGAGGAATTCTTCGTTGTTGTTTGACTTGGCCAATCGCTCCAATACCCGTTCGGTGGCGTTTACGGCCCCGTCGTTGGAGATTAGGCTAATCATGCGGCGCAGCAGCACTATCTGTTTAAGAGTTTTCTCTCCGAAGAGCAATTCTTCGCGTCGGGTTCCGCTGCGAACGATGTCGATGGCCGGGAAGTAACGGCGCTCGGCCAGTCTACGGTCCAGGTGCAGCTCCATATTTCCAGTGCCTTTGAATTCTTCGTAGATCACTTCGTCCATCCGGCTACCGGTGTCGATCAAGCAGGAGGCGATGATCGTCAAACTGCCGCCTTCTTCTATATTGCGTGCTCCACCGAAGAATTTCTTTGGTGGGTAAAGGGCTGCGGAGTCTATGCCTCCGGAGAGGGTGCGCCCACTGGTGGGAACGGCCAGGTTGTAGGCACGGGTGAGACGCGTGATGCTATCCAGCAGGATTATGACATCCTGCCCCATCTCCACCAGCCGCTTGGCCCGTTCTAGGCAAAGCTCGGCGACCCGGCATTGTTCTTCAACTGACTCGTCGAATGTGGAGGCAAATACATCGCCGGTCACCGCCCTGCGCATGTCCGTCACTTCCTCTGGGCGTTCACCGATGAGGGCGACCATCAATTTGGCTTCAGGGCAGTTCGCCTGAACGCCGTGGGCGATCTGCTTCAACATGGTGGTCTTGCCCGCTTTGGGGGGCGAAACGATCAGTCCGCGCTGGCCAAGGCCGATCGGTGCGAATAGGTCAACCATCCTGGTGGAGAGCTCGGAGGAAGAGGTCTCCAAGATAACCTGTTTCTCTGGGAAGATGGGCGTCATATGTTCGAAGATCGGACGGTAGCGACTCTGAACTTGGTCGGTCTGCAATCCGTTGATCAGTTCCACCCGCACCAGTCCGAAATAACGCTCGCCCTCTTTGGGTGGCCGGACCTGTCCAGTGACAGTGTCGCCAGTCCTCAGGTTAAACCGTCTTATCTGTGATTGGGAGATATAGACGTCGCCAGATCCCCTGTAAAAGGTGATTTGGCGAAGGAAGCCGTAACCTTCGTCCATTATTTCCAGGATGCCCGTGGAGAACAGGGCTTGCTTGGCGGAAACCACTTGGAACAGCCGGCTGAGCAGGTCCTCTTTATGCAGTGTTGCCAGAGCAGTGGTGTCGTTTAATCCGACATCGCTAGCCAGGCCCAAGAGTTCTTCTTTGGACTTGGCTCCCATCTCCGACACATCAAACATTAGTTCAGTGGTTGCCATGTTTACCTCTTTCGGGGGTCTTGGATCAAGCGCCGGTCTGCGGTCCCGGGTCCTGAAAGTTGGGATTTGGAATTTTGTCTGATTGCCGCAGTTGGGCAGTGGGCGTTCAAGCGGTGGTTAGTCAATTGAAAATTCGGTGAAAATTCGGTGAAAATCTAGTGAAAATCTGGCTGATCCATAGGATTGGAGTCCTCGGTTTCGGGGGTTACGAGTTCCCCGATTTCTCCCAGTCCGATTTGAACCGAGCTACTCCGGAGTCGGTCAGCGGGTGCTGGGCCATCTGTAGCAGGGTTTTGTAAGGCACGGTGGCAATGTGCGCCCCAGCCTGAGCCGCCATTGTGCAGTGCAGCGTGTGGCGTATGCTGGCCGCCAACACCTTGGTTTCGATGTTGTGCTTGGCGTACACAGAAACGATGTCTCTGATCAGGTCGATTCCCTCTAAGCCGATATCATCCAGGCGGCCAATGAATGGGCTAACCGCAGTGGAGCCGGCCTGGGCGCCAAGAAGAGCCTGATTCACCGAGAAACACAAAGTCTGGTTTACCTTGATGCCTTCCTTTGAAAGGATCGATATAGCCTCGAACCCAGCGACGGTACTGGGGATCTTCACCCACGGATTAGGGATCCAGCCTGCAATGTCTCTGCCTTCGGCCACCATACCGGGTGCGTCGAGGGAGATTACCTCCACGGAGATAGGGCCGTCGACAATGTCAGAGATTTCTCGAACCGCCGCTTTATAGCTTTCTGAGCTTCCGATACCTTCCGCAGATGCCAGCGAGGGATTGGTAGTGACGCCGCTGATCACCCCCATCCTGGCCCCGTCGCGTATCTCTTGAATATTGGCCGTATCCAAAAAGAGCTTCACATCCTCACCGCCGTTGGGAGATTTTGGTCCGGATCCCCGCCTTCACCAATAGTAAGAAAGTGGCGGGAAAGAATAACAACAACTGGTAATTGGAGTTTGGTTGCGCTGGTGGATCGTGGATCGCTCATCAGATATGTAGAAGATAGATACATGGTTTTGGAGTTGCTAGCTGGTCGTAAGGTCCAGGGGCAGTGGCCTTTGGACGCCCTCTCTGATGGTTTCTTTGGCAGCCCCGATGAACTGGCTGAACAAAGGGTGGGGGCGATTGGGCCGGGATTTGAATTCAGGATGATATTGTGTGCCGACCATGAACGGATGGTTTTTGACTTCGCCGGTCTCAACCAGGTTGCCGTCGGGAGAAAGACCGCCGATGACCAGCCCTGAACTTTCCAGGGATTCCCGGTAGGTATTGTTAAGTTCGAACCGGTGACGGTGACGCTCGGTTATCGTGTCGGCGCCGTAAGCCGCTCTGGTTCGGGTGTTGGATTGCGTGTTGCAGGGATAATCCCCCAGCCGCATGGTGCCACCCTTGCTCGAGATATTCTGTTGATCGGGCATAATGTCGACCACTGGATATTCGGTATCTGGAACCAACTCCGAAGAATTGGCGTTGCTCAACCCCAGCACGTTTCTGGCCCACTCGATGACCATCACTTGCAGACCCAGGCAAAGGCCTAGGTACGGCACCTGATGCTCCCTGGCGTAACGGGCAGTTTCGATCATGCCCTCTACACCCCGAGGTCCGAATCCGCCTGGGACCACGATACCGCAAGCATTGGACAGCAGAGCATCCGGCCCGAAGCGCTCGACATCTTCGGAATGGACCCATTGAATATCAATGTCCCTGTCATGGTCCAGCCCCGCGTGCCGTAGCGCTTCTCGAACCGAGAGATAAGAATCGGGGTATTCAACGTACTTTCCGACTAGTGCGATGGACAGACAATCTTTTGGCGACTTCATCCTATCGACCATCGCCGACCATTCCGACATGTCTCCGGATTGGCCGTTAAGACTGAGAGATTCTACGATGATGTCGCCCAAACCCGCGTCCTCAAGCATCAATGGCACTTCGTATACATTGTCTACGGTCAGCAAGGGAATCACCGCATTGAGAGGGACGTCACAGAAGGCCGAGATCTTCTTACAGATGTCCTCAGACACCGGAAGGTCGCTTCTGCAGAGAATGGCGTCAGGTTGTATTCCGATTGAGCGCAGTTCTTTCACACTGTGTTGGGTTGGTTTGGTTTTCAGTTCTTGGGCTGCCGATATATATGGAAGCAAGGTTAAGTGGATGTAGAAAACGTTGTCCCGGCCCACGTCGTTCCGCATCTGCCGGATGGCCTCTAAAAAGGGCAGGCCTTCGATGTCGCCGACCGTCCCGCCGACTTCAGCGATGATCACATCGGCGCCCGATTCGGCGGCCAGTGCGAGCACCCTGTCTTTGATGGCGTTGGTCACGTGGGGCACGGTTTGAATCGTGCCGCCCAGGAAGTCGCCGCGACGTTCTTTGGCTATAAGGTTGAGGTAGACCTCTCCGGCTGTAAGGTTGGAGGTTCGGGTTAATTCGACGTCGATGAATCTTTCGTAGTGGCCCAGATCCAGATCTGTCTCCCCACCGTCTTGGGTCACGAAGACCTCGCCGTGCTGATAAGGGGACATGGTTCCAGGATCGACGTTAAGGTAAGGGTCCAGTTTGATGACGGAGACGGTGAGGCCTCGGCTTTTCAGGATGCGTCCGATGGATGCGACGCTGATCCCTTTGCCTAGTGAGCTGACAACTCCGCCTGTAACGAAGATAAACTTTGTCGGCATTTGTCTACGCTAAAATAGGTGTTGAGGGGATACTTGCTTGACGGTTGATGAACCGAGTCACTGTCTTAGCAGGTACGCCAATAGGTGCAGTGGTAACACGGTTACGAAGCTGGACGTTAAGAACTAGGGCGTTCGCTGGGGATTACCCGATAATTATATGAGGTGGTTTTGCAAAGTGTCAAGCATTCGTGCGGAAGATTGCAACATGTCTTGAATCTGCTGATCGGCCATCGTTTTCAGCGGTCTTCGCTAGTAGGAGGCAGATGATCCAGGTAGCCGGCGTCGTACTCGGCGATCCACCCAAGCACCACTTGTTCCTCTAGCGGGACCGTTCCCGGCGCGCCGCCGCCCTCAGGAGTGTGGCCGATGATCCATTCCTCCTCGAATGCCTTCAGCCGGGCCTGGTCTACCCCGAGCAACTCCTTCAGAACGTAATCGTTGCCCTCGCCTAGTTGGGGAGCCGGTCCCTTGATGGCTGCTTCGCTTTTGGAGAATTTCCAGCCCCTTCCTACGTAGCCCTTGGTTCTCAGGCCAACTTCGGCAGGGTTATGAACGGTCTCGAAAAATCCCCTGGCTGCGTACTGAGGATCGGTCAAAGCTTGCTTGCAAGTTAGTATCGGTCCTGCGGGCACCCCGGCGCCTTGCAGCGATTCCATGACTTGGTAGGAGGTCCGGGCGGACGTCCAAGTCGCGATAATATCGTCCAACACTTCCTGGTTTTGGCGGCGGTCAATGGGGTCTGCGAATCGCGGATCAGACGCGATGTTCGGGGCGTCAATCGTATGGCAGAACGCCAGCCAATCGTCTTGGTCACGCACGGCGATGGCTACCCACTGGTCATTGCCCTGGCAAGGGTAGACGCCATGGGGCGACCATACCGGGTGGCGGTTGCCGATCCGCAGAGAGCGCCGTCCATTAAATGCGAAGTCGAGCACGCCTGTTCCAATCACCGTGGTCCCGGTTTGATACATCGCGAGGTCGATCCATTGGCCTTCTCCGGTGCGGGCCCGCCTCAGCAATGCCGCCATCAAACTGCCCAACGCAGTCCAGGTTGCGAGAAAATCGGAGTAGGAGTTGCCCATCTTGTTCGGGACCTGACCTTCGAACATGCGGCCATCCGGACCTTCTTCCATATATCCCATAAAGGCCCCAGTGCCGTGGGTCGGTTCCAGCGCCGACGCCATCGCGCCGAAGTTGCTCCAAGGTCCACTGTGTCCATAGCCAGTGTTGGACACCATGATCAGGTCAGGCTTCTCAGCCCGGAGGCTTTCATAGTCCAATCCAAACCGGGCCATCACCCGCGGGGTAAAGTTCTCCAAAACCACGTCGCAAACTCGGACCAAGTCTTTGATGATCGCCTGGGAATCCTCAGACCGAAGATCAAGGGTCAAACTCCGCTTGCCCCGATTCAGCATCTGGAAAGTGCCGCCCTGTTCCCACCAGAGTTCGCCGGGCTGGTTGTCGGGAAACGGTCCGGTGATAGTTCTGGTGGTGTCCATGAACTGGGTCTGGCAGGTATCGACCTTTATGACCTCCGCGCCCAGGTCCGCCAGGTTAGCCCCGGCGAACGGCATAGCGAAGACCCGGCTAAGGTCTAGCACTCGAATGTTTTTTAATGGGGCTTGGGGCATGGGAATGTCTACCCTCTTAGAACTGTAGGTTGTTTTAGATAACGCCGTGCGTTCTGAGAGAAACCAGGTCTTTTGACGAATAACCCAACTCCTGCCCGTATACCTCCGCATTGTGCTGGCCCAGTAGTGGGGCTGGTTCGGACGCGGTGATGGTCTCTCCAGGCAGCCGGACGGCCATGCCGGGGTATTGGGCCTGGCCAACCACCGGATGGTCAACGTCCACGAAGAACTCTCTGGCTTGCAGGTGGGGACAGTTGGCCAGGTCTCCGGCATCCTGGGCCATACCAAACACCAGCCTGCGCTCACCTGAGGCGATGAAGAGGGGCCTCCGGTCCCATTGGGCCAGCCCTTTGATCAACAGTTCTTTCAGCTCTTCCCCGTGGGCAATGCGGCCAGCACCGGTGGCGAATTTCTCGTCTTGCAGCTCTTCCAACCCGATCAGACTGGCGACCGTCGCCCAGGGTTGGGAGCCCTGCACCGACGGCGCGACGTAACCGTCGCGGGCGGGCATCAGCTCTTCGAAACCGGCGCCACGGACCGGGCGTCGCCCTTTGACCGCCCCCATGTAGTTGTAGTAGGGCACCGGCTGCACCAGATGAGCGCCCAAACATGCAGCCGCCGAAACGTCCACATGTTGGCCCTCGCCCGAGGTAAGCCGGGCAAACAGAGCCACCTGGGTTGCGGCGGCTGCATTGGCTCCGGCCACATAGAATGATTGGTCGAGAACGTTGCGCAAGGGTTCTTTGTCCGAATCGCCCGAGTGATACATGAGGCCGCTCAAGGCATAGGTCACAATGTCGGTGGCCTCAAAGTCCCGGTATGGCCCGGTCTGGCCGAAGGGGGTGATGGACGTGACGACCAACTGGGGGTTCACCTTGGCAAGGGACTCGTAGTCCAAACCCATCGCTTTGGACTGGGCCGGGGGGAGATTCTCCACTAACACGTCGGCGTCGGCCAGCAGACGGTTCAGGAGTTTGCGCCCGGTGGCGCTGGAGGGATCCAGCGTGACGCCCTTCTTGTTGGTGTTCAGGTAAAGGAAGGTCAGGCTTTTCTCCGGGTCGGGGTCGTCGCCCGCGAACGGCCCCATGCGGCGGGTGGAATCTCCACAGCCGGGCGTTTCAACCTTGATGACCTCGGCGCCGTAGTCGGCCAGAATCTTGGCGCACCATGGCCCGGAGATGCCGGAGCCTAGGTCCAAGACACGGATTCCAGACAGGAGTCCGGCTGGCATCAGTCTTCCAACTCCCAGGTCAGCGGCAGACTCTGGCCGTTCTTCGGCAGCACCACCGTGCCCCTGCCGGATGCGGTCTGCTCGCCACGGTTGTTGGTGAGATTGACCTCACAGTCCACGTGCCCATAGTTACCGACTTCCCGGACGGCGGTGACGGTTCCCGAGGCAGTGATCACGTCTCCGGGGTAGTCCATCCCCCGGTGTTCCACGTAGAACCGTTTGAACCAACCTTCGGACCCAGCGAACTTGATCATCAACTGGCCCAGGTATTGGTTCTTAAGCGACCCGTTCACTACGACGTTGCTGAGGCCTTGATGAACCTGGGCGAAGGGCAGGTCCCAATGAATACGGGCGTAGTTTCCGTTGGCGGCCGCCCACCGCACCAGATGGGTGGTGGTTAGCGGACCCTTGACCACCGGCTCCATATCCATGCCCACCGAGATGTCCTCGAAATGCTGCTGGGTTCCCGCCGCATGAACGGTTCGGGGAACGGTGTGGCCGGCAGCTGGCGGGGAGATGACCACAGTCTCCAATCCTTTCCCGGCGTCGATGGCCGCCTCGATCTGGTCGCCGGCCGGCCGGCCACGGTGGATGCTCACCCGGTCGGCAACACTGATGGCGTCGCCGTGTTGGTTGGTCTGGGTCTCCCGGCGGACGATGAAAACCAACGGCCCGGACCGGCCCTGTTTCTCAAAGACATCCATTACTCGGAATTGGCGTGTGACCCAATCCCCGACGTATGCGGGCCGTAGGAACTGCCAATCGCTGCCGCCGTTCAGCCCGTAGCTGTTGAAAGGCAGCGGCACATCGAAATGAGATTCTTGGCCGGCGCCGAAGTATCCGATTGAAGGAGCGATGTCCTTCCAGGTTGCCAGCGGAGGACAGAGCAGACCCTTGAATCGGCTGGCTTCGGCCTGGGCTCTGTCGATGTAGAGCGGGTTGGGGTCTTCTGTCGCGTCGGACAGGTCGTAGGCCATCTCGTCGCTGATGGCGAAGCGGTTCTTTTCAGGTGGGGTCTCGCCGCCGATCAGGGCGCGGACCTCCGCAGTTATCAATGTGTCGGCCATGAAGCGGGCTCCCAGCGGTTTTGATTGGTAGTTTTGGTTGGATGATATTCCAAGATGGGACAGGCGTGCGCCGAGTGCAGTTTAGCATACCCCGGACGCTGCGGCTGGGTGTATCATGTGTGCCTGCCGGAACGCTGGCCGGGCCGTCCTCGCTGGGCCAGAGAGGCTTTCAATTAGGAGAACATGGCATGACTCTGAACGAGTTTATCGAAGACGCTTTCAACACAGAGCACGAGTATCTGATGGATGCCCTGGGAGACATAACACCCGACGAACTGATGTGGCGCGCCGGTCCGGAGGCAAATCCCATCGGTTGGATCCTCTGGCACATGACCAGGGTGGAAGACATGTGGTTCCAGTTCTTCATTCAGCGCCAGACCGAGATCTGGGAACGGGATGGTTGGAACGAAAAGTTCGGACTGCCGACCAGGGACAACGGCTTTGGCCATACGTTGGAACAGGTGGCGAGTTTCCCTGCGTACGACCTGTCAGAGATGCTTAAGTACGGGGAGGCGGTGCGGGCTGAAACGTTGCGCTACCTGATGACGGTCACTCCGGAGCAGATGGACGTTGTCCCTCGGGAGGCCAGGCCGGAGATGTCGGTGGGCAGGATATTCAGGCAGGTGGTCGGAGAGGTCTACCAGCACCAGGGTCACATCGCCTACCTAAAAGGACTTGCCAGATCCAGATAGATACCAGATAGATATTAGGCGTTTCACGTCCCAACGGCTACCGGGTGTTCTTGACAGAAGAAACACCTGGGCGTAGCGTGCAATTCAGTAACGGTTGTATGAGCCAGCATTCATGCCATCTATTCCATCCGTTTTCATCCGTTTTCATCCGTCCAATGGCCCACCTGGCCGTAAAGCAGCGATTTGAGAACAGCGGCCAGCATCGTCCGACATTTCGTACTTCAGCCAAAGATCAGGCTAGTTCTGGGGCTGACTATCGGCTCGGTCATTGGTTTCGCGATGGTTCGAGACGTTGAATGGGCCTCCCTCTCTCAGGCCTTCCAAAATTTCCCCATCGGCTACGCGTTTCTTTCCCTGTTGGTGTTCTCTGCGGCCACTGTTCTACGCGGCTACCGCTGGCAGGTGCTATTCATTGGCGATAGAGTGCCGCTGCACCGCCTTGTGCTGGTGCAGAACATCGGCATCGGCCTGAATAGCATCTCTCCGATTCGGATCGTCAGCGAGGCCACACAATTCCTGTTGCTAACCCTTCGTTACCGGATGCGCGGCGACGATGCGGCGGCCACTCTGGGCGTGCAACGCGTCTTGGATTTCGTGATTGGGGCCATCTTGCTGGGTGTGGGTTTGATGGTGCTGCCCAGCGTGCAGGGATTTGCTCTCTACGTCATCGGCGCTGGTATCTTGGCGTTGGTCAGCGTCTTGGCGGTCCCGGTGGTGATTTGGTTCGGGTCTAGGCCTGGGCTGACCCACCTGCATCTGCTGGCTTCGACTTCTTCGTCGCTCAAAGGGCTGGTCCGAGCGCGGCTGAGACTCACCTGGTCCTTCCTCCTGACCCTGGGTTACTGGGTTTTGCTGGGGGTTTCGGCCTGGATATTGGCCTACGGTATGGGGATCGAAATGACCCTGCTGGTGGCGACTTTGCTGGTGATCGGCACCCTCACCTTCGTAGCGTTGGTTCCATCTCTGCCCGCTTCGATCGGAACCTTTGAATTCGCGGTATTCTACTTCCTCACCAACATCGGCGTAGGGGATGGCGACGCTCTGGGATTTGCGCTGGTGATTCACGTGATCCTATTCATGCCCCCGATATTGATCTCAATCTTGGCCTTTGCCACTTGGGCCGTCACCGGACGCCGTAACCCTTCGCCCGAACTCCTGACCGCAGACACAGCGGACTGAGCGTTCCTCTACTTTCGATTACCACGGTCGATTTTCGCCGTTGATTTTCACCGTACGGCGCATCCGAACACTCGTGGACTGGTCATAACGCTGGTCTATGATTGTTTATCAGTCCCGCAGAATCGATGCGGGACAACTTCGAATTTTCGTGTACTTCTCCGGGTCCTTCATGGGCCGGGGCGGATGTGTGGACCGGGACGGTGGGACCATGGGACTATTCTCAACAAAAGGCCTATTAATCACGGGTGCGGCCATATTCGCGATCGGCTGCTCCTCTTCAAGCGCCCCGACCTCCTCTGGCGCCGTTGGTTCCGACGGATTGCCGGTGCCAACCCCAACTCCAGTTGTTGCCGTTGCTCCTTCGGGGTCGAACGGCGGCACGCTCACTCTCGTCGCCACGGCTAAGATTCCCCACCGAGATGTCCATCAAGAGGTCCAAGAGACCCTAACTGCAATGGGGCCTGGACTGGCCTACAGCCGGCTGCTGCGTCTGCGTTCCGGCCAGGGATTGGACCGACAGCCGAACCTAATGCTGGAATGCGACGTTTGCCAGAGTTGGCGGATGACAAATGACCTGGCATACGAGTTCAAGCTGCGCCCCGGTGTTCTCTGGCAAAATGTGGCGCCGGTGAATGGCAGAGCGCTTACGGCCCAGGATATCGCGTTCAGCTTTGAACGCCTCAAGACCCCAGGCTGGCCCAACGCCCCACTGCTATCGTCCATCGGGGACCTAATAGCTCTCGATGATCAGACGCTGCGGGTTGAACTGACCCTGATCGACGCTGACGCTCTCCTCGCTCTGGCTGATGGACACGCCAAGATCGTTGCTCCGGAGGTGGTGGCCGAGTACGGGGACCTGAAAGAAGCTCCAGTGATTGGCACTGGCCCCTGGATCTGGCAAGAGACCGGGACTGGCACGCAGATGGAATTCCTGAGGAACCCTGATTATTTCGAAGATAGTCTGCCCTTCCTTGACAAGCTAAACATCGCAGTTATGAGGTCCGAAGCCCTGTCAGAACCGGCCGAGATGGACAAAGTGGCGGCCTTTCAGGCGGGGCAGATCGACGTTCTTTCGGTTGGTCCCAGCGAATGGGAGATCGTCGGGAGAGGCGGCTTGGATTTCCAGTCGGTCGTCTCTCGCAGGTCCGGCGCTGGCGTCATGTTAGCTATGAACTCCAAAACCCTGGGATCCGGGAACACGGCGGTGCGGCAGGCGGTGTTCCAGGCGATCGACCCGTGGGACTACCTGGACACTGTATGGTCCGGCCAGGGGTTCACCAGCGTGGGCATACCGGTGCGGGAATCCGGTTGGCTGCTGGACCGCACAGAGATGCGGCAGAACTATTTCGCTGATCGTGGGAAAGCTCGGCAATTGCTGGCCGATTCCGGCCTGACCCTTCCCATAGACATTGAAGTAACGGTGCGCATCGACCGGACCGGAGCGGAGAACCTGGCCTTGGAAGAAAGGCTTTTGGCCGACCTGACTGCGGTGGGATTCAACCCTGAGATACGGCGCATGAACCCGGTGCAGTTCAATGACTTGGTCATGGGGCCAAGCCGGGAATTCCAATTGGCGGTGGGGGCAGTGCCTCCGACATCAACCACAAACAGCTTCCTGTATGGGCTGCTGCACAGCCAGGGCCGGTGGAACTTGTCTGGCCATGAAGACACTGAGTTAGACTCGATGATCGAGGTGCAGGCAGGAGAGTTCGACCACCTGAAACGACAGGAACAATTGGTGGAGATTCAACGCCGGGTGTTGGACCAGGCCTACATGTTCAGTCCGGTGACCGCCGCCTCCAGGTGGGTTTTCAACAGCGACCTAAAAGGTTTCGAACCCAACACGGCGCTCTCCGAGTACAACTTCTGGTCGAGGACTTGGCTGGAGCGTTAAGCGGGTACTTGTTAACCGGCTTTCGAATGGTAGGCCTTGATCCCCTCTTCCAGCGCCACTAAGGGCAGTAGGGCGCACTTGATCCGCACCGGGTACCTGCGCACCACTTGTAGCGCCAGCAAGTCACCCAAACCTTCCGTATCATCGCCGGTCCCGTTGTACATCGAGGCCCGAAATCGCTCCGCGATCGCTGTCAGTTCACATAATGACTTGCCCGGTAGCATGTCGGACAACATGGATGTGGCGGCCTGAATTATGGAGCACCCTTCGGAGCGTGCGCTTACGTTGCAGACCTTGCCTTGGCCGTCTAACTTGATCTGGAGTGCGGCCCGGTCACCGCAGAAAGGATTGAACTCTTCAGCCTCGATATCGGCTTCACTGATAAGAGCACGGTTATGGGGATGGCGGTAGTGGTCCATGACCAGGTCGCCATAGAGTCCGTCCAAAGGGACTTCGGGCTGTTGAGGCATTGAGTAGTCGACCCTGCAGAGATTATCGTATCTAGCGTAGCACAGGGCGGTAGCGGTCAGCGGTCAGCTTTCAGCGGGCTTAAGCGGAGAGAGACTGCGAATAATCGACCAACTACCAGGGAACGAACACCCATGAAAACCCGGCTGCGCCGGCGGCTATTCGGTGGTTATCGCGTCTGCGTCGCCGGTTAGTGCGGCTTTCATCGTGTGCCAGGCCAACACCGCGCACTTGATGCGGGTGGGGTAGGCGTTAACACCGGAGAGAGTCTCAAGGTCGCCAAGGGTATCGTAATCCAACTCGGCGCCGGGCTCAGTGATCATGTCGTGGAAGGCGTCGAATATCTCCTGGGCTTTCTCGACGCTCTGGCCTTTGATGCTCTGGGTCATCATGGAAGCCGAGGCCCGGGAGATGGCGCAGCCGCTGCCCTGGAATCCTACGTCGTCAATCAGCCCGTCAATCACTTTGAGATAGATGGTAACCTGGTCGCCGCAAAGCGGATTGTACCCCTCTGAGGTCTTGTTCGCTTCTTCAACCTCGCGAAAGTTCCGGGGCTTGCTGTTGTGCTCCAGGAGGATCTCCTGGTACAGGTCGTTGAGCCCTGGCATCAGCCGAACACCTCAAGTACTCGGTCGATGCCCTTGACTAGGGCGTCGATGTCCTCTTTGGTGTTGTAAAAAGCCAGAGAGGCCCGGGCGGTGGCGGGGATCTGGAACCGAAGCATCACCGGCTGGGCGCAGTGGTGGCCGGTACGAATCGCGATGCCCTGTTCGTCCAGGATCGTCCCAATGTCGTGGGGGTGGGCGTTGTCCATCGTGAACGAGAGGATGCCAGCCTTATGAGGCGCGGTGCCGATCAGTTTTACCCCGGCGATGGAAGTGAGGGCTTGAGTGCCGTACCGGAGTAATTCCTCTTCATGGGCAGTGATCTGATCAAAGCCCAGGTTGTTTACGTAGTCCACGGCCGCGCCTAAGGCTATGGCCCCGGCGATGTCGGGAGTTCCAGCTTCGAACTTATAGGGCAAGTCGTTGTAGATAGTCTTCTCAAATGTGACCGATTTGATCATGTCACCGCCCCCCATGAAGGGTGGCATGGCCTCTAAAAGGTCTGACTTTCCGTAGAGTATCCCGATGCCCGTGGGGCCGAACAATTTGTGTCCAGAGAACGCATAGAAATCGCAGTCTAATTCCTGCATGTCGACGGGCATGTGTGGGACGGCCTGGGCGCCGTCTAGCAACACAGGGGCGCCGTAGGCATGGGCCATGCTGACGATCTGGGCCGCTGGCAGGATGGTGCCAAGGGCATTGGACACGTGGGTGATGGAGACCAGCTTGGTGCGGGGACTGAGCATCTTCTCATACTCGTCCATCAACAGTTCGCCGGTGTCGTCGATGGGCACTACCCGCAGGTTGGCTCCCTTTTCTTCGCAGACAATCTGCCATGGGACAATATTTGAGTGGTGCTCCATGTTGGAGACGATGATGTCGTCGCCAGGGCCCACGTGTTGCCGGGCGTAGGAGTGGGCCACCAGGTTGATGCCCTCGGTGGTGTTTCTGGTGAAGATGATCTCCCGGTCGTCGCCGGCGTTGATGAACCGCCGTATCTTAGCTCGCGCGCCCTCGTAGCCATCGGTCGCCTGCTGGCTCAGGGTGTGAACCCCGCGATGCACGTTGGCGTTGGTCGTGGTGTAGTAGCGCACGATGGCGTCGATGACCGATTGGGGTTTCTGGGACGTGGCTCCGTTGTCCAGATAGACCAGGGGATGGCCGTTCACCTGCTGCTTCAAGATCGGGAAATCGTCGCGGACCTTCTCAACGTCGAATGCGGCAGCGGCAGTGCGGTCTCCGGTGGTCATCGGGTTATCCCGAAGGGCAGGCTTTTGTCGGGGATGGCTGCGCTGAAAAGGGTGTCCAGGTATTCCCTCAGAGGCTCAGGCTTAACGGTGGAGATGATCTCGCCGGCGAAGGCGTGAATCAGCATCCTGCTGGCGGCGTCCAGATCTAGGCCCCGGCTGCGCAGGTAGAACAGAGTGTCGGCGTCGATATGGCCGGCGGTTGCGCCGTGGCTGCACTTCACGTCGTCAGCGTAGATCATGAGGCTGGGCTTGGAGTTGACCTCTGCTGAATGGGAGAGTATCAAGTTCTTGTCGGTCTGCTGGGCGTCGCTCTTTTGAGCGTCCCGGCGGACCATGACTTCGCCGCCAAACACCGCACGCGACTTGCCGTCCAGTATTCCTTTGTAGTTCAGCCGGCTGGTGCAGTTGGGCTGGGCGTGATCGATGCTGATCAGGTTGTCTATGTGCTGATTGTCGGTGGTGAGATATAGGCCGTTAAGCGAGCAATAGGCGCCTGAGGCATCCAACAGGACTTCAAAGTCGTTCCGGGCCAAGGCCGTGCCCAAGGCGAATGACGCAGAGCTGAAACTGCTGTCTTTTTCCTGGTTGACCCGGCTGGTGCCGACGTGGAACGCCTTTGCGCCGTCCAGAAGCAGCCGGTAGTGATCGACCTTTGCTCCTTCGCCAACTGAAATCTCAGTGACGGCATTGGTGAAGTAAACTTCGTCTTGAGGACCGGTATAGCTCTCCACCACTGTGACGTCGCTGTTGCGTCCGGCAACCACCAGGGTCCTTGGGTGGGTCACCTTCGGCGCGCTGTCGATGGCCGTTTCGGTTGTGACATATGAAAGGTGTATGACCACCTTTTCTGAATGTCCATCGGCAACGTGCACAGAGGCGCCGTCGTGGAGAAAAGCGGTGTTTAATGCGACGAATCCATCATCATCATCCAGGGGCGCATAGTTTCCGATGCGGGCTTCGAGGTCGAAACTGCCATCGGCAACGGTGGTAGCCAAGCTGTCGGCTCTAACTCCGTTGGATCCATTGGCAGGTGAAGAAAGCCCGGAATGCAAACGGCCATCGACGAAAACCAAACGGTAAACCGCAGGTCCATCTAGTTGGTATTCAGGCGCCAAAGCCTTTGATGCATTGACTGGCGCCGCTCCGGACGCCAACCCAAAGTCAATCTTGGCTATCGGCCCGACGTTGCTGTACTTCCAACGTTCGTTGCCCCGCCGGGCGGTTGGAAAGCCGGTCTCGCTGAATCTCGACCAGGCGTTGTCCCGGATGGTTTTAAGCCAAGGAGGAGCGCCAGCGCCGGGTCCCTGGCTCAAGGCCTGGAAGTCGGCAAAGTAGTGGGCGTATTTGGCAGGTGCTAGGGTCATGCGGTCTCGATGGTGCCGGGGACGCTAAACGCCCGCATCGACGGTGTCTTTGATCCAGTCGTAGCCCTTCTCCTCCAGCTCCTGAGCCAGTTCAGGGCCGCCAGATCGTACGATCCGTCCGTCGAACAGCACGTGGACGTGATTTGGGGTGATGTAGTCCAATATTCGCTGATAGTGAGTCACCAGGATGATAGCGTTCTCAGGAGAACGCAGGTTGTTGACCCCTTCGGATACGATGCGTAACGCATCGATGTCCAAGCCAGAGTCTGTCTCATCCAGCAGGGCCAGTTTGGGTTGAAGCACAGCCATCTGGAGCACTTCGTTCCGTTTCTTCTCGCCGCCGGAAAAACCTTCGTTCACGGCCCTCTTGATCAGATCAGGGTCGATCTGGACCTCGACGATCTTGGCCTTGAGCATCTGGTCGAACTCACGGGCGCTCATCTCCTCTTCGCCGTTGTGGATCCGTCGGGCGTCGACTCCAGCCTTGAGGAATTGCCAGGCCCGAACCCCGGGAAGCTCTAGGGGGTATTGGAAGGCCAGGAACAGGCCCATGCGAGCCCTGATCTCCGGTTCCAGTTCCAACAGGCTCACGCCTTGGAACAGCACTTCGCCTCCCGTGACTGTGTAGTCGGGGCGGCCAGCCAGTACATTGGCCAGGGTGCTCTTGCCGGAACCGTTGGGACCCATGATCGCGTGGACTTCACCGGCGAAGACGTCCAGGTCGATACCCTTTAGAATCTCCAGATCGCCAGCCGAGGCGGTCAGTCCTTTGATCGACAGCATGGGAGTCGCGTTCTTTTCAGAAGCTGGCATCTATCCCACCGCTCCTTCCAGGCTCACTTTCAGCAACTGGGAGGCTTCCATGGCGAACTCAAATGGAAGTTCCTGGAAGATACCCCGGCAGAAGCCGTTGATAATCATGAAGTGGGCGTCCTCCACGGACATGCCCCGCTGCTGGCAGTAGAAGAGTTGGTCGTCACTGACCTTGGAGGTGGACGCCTCGTGCTCCATCTGAGCAGTTGGGTTCTTTACTTCGATATAGGGCACCGTATGCGCCCCGCACTTGTCTCCGACCAGTAGAGAGTCGCATTGTGTGAAATTCTTGGCTCCGTTGGCGGAGGGAAGAACCTTGACCAAGCCACGGTAGGTGGCGTTGCCCTGCCCGGCCGAGATTCCCTTGGCCACGATGGTGCTCCGGGTGTTCTTGCCCTTGTGGATCATCTTGGTGCCGGTGTCGGCCTGCTGATGATTGTTGACCAGAGCGACCGAGTAGAACTCGCCAACCGAGTTGTCACCGTCCAAGATAACGCTGGGATACTTCCAGGTGATGGCGGAGCCGGTCTCCACCTGAGTCCAAGAGATCTTGGCGTTCTTGTGCGCGATGCCGCGTTTGGTGACGAAATTGTAGACCCCGCCCTTGCCGTCCTTGTCCCCTGGGAACCAGTTCTGCAAGGTGGAGTACTTGATCTCTGAGTTATCCAGCGCCACTAATTCGACCACAGCAGCGTGGAGTTGATGGGTCTTCCTGGCGGGGGCAGTGCAGCCTTCCAGGTAGCTAACATAGGAGCCCTCTTCGGCGATGATCAGGGTCCGCTCGAACTGGCCGGAATCAGCCTGATTGATCCGGAAATAAGTCATCAGTTCAATGGGGCAGCGCACACCCTTGGGGATGTACACAAACGAGCCGTCGCTGAAGACCGCTGAGTTCAGCGTGGCGTAGAAATTGTCGGAGTAAGGCACCACGGAGCCAAGGTATTTTTGGACCAGCTCCGGGTGGGTCCGGACGGCTTCGCTGATGGGGCAGAAGATGACGCCCTGCTTCTCCAGCGTTGCCTTGTAGGTGGTGGCCACCGACACACTGTCCAGCACTGCGTCCACTGCCACGCCAGCCAGGCGCTCCCGCTCTTGCAGGGGGATACCAAGCTTCTCGAAGGCCTCCAATATCTCTGGATTGACCTCGTCCAGGCTCTTGGGCGCGTCCGACTTGGGGGCCGCGTAGTAATAGATGTCCTGGTAGTCGATGGGAGGATATTCCACGTTGGCCCATTTGGGCGCTTGGAACTTGAGCTTCAGCCAATGACGGAAGGCATTTAGCCGCCATTCCAGCAGCCACTCCGGCTCTTCTTTTTTGGCCGAGATCAGCCGGACGATGTCCTCGTTCAGCCCCTTGGGGGCTAAGTCGGACTCGATATCAATGGTGAAACCCCATTTGTAGTCAGCGTCTAGCTCACTTGAAGTGGCGTTTCGCGAAATGACCCTAGATGTGGTCATCAATTGCTCCTAGTTCTAAGTCGGGGTTGGGGTCTAAATCTGAGGCTAAATTGGCCTGATCCAAGTCAAGCCGGTCGATAATTTAACATTGTCGACCACTTTGGTCAACAATTATGCTACCATTCGGTTTTGAGGGTGTCAACGAGTTTCGTAATTGACTGTGGACATTACTATTCGAGAGACGGTCGAAAGACGGATTTGCCGCTTAGAGAGGAAGTTCATCGACGGCCGGTGAGCGTGGCTTTCGAGTAAGATTGACCGGTAAGAATGACCGGGACCAGCAGATCGGAATTTGGACAATGGGTGCACATCTGTCTCGAATTCCGGTATCGCTTGACCTCGACTCGCAACCTCATTATATGATTTCCAGCGAGGCCAGGGAGCACGGCGATGCCTAACGCGATCAGATCCATCCCAGCCGCGGGGTAAAAATGCCTAACGATTATCTACTAGGCGACGGCCATACTCACCTTGACCAATACCCTGCCTCGGAAATGTCCGAGATATTGGACCGGGCGCGGGAAGCAAGATTGGCGTTCGCCGTGTGCGCCGGGACCACATTGCAGTCAACGCAGAACTGCATCGACCTGGCCGAGGCCCATGAACCCCTCTATGCTGGCGTTGGCATTCATCCGATGGAGGCCAACGAGCAAGTCACCGATGATGTCTATGCCGATCTTGAGAGGATGGCCAGATCGTCCGCCAAAGTGGTGTGCATCAGCGAAGTCGGGCTGGACTACCTGCCCACCTCCCCCGATCATGACATCCAGGACCAGGTCTTTAGGGCGCACATCCGGTTGGCCCGTAGCCTGAAGTTGCCCATCATCTTCCACTCCCGCGAGTCCCATCCCGAGGTCTTCAAGGTATTGCGGGAGGAGAACGCGGGCGAGGTCGGCGGGGCCATGCATTATTTCCAGGCTGATGAGGCCACCGCACGGGAAGCGATTGATTGCGGATTCTACATCTCGCTGGCCCGGCCTTTAACTCGGCTGCCAGAATTGCAGGAAGTGGCCAAGATTATCCCTTTGGAAAACATGGTCCTGGAAACGGACGCCGCGCCGCAGCCCTTTAAGAAATACCGCACCAATTGGACAGAACCAAGACATGTTCAGTCGGTTGCCGAGACCCTGGCCGAGATCAAAGGCATCTCGGTTGAAGAGGTCGCACGGGTGACCACGGGTAATCTGGCGAAGTTGCTCGGGCTTGAGCGACTCGTCGGCACGGATTAACGGCATGCCCGGCCAGGCCAGACGTGCTTCTGGTGGAGGGTCCTCCGGCAGTCAATTGAACTTCCACCAGCTTCATATATTCCAAACGGTAGCCGAACATTCAAGTTTCTCTCGGGCTGCTGAAGCGCTCCAGATCACCCAGCCTGCGGTGTCTATCCAAGTCCAAGAGCTGGAGAAATTTCTCGGAGTCACCCTGTTTCACCGCCGGACCCGTGGGCTTAGGATCACCGAAGCGGGGGAAGCTGTGCTTGCGTACTCCAAACAGATATTCGTCCTTTCCAGCCGTCTGTTGGAGACGGTCCAGGAGATGGAAAACCTGCGATCCGGCCATCTGATCCTTGGCGCAAGCACTACGCCTGGCGAATACGTCTTGCCCATCGTCGTGGGCCGGTTCCGCCAAGTCTATCCGGGGATACGCGCTGAATTGGTGATCGGTAACACCCGGTCCATCATCCAGCGTGTCTTGAACCGAGATATGGACCTGGGCATGGTCGGTGAGCACGTGGACGAATACTCAAGTGAATTGGAGATGGTGGACTACCAAGACGACGAGATAGTCTTGGTGGCCGCGCCCAGTCACTCGGCAGCCAATGCGGGCCGGCTTACCGCCCAGCACGTGGTTGACGTGGGCCTGCTGGCCAGGGAAGAAGGATCGGCGACGCGCCGGGCGGCAGAAAGTCTATTTAAGCAACTTGGCGTTGTTCCCCTGATCGCCATTGAACTGGGTAGTAACCAGGCGGTGAAGCAAGCGGCGATGGCCGGTGGCGGCATCGGAATCATCTCGCGGTTGGGCATAACCGCCGAGCTAAAGGCTGGCTTACTTACCGTGTTAGACGTTGAGGGTTGGGAATGCCGGCGGCCTTTGACTTTGATACAACCTAAAGACCGGTACCTATCGCCCTCTCAACGTGCCTTCCGGGAATTCTTGATGAACGAAAGGTCGACCCTCGCGGATGGACGGAATCTGTCAGATACGTCACCCGCGCCCTAAAGTCACCTGCCAAAGTGATTGCCGGCGCCCTATACGGGGATTGAGCGGACCTTTTGCCAGTGATAACATTGAGCTTACGAGAACTTACGAAAACCTACGACTTCCAGGTTGGAACTTCCTGCACAGGTATCTGGGAATTTAGTAGGTTTACAGCTTGGTTCCCTCCGCCTTTTTTTTGGAACGGAATCTCAGAGTGAGACAGAATACGGAGATGGTTAAGATGTTGCCGGAAAATTGTCAGATGGCCCTGAAAGAGTGGGCGGTCACCGTTGAAGCCATGGCCCAGGGAGACCAGGTGCTCCTGTTGCGCAAGGGCGGGATCCATGAAGACGGCAAGGACTTCCGTGTGATTCATCGGGAATTCTTGTTCTACCCGACCTACCTTCATCAGAAAGAGGACCTGTTGCAACCGGCCTATCAGCCTGCCCTGAGCAAAGTTCTAGAACAGCCCCACGATGACGACCACATCACCTTCAGTTACTGGGCTAAGGCCGAAGAAGTTCTGGAAATATCTGAGCAGGATAAGGTCGACGACCTGGAACCGCATTATATCTGGACGACCGCTTACGCCCAGTCCAAGCTCCATTGGAAGCCCATGCTACCGCTTTCGGTGCTTCTATTGCGCGTTTACAAGCTGGAGCAACCCGTGACCGTGAAATACCTGCCCGAGTACGGCGGCTGCACATCGTGGGTTGAGGTCTTGTCTGATGTTAACCTGGGCAATATGGAACCGGTGTTGGATGATGCCACGTTCCAGCGCCGTGTCGATGAGATAAAGGGCAGTCTGGGCCTCACGGTAATCGCGGGTTAACCGCCAGACGATAATGTTTGGAGGATGGCCACTTGGGTAAGTTGCTTTCCATGCTGGAAGCAGAAAGCCAAAAGCGAGGAATGGCCCAACACGGTCAGGCTATCGATGCGGTAGCCGCGTTCGGGTTGGTCAGGGACATGCCCTACCAGAGAGCCAGCACACGGGCACCCGAGTCCATCATCAAGGAATGGCGGGGCACCTGCTCTGGCAAGCATTATCTCCTGGACAGCATCTTCAAAGAAGAAGGCATGGAATCCCGGGTGATTATGGCCACCCACCGGTTCACTCCGGACACAACGGCAAATTTTCCGCCGGAGTTGCGGGAAGTTTTGGCCAAAGGGCCGGTGCCTGACGTTCATACCTATATCAGGCTCAACACCGAGTTAGGTTGGATGACCGTGGACGCAACCTGGCCAACGAAAGCGGCCTCACTGGGTATCGTGGTCAATAATGACTTCCGGCCCGGCGTCGATATGATATTGGCCTGCAGTCCCATCGACACCTACGAAGTGCCGGAGGGCAAGGCCCCCCAGGAGTTCAAAGAAGATCTGATAAATAGTTTCTGCGGCTCACAGAGTGATGAACGAGACCGTTTCATCAACGGTTTGGGCGAGTGGCTTAGCAGGATTACATCATAGATTTGGGCACCCGGATTTGAGGATTTATAGATCATGAAATATCGCAAATTACCCCGCACCGAGATGGTTCTATCCGAGGTTGGGTTCGGAGTTTGGACCGTCGCCACCAACTGGTGGGGCAAGATTGAAGATGCCGACAAGAGAGCGCTATTGGAGAACGCTGTTGAAGAGGGCATAAACTTCTTCGACACCGCTGACACCTACGGAGACGGGCTCGGCGAAGAGATACTGGCCGATGTCCTTGGCCACAAGCGGAATGACATCATCATCTCCACCAAGTTCGGCTACGACATCTACGATCCGACTCCCCGAGACGGCCACAAAGAGCGGGCGCAGAAGTTTGACAAAGAATTTGTGCGATACGCCTGTGAGCAAAGCCTTCGCCGGCTGGGAACCGATTATATAGACCTCTACCAGGCGCACAACATCAAGTTGGCTGATCTCGAGAAGGACGAGCTTTTCGAGACACTGGAGCAGCTTCAATTCGAGGGCAAGATACGCTATTTCGGCGTTGCCCTGGGACCCGACATCGGATGGTACGAAGAAGGCGAATACTCGATGCGGGAACGCCCAATAAGCAGCGCTCAAATCATCTACAGCATCTTGGAGCAGGACCCGGCCAAAGACTTGATCAAACTGGCCGAAGAAAACGACATCGGACTGTTGTCCCGGGTGCCCCATGCCTCGAATACTCTGACCGGAGAGTATGAGCGTGGACTGCCCGTCTTTGATCCAGATGACCACCGCGCTCACCGCAAGAATGAGTGGTTGGAAGATGCGATGCGAAAGGTCGCCAAGGTGCGCTTCTTGGTGCAAGAAGACACCAGGACCATGGCTCAATCCGCGATCCAGTTCGTCTTGAAACAACCAGCCATCGTCTCGGTCCTGCCTAACTTCACCAAGTTGTCGGAGATCAAGGAATACACCGCCGCCTTGGAAACTCCGGAGATTACAGATCAAGAACAAGCGAAGATGGACGAGTTGTGGGAACACGGCTTCGATCTCGCAGAGCCAGAACCTCAATTCCGCGAGATATAGGGGCTGCAAAAACAGCCGTATGCGCCCGGTGCGCTCCTATAAAACCTAACGAAATAAATGATATATGGCCGAGGAATTACGATTTACGCAGCTCGAAGTCGTGAGCCTCGGCCATATTTATTGGCCCTTCAAGTTGATTTGTTCTTTCACTCCGTTATACAGTCGAATGGTTGGCGCCAGGGCGTAGGGAAATGAGAGGATGTGCCCATGACCATTCAAACGGCACAAGCCGCGAAGCTTGTCTACCGGTTCGATGAAGGGAACGCTTCCATGGCCGACCTTCTTGGTGGGAAGGGAAGCAACCTATGCGAAATGGCCCGGTTGGGACTGCCAGTTCCTCCGGGTTTTGTTATTTCTACTCAAGCGTGCCGGGATTACCTCACCGAGAACCAGACCCTTCCCGATGGGCTGGAACAGTCGATCAGAGAAAATATCTCTGATCTGGAAAAATCCATCGGCCGCAATTTCGGCTCAACCTCAGACCCGCTTTTGGTATCGGTCCGCTCCGGCGCTCTCATCTCCATGCCGGGGATGATGGACACCATCTTGAATCTGGGCATCAACGACCAGATAGTCGAGGGCCTGGCATCGATGATGGGTGACCCTCGCCCCGCCTACGACGCGTACCGCCGCTTCATCCAGATCTATGCTGGAGTGGTCATGGGCGTGGCAGGGGATGCCTTCGAGCAAGTTCTGGTAGAACACAAACAAAGAGCGGGTGTCAGCCAAGACCACCAATTGTCGGCCGAGCAATTGAAGGGAGTGGTCTCAGATTTCAAGAAAGTAACGAAAGAGGCGGCTGGGTTCGAGCCTCCCTCAGACCCATGGGAGCAATTGATGGCTGCCGTGGAGGCCGTGTTCCGCAGTTGGAACACCCCTCGCGCCATCTTCTACCGCAATCACAACAAGATCGACCACGATATGGGCACCGCCGTGACGATCATGGCCATGGTCTTTGGCAATCTTGGCCCCACCAGCGGGACCGGTGTGCTGTTCACCCGCAACCCATCCACCGGAATCGCCCAAGTCTATGGCGAGTTCCTGATCAACGCCCAGGGAGAAGACGTGGTCGCCGGAGTCCGCACTCCGCAGCCCATCGCCAGCCTAGATGGCGTCCTTCCCGATTGTTACTCCGAACTCATGGCCCTGGCCAAGAACTTGGAGATTCACTATTCAGATGTACAAGACGTGGAGTTCACCATCGAGAACGCCCGTCTCTTCCTTCTGCAGACACGGAGCGCTAAGCGCACCGCCATGTCCGCCGTTAAGACAGCAGTGGACATGGCCAACGAAGGCCTGATCAGCCAGTCTCAGGCATTGCTTAGAGTGGATGCTGAAGAGATTTCCAGGCTGCTAGTTCCCCAATTCACTGACGATATTTCGGAAGAAGACTTGGCAGCCAGGTTCTTGGCCCGGGGCGCCCCTGCTTCCCCAGGCGCCGCAGCGGGTGCCGTTTGCTTCGACGCCACCCTGGCCGCTGAGTTGGCTGCGGCCGGCGTGGCCGTGATTCTGGTGCGTCCAGAGACCAAGCCCGACGATATCCACGGGATCACCGCATCCGTGGGTGTCGTAACCAGCCGAGGTGGTGTGACCAGTCACGCGGCAGTGGTAACCAGGGGCCTGGGCAAGCCCTGCATCGTCGGTTGTGAAGACATACAGGTTGACCTGGAGGCCGGTCAATTTTTGGCTGATGGAACGACCGTCCAAGAAGGCGAGATCATCAGCATGGACGGGGCTTCGGGGACAGTCTACCTGGGAGAACTGAAAACCGTTCACCCCAGTCTGGACGACCTGCCGGAAGCCGAGGAGCTGCTGCGCTGGGCCGATGAGACTCGCAGGTTGGGAGTCATGGCCAACGCAGACACCCCGGCCGACGCGGCCCTATCGATCATCATGGGTGCGGAGGGTATCGGCCTGTGCCGCACTGAGCACATGTTCTTGGACCCAGAACGCTTGCCAGCCGTCCGGCAGATGTTGCTGAACGCGGAGTCCGCAGAGACTTGGCGGCGGGAGAACAACGACCGGGTATTCCGGGCGGAGCTTGAGAGCGACTCGGATCAGTCTGTAAAAGACTTTTACGAAGCTCTGGATCAAGTCAGAAAGCTTCAGACCAGTGACTTCGGGGGAATATTGCGGGTGATGGGCGCCAGGCCGGTGATCATCCGGCTGTTGGACGCCCCGTTTCATGAATTCCTGCCGGCGCAGGAAACCCTGATCACCGAGTTGATGGAGCTTCGCCACATTGGCGCTCCGCTCAAAGACCTGGAAGAGAAAGAGGCATTCATACAGCTCGCCGACTACCTGCGCGAATCGAACCCCATGTTGGGTCACCGGGGTTGCCGGCTGGGCCTGAGCTTCCCAGCCATCTATCGTATGCAGGTGGAAGCCATCATCACGGCAGGCGCGCTCCTGGTCGAAGAAGGCCTGGACGTTAACCCGGAGATCATGATTCCGTTGACCGTGGACATCGAGGAGATGCACCGTCTTCGGCAGGACCTGAGTTTGGTCGCCTCCCAGATCCAAGAACGGATGGGGGTCAAAGTCCATTACAAGTTCGGCACTATGATCGAGACGCCCCGGGCTGCCTTGACCGCCGGCGAGATAGCTAAGGAGTCGGAATTCTTCAGTTTCGGGACTAACGATCTGACCCAGATGACCTTTGGTTTCAGCCGGGATGACGCGGAAGGCAAGTTCCTTCGTTGGTACATCGATGAAGGGATATTGCCCAACGACCCCTTTGCTTCGATGGACCGACAAGGAGTAGGTCTATTGGTCAAGATGGGAGTAGAGGCAGGACGCCGGGAAAAGCCAAACCTGGAGATGGGTATCTGCGGAGAACACGGAGGAGACCCGGCCAGCATAGCGTTCTGCCACGAAGTTGGGCTAGATTACGTGAGCTGCTCGCCTTTCCGGGTGCCAGTGGCACGCTTGGCTGCGGCTCAGGCGGCGTTGACCGGAAAATAAACGGCAAAACAAACCGCTCTATGGCTGGCGATTAAGAGATTTGGCGACGCCCACGACACCGTGGGCGTCGTTTTCATTTTCTTGACCCTGTCTAGGCCCTGGGATAGACTTCGAATCTACCCGAGGCCCGATTTCGGGCCGATTCCCCAGTAAGAAAAGGAGATTTCCTTGACGCCTACACCTCCCGAAGCCCGAGCTCAGATCGTAAATATGGTCCGCGACTTTGTGCGGCGGGAAGTTGAGCCGGTCGCCAGTCAGCATGACCGCGACGACACTGTGCCCCACGATTTGATCGACCGCATGAAAGAGTTGGGTCTATTCGGGATCACGGTGCCCGAAGAATACGGCGGCATGGGGCTGGATTACACCACATTCGCCAATATCTTTGAAGAACTGAGCAAGGGGTTCATGACCCTGAGCGGGGCAATCGGCACCCATCACATCCTGACTTACGTGTTAACCCATTACGGGACGGAAGATCAGAAGCAGCAATTCCTGCCGGACTTGGCCGCCGGGCGCAAGCGGGGCGGACTGGCCTTGACCGAACCCAGTGGCGGCACCGACATGGCCAATCTGCAGACCACGGCCACCAAGAATGGCGAAGAATACCTCATCAACGGTACCAAGATGTTCATCACCAACGGGCGGTACGGCGACGTGTTCTGCCTGTTGGCCCGGACCGACCCGGACATGGAACCCAAGCACCGGGGGATAAGCTGTTTCGTGGTGGAGAAAGGCGGTCCCGGTTTCACGGTGGGGAGGGACCTGGACAAACTCGGGTATCGAGGCCTGGACACCTGCGAGTTGATCTTCGATAACTATGCGGTTCCGGAAGACAACTTGATCGGTGGCAAAGAAGGAGCGGGGTTCGGAATGGTGATGAGTGGCCTGGAGACCGGCCGTATCAACGTCGCTGCCCGGGCGGTGGGAGTCGCCCAAGCCGCCTTTGAAGCCGCCATCAAATATTCGCAGCAGCGAGAAACATTCGGCAAGCCCATCTCCGAGCATCAGGCCATTCAGCTCAAACTGGCCGACATGGCCACCAAGATTCAGGCTGCGCGGCTGCTGGTCTACGACGCGGCGGCCAAGAAAGACACCGGGCAGAGGGTGGACCTGGAATCTGGGATGGCCAAACTGTTCGCCAGCGAAGTGTGCTTGGAAGTAGCCATGGAGTCCATGCGGGTCCACGGCGGCTACGGTTACCTAAAGGAATCGCCGGTGGAGCGGTACTACCGGGACGCACCGTTGATGATAATCGGAGAGGGCACCAACGAGGTCATGCGTCTGGTGATCGCCAAACAGCTGCTCCGCCTACCTGAGTATCAGCTTTAAAGCGATTTCTAGTCGGCCCCGACACGCGTAAGCCATATTTCGCTCTGTAGTAGGGGTCGGCGTTAAGGCTACCGCCCCTTCCATTGGGGTTTGCGCTTCTCTGCGAAGGCTTTGGGGCCTTCTTTGGAGTCCTCGGTCAGCAGTAGTGCATCGTACATCTGGTAGGTCAGGGCAGATATGTCCGGGTTGGACATATTTAGGCCCCGGTAGGCCAATTCTTTGAACGTCTGCACGGCCAGCGGTGCGTTGTCCGCGATCTGTTGCGCCATTGCCATCGCCTCTTCCATCAGGTCTCCGGCGGGCACGACTTTGTTCAAGAACCCCATGTCATAGGCCCGTTGAGCTGTCACGGGTTGAGCGGTAAGAACCAACTCCAACACTGCGGACAATGGCATCTGCTTGGGCAAGATCGTGCCAAAGGGAGGAAGCAGGCTCCACTTGGTCTCGGAAATGCCCAGTTTGGCTTCTTCGGAGGCGATGCGCAGATCGCACATCTGAGCGATTGACCATCCACCCGCCAGGGCAAACCCGTTCACTGCGGCGATCATCGGTTTCCAGGTCCGTGGCCACATGAACGGACTTTCCTTGGTCATGCTGGCCGAGGCATTGGCCTGGATCCCCTTGGCATTGTCCTCAGCCCGCTCTTTCAGGTCTCGTCCCGAGCAGAACGCCCGGCCGGCCCCGGTGATGATGGCGACGAAGGCTTCGGGGTCGTTGTCGAACTGGACTATGGCATCAGCCAGTTCCTGGCGCAGCAGCCGGTTGATGGCGTTCAATGAGTCCGGCCGGTTCAGTGTCATGGTAACGATGTTGCCCTGCTTCTCGTAAATGATCGTCTCAGCCAAAATTGTTTGCTCCTAACTGGAAGATAATGTGTGCCATGACTGTTGTGCGCTGACAACTACCCTACGCGTACGGACCCAGGTCTCTGCCGCCGATGACGTGCAGATGGCCATGGGCCTGGCTCTGCATGCCGTCGCGTCCAAAATTCGATAGGAATCGAAAGCCATTGGGCGCGTACATCGCCCCCATATCCACCGCCAGATTCCCCATGCGGGTCAATAATCCACTGCTCCACATCTCAATCTGGCTCATGTGCCTGCGGGGAATAACCAACAGCATCAAAGGAACCCAGGTGAGCTTGTTCACTATGACCATCAGATCATCGTCCAGATAACGGTACTTGGCCGGTTCTTGGCCCGCGGAGATGCGGCAGAAAACACAGTTGGGGTCTGAACTCAATGGCGGATGATCCTTCGGGTGTGTCGGTTTGCCTTGTGACTATAGGTTGCCCCATATTCCATGTCAACGAACCGCATCGGATCAGCGAGCAAACGGGGTTGGCAGGACTAGCTGATTCGTGCCTGAGTGCTGCCTGTGGTATCATCTCCAAACGGAGGGTGACATGTACGGATTAGCCGTTTTGACGGTCAGCACGTCCGGGTCACAGGGAAAGCGTGACGACAGCAGTGGACAGGCCATAAAAGACCTGCTGGTGGGTGACGATTTCCAGGTGGTTCGCTATGAGATTGTGTCTGACGACAAAGACACTATCTCGGCGAAGTTGTCCGAATGGGCCGACGCCGATGACGTTGACCTGATCGTGTCCACCGGCGGCACTGGTCTGGGACGCTACGACGTGACTCCCGAGGCCTGTCTAGCGATTCTGGACAAAGAGGTGCCCGGCATGGCGGAAGCGATGCGGGCCAAGACTTTGGAATTTACTCCGATGGCGATGATTAGCCGATCGGTGACTGGCATACGAGGCAACACTCTGATCATCACGCTGCCGGGCAGCACCAAGGCGGTACAGGAATGCTTGGCAGTGGTTATGCCCGTGATACCCCACGCCTTGGAATTGCTCCGCCGCGAAACGGTCAGCGAACACCCCCGGTAGTCGCGTAGCCCTTATCTCAACCTCAGGAAAACTAGGAATATGAGCGAAGAAACCACCGAAACACAAGTCGTCTACTGGCCGAGAGTAAAAGAGATTTTGGACGGGATAATGGCCCGTTGGATCGAGCGCTGGGGACGGCAACCGCTACCTGGAATCCATGCCTATTATTGGGACACACCTCAGGCGCTTCAGGAGTCTGTGCTGTCCGGTTTGCGGGCCATCGAACCAGGACTGCCCGCCAGACAGACCAACTTGGTGAAGTCTTTGGCCCGGAGCGTTGGCACGTCTGGCAAGATGCCCTTGCGCGGGCCATTCTTGTCTACTGAGGAAGTTGACGAGGTAGTGGCTTGGATCGACGGAGGAATGCCTGAAGGCCCATAACGGCTGATGGGTCGACCAGTCAGATCTTCACTAAAGATTTGGATACAAAAAAAGAGCCGAGGCGTTAGCTCCGGCTCTTTAGTTTTGCTTGGGAGATGGCGCTTTCTAGACCAGCGCCGGCTCTGCTTCCTTGACGTATACCTGGATGCGATTCCGGGTATGGTCAATGATGCAGATCCTACCCTGTGAATCAATCTTGACCGCACAAGGATGGGCCAACAACTTTTCGTAGTCGGGGTCGTTATTGTAAGCAAGGTTCCGCTGCCGGATCATGTCCGGATTGGATCCAAGCTTGTCCTTGCCCCACTTGGAAAGCCGGGCCTCGCCACGGAACTCACTCACGTAACGGCCGTCGGGAGCGAATACCTGTACCCGGTTGTTCATCCAGTCGGCGACGTAGATGTCGCCATCTGCGTCCACGGCGACACCGTTGGGCCGGTTCAACTGCCCAACGCCGCTGCCAGAGACGCCTATGGAGGCTTCCCATTGGCCATCGGCGGTGAACTTCTGGATCCGGTCGTTGCGCCAGTCGGCGATGTAGATGTGACCTTCGCCGTCCAGTGCGATGCCCCAAGGCATGTTGAACTGTCCGTCTCCACTGCCCGCGGAGCCGAACTGGCTGAGGTACTTGCCATCAAGGGTGAACTTCTGAACCCGGTTGTTGCCGGCATCGACGACGAAAATGTTGTCATCGGCGTCAATGGCCAGGCCAGCTGGACCCTTCAGCTCTCCGTCTCCGGAGCCGGCGGTTCCCCACTTGCTGACGAACTCACCATCTTTGGTGAACTTTGTGATGCGGTTCAGCCACTCGTCGGCCAGATAGAGGTTTCCCTTACTATTCAGGGCTACAGAAGTGGGCCACATGAATTCGCCGTCGGCCTCGCCGTAGGCGCCGAATTCAGTGATGTACTCTTCATCCAATGTGATTGCAGTGACGTGAACGCCATCTGGCCGGTTCTCATAAGACCGGTTGCAGAGGTAGACGGTTCCGTCAGGGGCGATGGCCATATCCGTAGGATTGCGGAAACCGGTGCCGGCAAATTCTGCCCGGCCAACGTCATGGCTGTGGCGGAAGGTTCGGCTAGTTAGGCCGAAGAAATGTGTTGCCATATGTCTTTACCTCTTCGTTGCTTGTTGCGCCGGGCCGCTTTCGAAAGCGGCCCGGCCAAACGTTGCAATAAGTTAACCGTTACCGACTTGCAGCCATCAATGCTGCGTCGGATGACCTAACCACAGGAGGAGGTTAGGCGAAGAACTTTACTCGCTCGAAGTTGCCGCCGACGATGGGCTCGGCGTCCAACTGGAACCAGTCTTCCAAGATGGTGGAGTAGACAGACCGGAAGTCCAGGTTGAACTTCAGGTTGCCGCCGTCTTCCTGCTTGGAAGGCTCTAGAGAGGGATACTCGCCGTAGATGCCGCCCTTGACATGCTCACCGACTGCGAAGGCAACGCCAGCGGCGCCGTGGTCGGTGCCTGAGCCGTTGTCGGCTATGCGGCGACCGAACTCACTGAAGAACAACAGCGTCATGTTGTCGCTGGCGTCATGCTGTCGGAGGTCGGTCATGAAGGTATCCACGGTGTTCGAGACATCGGTCAACAGACCAGCATTGGCTTGGGCCTGGTTGGCGTGAGAGTCGAAGCCGTTGTACGGAGAGGTGGTGTACAGAACCCGCGTGCCGAAGCCAGCGAGGTTGGTCTGCACGATGTTCTTCATGTACTGTCCGATGGCCGTCGGCGAGTACTCCACGTTGGAGGTGTACTTGTCGGGAGCGGTGGACAGGATGTCGGCGCCCTTGAGGGCGTCGGTGCCGGTCTGATGGATGTAGTCCATCACAGCGCCGGTGCCGATGGCAGGGGAATACATGCGGCCGAAGACGTCAAGAGCCTCGTTCCGCTGGTTCTCACCCTCGATGCCGGTCAGCAGACCGTAGGTCTCCAAGTTGCCCACAGACGCGACGGGGACGCCGTCCATCACCAAGGCTCGGGGAAGACCACGGCCGAAGTTGACGGCAGTCAGCACGTTTTCAGAGTTGGGGTCCAACTGTTTGGTGGCGCGGCCCAACCAACCCTCGGTTCCAATGGTTTCCGGCTCACAGGTGTGCCAGATGTCCATCGAACGGAAGTGAGAATAGCTGGGGGTGGGGTATCCGATACCCACGAAGATGGCCAGCTTGCCCTCGTCCCAATACTTCTTCAGTGGGCCCATCGTGGGATGGAAGCCCAAATCGTCGGTTATAGGGATAATCTGATCTTCGGGCACGGCCAAGGTGGGGCGTAAGTCCCGGTACAATCCGTTGTTCCGGGGGATGACGCAGTTTAGGCCGTCGTTTCCGCCGGACAGGGAGAGTACTGCCAGGACTGGATCTTTCTGGGTTGAAACCATGATTTCTCCTTACGTTTTTAGTATCTCGAGAGTCAGTCTTTTTGCGCAGACTTACTCGAACTGGAATTCCGCGGTGGCAGCAATCATCTGGAACATCTCACCAGACCGGCGGGTGAAGTCCGCCTGCTCAGCTTCGGTTCCGTGAGTCAAATCGCCTTCCTTGGATGCGTGGGATATCAGTAGTCCCATGGTGTCTTCGGTCATGACCAGCGGGCCGGTCAGGTCCAGACAACCGTTGACGAACTGTTCTGGGCTAATCTTGTCGCCCAGGCCCATGAGCCGGTTGACCAGGGAACGCACCCCTGCCAACTCGGTGTTGCCTAGGATGTCGGAGGCGAAGTTGATACGCTCGACCAGGGTGCCGCTATCGATCCACTCGCGACCGGTGTGCCAACCTTCGACGGTGGGCGGGTTCATCAGGTCCATGCCCATGTACTTCGGCTCTTGAGAGAGTTCAAACAGGCCGGGTTTGTAACCTTGGAACTCTCCAGTCATGCGGAGCAGGCTAACGACCATCTCGGCGGGGTTCTTTACCTTGGCGTAGCGCACTGCTTCGTCCTTGAAGAAAGCGGAATTGAAGAGGACGTCCAGCATCGCTTTGATGGAGTGGTCCGAATCCCAGTAGGCCTTCTCCAGAGCTTCAATGGCTGCCTGATCCCGGGGCGGGGTTAACCGCCAGGCGGGGACCTGGGGCTCGTCGGCTACGAAGTAGTTATAAAGGTGCCTGGCCAGGAACCGGGCGGTGGCAGGCTGTTCGCAGGCAATCCTAATAATGTCTTCGCCGTTCCAGTTGCCGGTCTGACCAAGGAAAGTCTTCTCGGAGTAGTCGTGGTCGGCTGGGTCGAACCGGAACTCCCAGGGACTGCGCCCGTGGGGGAACGGAGGATAGGGCGGGGCGATGTTCCAGCCGGTGAAGGCCCTGGCGCAGACCTTGACGTCGTCTTCACTGTAGTTGAAGGCTTCGTCCATCCCTACGCCCAGGGAGAATAGCTCCAAGAGCTCTCGGCCATAGTTCTCGTTGAGGTTGGCCTTGTGGCTCTCGGTGTTGTCCAGGTAGTACATCATGCCGGGGTTAGTCGAGAGCTTGAACAACAGATCGTCGAACTTGCCCATTCCATTCTGCCGGAAGATGTCGACCATCAGACCCATCTCTTGGCCGCTATCAATCTTGCTGTGTCCGGCACAGAAGATCATGTGCCAGAACAAGGCCACCTTTTCTTGAAGCTGACGGGGGCTGTTGATCATCCGCCAGACCCATTGCTGCACATTGTTCTCAATGGCAGCCGCCTCGAAGTACGAGGGGTTGAAGCGAATCAGCAAATCTTCCTCGACGGCCCCTTGGCTCTCGGGGTTGAGTAGTTCTTGGACTACGCTGTCATAACCTTGCGCCGCTTTGGCCTCAATCTCATCTAGACTCGCTCCGAAACCGGCGCGGCGCATGAGGTGGGCCATCAACGCGATATCCTGTTCAGCCATGTGCTCCTCCTTGAAAAATGGTTTTAGATTTAGCTTCGGGCAGAACTTCTACCCGTACAATCGCAGCTACATGAAGAAGGCGCATCAAACATGGGCCATAACCCAAGCTTGATGCATACCTTATGTAATATTCGTTACAAGAAAGAAATATAGACTAAAGTGGAATTACTGTCAACTAAAATTTGGCCGATGTTTGCCGAAGCTAAATCGTGCCTGTTCAAATCGCCCAACTTTGGCCGGTTGGCGACCCAGTAATTCGGGTAAAATCTTCCTCTGAAGGGCAAATCAGACTAAAAAGTGCGAGCATATCGGTGCTGTTTACGGAGCCTTTACGATACTGCTGGTTGATCAATCGAAGATGTCTCGCTGATTGTACCGATTCGTGCACATTTCGCACAACCGTGGGCCAGGCCTGAAAATCTAGCCACCCTGGCCAGCATTGGCCCGTCTTCAGCAAATATTAGGGCGGAGTTGTAGGCTGCGAAGTTGTAGACTATCGAACAAGTCGATAACGAACTGGGATCGTTGCCACAACCGGATTGTCTTGACATGGTCTAAAACGCTTTGCTAGCATGCCCGTAATCGGCTTCCATCGTATGCCGATGTATCCCGTCAGCCGCTCAGCGGCTGACCCTCTCTATAGAGAGAAGAGGAGTATGGTCCAAGACGACGCCCAGCAATCGAACTTGGGTCTGGAACGGGGGGGCCAACTACCCGCCATGTTCTCCAGATATAAAAACTCTGTAGAACAAGAGCTCTATAAGGCTGTGCCCGGCTCTGACGTGTCTGAGGCGTATCGCCTGCTCCGTTACCACCTTGGTTGGATCGACCAGCAGGGCCGCGCGATGGGGACCACCACCTCTCAAGGCAAAGCTCTCCGCCCCACCTTGTGTCTATTCGCTTGCGAGGCTTTAGCCGACGATTACTCTAAGGCGCTCCCCGCCGCTGCGGCTCTGGAACTGATTCACAATTTCTCTCTGATCCACGATGATATACAGGATCAGGACGTGGTGCGGCGGCACCAACCCACGGTCTGGCATATCTGGGGAGTCCCCAAAGCCCTTGCCGCCGGCAACGCCATGCAGTGCACCGGCGACCTGGCGCTGCTGGGTGCCGGTGGAAAAGATGTTGCCCCGGAGACGGTGCTTCGGGTTTCGAGCATCTTGACCGAAAGCTACATGGAGATGATTCAAGGCCAGTGCATGGACTTGGCCTTCGAGTCCCGTACCGATATCAAAGCTGATGAGTATCTGTACATGATCGCCTGCAAAACCGGAGCTTTGATCAGGTGCGGCATGGAGATTGGCGCTCTGCTTGCAACGGAAGACGAGGCTAAGGTGCGGGCATTCGCTGATTTTGGCGATTGTCTGGGCCAAGCCTTCCAGATAAGAGACGATTATCTGGGTATCTGGGGCGATGAGGCTACCCTTGGCAAGGCCACCGGCAACGACATACGCCGCCGGAAGAAATCTTATCCTGTGGTGTTCGCTCTGGAGCGGGCCAGCGGCCGGGCCATGGACGACCTGCTTCGCATATATGGACAAGACGAGTTGGAAGAGGACGATGTGCAAAGGGTGTTAGCAGTGTTGGACGAGGTAGGCTCCCAAGAACACTCCCAACGCATTACGGAGGCGGCAGCAGCACGGGCTCTTGAGGTATTGAAGCCGGTTTCGCTGCCAGATTGGGCTCAATCCGAGGCCGAAGAACTGGTTGACTTTCTGGCCGGAAGAGAATACTAACCTAGTACCCACGTGACGGGGATCGAAACCGGTCCTAAACAGGAATAGCTACCTATCAAGGTTTTACGAGAGGTTTTACGATATGACCACTGCAGAACAATGCAAACGAGCCACAAGACCATTGGAATTATCCGTCAGATTGGCGGGCTACATATTAAAGAACAAGCTCAAAGGCAGGAAGAAATTTCCCTTGGTGACGATGCTTGAGCCTCTGGAGATGTGCAACCTTGCCTGTGTCGGCTGCGGGCGTATTCGCGAGTATAAGAATGTGATGGATAAGATGATGCCGGTGGAGGAGGCGCTTAGAGCGGTCCACGAGGCCGGCGCTCCCATAGTTTCAATCGCCGGCGGAGAACCGACCATCCACCCCCAGATCGACGAGATCATCAACAAGCTGATTGAAGAGAAGTACTTCGTTTATTGCTGCACCAACGGCCTGCTGTTGGACCGGGTCATGGACAAGATTCCCCCGTCCAAGTACCTGTGCTGGGTAGTGCATATGGACGGCATGGAAGAGAAACACGATGAGTCGGTGGATCGCAAAGGGGTCTTCACCAAGGCCGTGGCCGCCATACAGTCGGCCCTTGACCGCGGCTACCGTGTCTGCACCAACACCACCGTCTTTCGCACCAGCGATGTTGACGATCTCTCGGAGATGTTTCGCCTAGTCGCCGACCTTGGAGTCGAGGGCTCCATGATCTCCCCTGGCTTCGATTTTGAAGACGCCCCTGAGCAGGACATGTTTTTGACTCGTATGGAGTCGCATACGCTCTTCCAGCAACTGCTGTCGCCAGAGCATTCCGAAGGCGCTCGTTTCTACAACAACCCGCTCTATCTGAACTTCCTGAAAGGAGAGCGCGAGTACCAATGCACTGCCTGGTCCAACCCAACCTACACGGTTATGGGATGGAGGAAGCCCTGCTATCCCCTGGCCGACGAGCATGTGGAACACGTAGATGAGTTGTTCGACCAGGACATCTGGGATAAATACGGTGTGGGCAAAGATCCCCGGTGCGCCAATTGCATGATGCACTGCGGATTTGAGTCTGCCACCATCTTTACGGCTATAACCACGCCCAAAGATTGGGCCACCTTGATCAAGTCTGGCGCTGCCCTCAAGGGCGGCATCACGGCTGCCTAGCTTTACGAGTAAGGGACGTTGTTGATCGTGGCTGCCAGCATGAATCAAGAACTGATCGGTCTCCGGCAAGAATTGCTTGAGATCGAGGATGTGACTGGAGTCCGCCCCCAGGTCGAGTTCCATATTCTGGGAGTCGGACCAGACCGGGCGGGCAGCGCATTGGCCTCGCTGCTCGAAGATCGGCGTTCCGGCGTAGGTGGCGTAATGATTCTGGGAGTGGCTGGAGGCGTTAACCCCGCGCTGGAATCCGGAGACCTATTGCTGGCGGACCGGTACTCACTTCAGAACGGCGCCTCACAGGGGGCTGGACAGGCTCTCCGGCCCGACCCTCAGATGCTCAAGTCAGCAGAGCAGACTGCCCTTAATCTCTCCATGCCGGTCTGCAACGGCGGCTCATTGACCGTTGACCATTTGGTTTCGGAGCGGGAGGAGCGGGAAGACCTTCGGGCGCAGTATCAGGTGGACAGCGTAAACATGGAAGACTACCGGGTTGCCGAGGCTGCCCAAAATGCGGGCGTGCCCTTCCTGTCGGCCAGAGTGGTTCTGGACACTGCCAACGAAAGCCTGCCCGGCTATCTGCCGGGACTGGCAAAATCGCCATACAAAGTCATAACTAATGTGCTGCTCATGCCGTGGCGGATCCCGACGATGCTTCGTCTGAAGAGACAGCTTCAATTGGGCCAGATGGTCTTAACCAACTTTGCGGTGGCCTACATGAAGGAGACCGGGGTCATTGGCAACGGGAATTCCCGTTAGCAGGATTAAATCAAATAGATGAAGGTATTAGTCACCGGCGCCACCGGATTCATCGGCGGAAACCTGGCCCGCGAACTGTGGCGGCGCGGTGACGATGTTCGGGCACTGGTACGCCCAGGTAGCAATCGATTAACAATTGAAGACACCGGAATCGTCCCAGTGGAAGGCGATATCCTGGACCGGGCATCAGTTGACCGTGCCGTTCTGGGTTGTGAGGTGGTCTTCCATGTGGCCGCCGCCTACACCTTCTGGTCCAGAGATCCTAAGAGAGTGTCTCTGACCAACGTGGAGGGCACGGTCAACGTGCTTGACGCGGCAAGGCAGGCGGGGGTCTCCCGCACGGTCTACACCAGCACCGTGGGGACCATAGGCCTGGCCAAGAGAGCGCTGGGTGACGAGGAGACACATCTCGATGCAAAGACGCTCCACGGCCACTACAAGCAGTCCAAGCTCCAATCGGAGCAGAAAGCTTTGGCCAGGGCGGCCGATGGGATGCCGGTGGTGGTGGTGAATCCCACAGCGCCGGTTGGGCCGTGGGATGTAAAGCCCACGCCCACGGGGCGGATGATTCTGGACTTTCTCCGCCGGCGGGTCCCGGCTTATTTGAAAACTGGAATGAATCTGGTGGACGTGGCTGATGTGGTGGATGGCCACATCCTGGCATTGGAAAAAGGAAGATCCGGCGAACGGTACATACTGGGCAACCGGAACGTGAGTTTGAAGGAAATTTTCGACATACTGAGCAACCTGACCGGCCTGTCGGCGCCTCGGATAAGAGCGCCCTACTGGCTGGTAGTCGGCGCTGGCTATGCCGACCGGTTCGTAGAGGGGACTCTGCTGCGCCGAGAGCCGGCCATTCCTGTTGAGGGAGTCCTGGCGTCGAAGACACCGGCTTACGTTAGTTGCGAAAAAGCGATCCGTGAGTTGGGACTGCCCCAGCGGCCCATCGAAGACGCATTGCAACAGTCGGCTGATTGGTTCTCGGCCCACGGTTACATTGACGGTAACATCGACGGCTACTTCGATAGTAAGGGCGGAAAACCCGAGGGAAGCACAGCATAGATTGGTGACTGAATCGAGACATACAGATGTCAGGCAGGCGGCGGACCGGGCAGTGCGTCAGTCCCAAGATTACTTCCGTCGAACCCAATATCAGGACGGCTATTGGTGGGGCGAGTTGGAGTCCAACCCGACCATGGAAGCCGAGTATCTGATGTTGTGCTATTTCACGGGCCGGCATGACCCGGAGCGATGGCGCAAAGTCTGCAACTACATACTCGGCAAACAGCGGAGCGATGGCTCGTGGGGCCAGTACTACGAAGCCCCTGGAGATGTGAGCACTTCGGTGGAGTGTTACTTCGCCCTGAAACTGGCCGGTCATTCTCCGGACTCGGAACCCCTGCGCAAGGCCCGGGAATTCATACTGGCCAACCGCGGGGTGCCCAAGGTCCGCGTATTCACCAAGATATGGCTGGCCCTGTTCGGTCAATGGGACTGGAAAGGCACGCCAAACATGCCACCCGAGATGATTTTTCTGCCATCTTGGGCGCCGTTCAACATCTATGAATTCGCCAGTTGGGCCCGCGCCACCGTGGTGCCCATGCTGATCATCCTGACCCACCAACCCCATTGTCCGGTGCCAGAATCGGCCAACATCGATGAACTATATCCAGACGGCCGGGATGCCACCGATTACTCCTTGCCCAAACCCACCGGGGGTTTGGGAGTGTCCAAAGCCCTGCACTGGTCGGACAAGCTGGTCGGACTCTACCATCGGTTGCCGGTGCATCCACTACGAGGCCACGCAGAGCGCAGGATCTTGCAGTGGATCCTGGAGCATCAAGAGGCCGACGGTTCCTGGGCCGGGATTCAGCCACCATGGGTTTACTCGCTGATCGCGCTGCATGTCTTGGGTTACGGACCAGAACACGAGGCAGTCAAAAAAGGTTTTCAAGGCTTCGAGGCGTTCGCCATTGAAGACGAAGATACCTGCACCGTTCAGGCTTGCCTTTCGCCCGTTTGGGACACCTGTATCGCCCAATTAGCCTTGTTGGAATCCGGCATCGCCCCTGACGACCCCGTGGTCCAAACCTCGGCCAGATGGCTTCTGGACAAACAGATATTCTCGGGCGGCGATTGGCAGGTGCGTGAGAAGGACCTGCGCCCTGGGGGATGGTCGTTCGAGTTCGATAACCAGCACTACCCCGACATAGATGACGCATCCATCGTCGTCATGGCTTTGAACATGGTTCGTTTGCCGGACGCCGAAGAACCCCGCCGGGCTGAATCGATCAAGCGGGGTGTGGAATGGATGGCCGGGATGCAATCCAAGAACGGCGGTTGGGCGGCGTTTGACAAAGACAACAACAAGCAATACCTGACCAAGATTCCGTTCTCGGATTTTGGCGAGACTCTTGATCCTCCCAGCGTTGACGTCACCGCTCACCTGCTGGAGATGTACGGGCGGTTGGGCTACACCAGAGAGGATCAGGCCGTTGACCGGGGTTTCAACTACGTGGTTAGCGAGCAAGAAGAGGATGGCTCTTGGTTTGGCCGTTGGGGGGTCAATTACGTCTATGGAGTCGGTGCTGTGTTGCCGGCGCTGGAAGCCATCGGCGAAGACATGACCCAGCCGTACATCAGAAAGGCCGTGGATTGGATCGTGGCTCACCAGAATGAGGATGGCGGTTGGGGCGAGAGCTGTGGTTCCTATGTTGACCCGGCTCTTCGGGGCGTGGGACCGAGCACAGCTTCGCAGACTGCCTGGGCCTTGCTAGGGCTGGTTGCATCCGGAGACCACGGGTGCGAGGCCGCCCGGCGGGGAGTAGAATACCTCGCCAAGACGCAACAGGAAGACGGAGCGTGGGACGAGCCGTACTTTACTGGCACCGGATTTCCCGGCTACGGAGTGGGCGAGAGGTTAAAGGACCTGCCGGATCCCGGAGAGTCGGGCTACCAGGGTTTGGATATGCCGGCCGGTTTCATGATTAATTATCATCTGTACCGTAACTATTGGCCGCTGTTGGCTTTGGGAAGGTATTCCCGAGCCGTTTCCGTAGAGTAGGAGCGCAACGTAATGGCAGACCTAAGAGAAATAATTTCAATGTCGATTCACGCTAAGTTAAAAGGGGGAACTGCATTATGAACACCAAGTCATTTTGCAAACGGTTGGAGACCAAGTGCGCGCCGGAGTTCATCGATATCACAGATTGGGTGGCCCAATGCGTCGTCGATTCCCAGATAGCCCACGGGTTTGCTGTTGTGTATTCCAAGCACACCACCGCGGCCATCAAGATCAACGAGAACGAGCCATTGCTGCTGCAAGACATGGCCGTATTTCTGGAGAAGATGTCTCCAAGGGAGAACGGCTACCAGCACAATAATTTCGAGATTCGCACCGTCAACATGAACGATGACGAGTCACCCAACGGCCACGCTCACCTGCAACACCTGCTTCTTGGCACCAGCGAGACGGTGCCGGTGATCGACGGCGAGATGCAGTTCGGAAGATACCAGAGCGTATTCTTCATCGAACTTGACCACCCACGCAGCCGGGAAGTCATGGTCCAGGTGGTCGGGGAATAGCGAGACCGAACGTTTGTACCCGGATAATGGGCGATCCGAATCCGGGTCTGCCACATCGTGCAAGATGACAACTAGGCGGGCCAGTGGCACTCTGGCCCGCTCCCCCGAATCGGGATTCTCCGGTAACTCCTATGCCCACTTCCTCAATAGAACTTAAATCAGAACTTAAATCGGCTTACGAGGCCTGCCGGACGATCACCCGCCGGGAAGCCAAGAACTTCTACTACGCATTTTTGACCCTCCCAGCGGCCAAGCGCCGCGCCATATATGCCGCATACGCTTTCTGCCGCCATTGCGATGATTCGGTCGATGAGGAAACCTCGACCGACGCCAAGTTGACGGCGTTGGCCGATCTTCAGTCCAATCTTGACGCCGCTTATTCTGGCAACCCATCAAGCCCGGTTTTCCTGGCGTTGGCCGACGTCGCACAGCAGTACGAGATTCCCCAAGCCTACTTCCAAGGGGTCATACGGGGCGTCGAGAGTGATCTGGTTAAGGACCGGTTCCAGAACTTTGACGAACTGCGGGAATATTGCTACCGGGTGGCCTCGGTCGTGGGGCTGATCTGTCTTCAGATCTTTGGTTACGAGGATGACGACGCCAAGGAGTATGCCGTCGATCTGGGCCTGGCGATGCAGCTGACCAATATCATTCGAGATGTGCGAGAAGACCTGGACATGGGCCGGGTCTATCTGCCCCAAGACGAGATGGCGCGGTTCGGGTACTCTGAAGAAGACCTGAGGAACGGGGTTCGCAACCAGGCTTTTATGGACCTGATGCAGTTCCAGTCCCAGCGAGCCAGGGGATACTTTGACTGCGGATTCAAGCTGCTACCGTACCTCACCAGGCGGTCCCGAGCCTGTCCAGCCGTCTTGGGCGCGCTATACTCCAAAGTGTTGGACCGGATCGAGGCGTCGGAATACAACGTCTTGGAATCTAGGGTGTCACTAAGTAAGTCCGAAAAGATCAAGATAACGGCCCAGACCTGGTTGGGCAGTATGTTGCCCCTCTCTCGTCCCTTCCGGTAATCTCTAATACCAGATCAGGCCAAGCAATCTGCTTGGCTGGATGTTGGAAGATGATAAACTGGTGAGTCGATAATCACCGGGGCAGGCGGCAGGATAGGATGGCCCGACAGGGAAAGATAGTAGCCGTAACCGGCGCCTCCGGTTACATCGGCACCAAGCTTCTGGAGCTGCTGGAGCAGGAGCCCGGCCTCCAGAAAATTGTGGCTTTCGATGTCAAACCACTATCCGTTCCCATACACAACATCACGGTCTACCGCAAAGACGTCTCCAAACCCATCGACGACGAGTTGAACGACCAGGGGGCCACCACCATGGTTCATCTGGCTTTCAACGCCAGCCGCGGCGTCAACCGTCGCGATGTGGCCGCGATACGCCATGAGAACCTGGACACCTTGCGGTCGGTGTTAGCGTCATGCGTTAGGGCGCGGATTGGGCACCTGATATACCTGAGCTCCCACACAGTTTATGGGGCACACAGCGATAATCCACTCCCCATTCTTGACGATGCGCCGATGCGGCCGTCGCAAGATTATCCCTATGGCTACGACAATTACCTTAATGAACTGGCGCTGGAAGAGTTTGGCCGGGCCCAACAAGATATAAAGATCACGGTACTGAGATCGTGCATCGTTCTGGGGCACGGCGCCGACAACTCGGTGACCCAGGCATTTTTCCGCCCGTGGCTCCTGGGCGTGCTGGACGCCAACCCGGCGATGCAGTTCGTCTATGATGATGATCTAGCCAGGGTCATCTCCATCATCATCCAAAGAGAGACGCCCGGAACGTTCAATGTTGCCGGTGACGGGGTGGTCTATTACCGAGAGATGGCCGAAATCATCAAGAGCAAGCTCATCAACCTTCCGGCGCTCCTGGCCTATCCCATGGCTCAATTGTCTTGGGAGCTTCACTTGCAGAGGGACGCCACTTCTCAAGGACTGGACATGGCCCGCTGGCCGATCATAATGAGCACCGGGAAACTCCATAAGACCATCGGATACCGGTTCTGGCATACGGGATTGGACGCACTGACGGCGTTCGCCAATTCAGCGTATCTCTACAAGGACCCTGCCCCATTTTAGAAGCGTCATTTTCTCCAGACTCGATCAGGTATCGACGAGAGACCGATGGTCCAGCCGGCTAATCTGATCATAGACACCGATCCTGGAGTGGATGACGCCATTGCTATCTTGATGGCTCTAGCATCACCAGGGGTCGATATCGTTGGATTGACCACGGTAGGTGGAAACGTCCCGTTGGCCCGGTCCACCCGAAACGCCTTGGCGCTGCTCCAAGCGGCCGGGAGGAGCGATATTCCCGTCGCCAGAGGCGCGACACGGCCCATGCGGGGCAGGTACATCTATGCCCCCCAGTTTCATGGCCCAGGTGGACTATCGACCCGTCTGCCCGACCCGATCGCTCAGCCGGTCCCGGAGGGTGCGGTCCAGTTTCTGCATAATCATCTGACTCGCCAACCCGGTGGGTTCGTCCTTGTCGCCCTTGGGCCGTTGACCAACCTCGCCCGCCTGATTCGGGAGTGGCCGACCGCATTGGAACAGGCAAAGAAGATCGTGATCATGGGCGGGGCGGTAGATACACCTGGCAACGTCACGCCGAAGGCTGAGTTCAATTTCTACAGCGACCCGGTGGCCGCCGAGATCGTTTTATCGAGTCGACTTCCGGTCACCCTGGTTGATCTGGCAGCCTGCCGTCAGGTCGGCATCAGCCGCGATCAGGCGTTTGGGCTGCGAACCGCACACCCCCTTGGCCGGCTGGTCCTCAGCTTGCTAAATGGCTGGTTCCAGCGAGAGCCCAGCCGGGAGAGGTTCGAGTTCTACGACCCATTGGCCTTAGCTATAGCCCTGGACCCCGCCATCGCCACAGTCGTCAAGGTGGACCTGGACGTGGGTCTGGAAGAGAACGATTCCTGGGGAGAGACATTGGAAAGCGGCGGTCCGGGCGAGGTTACGTTGCCTCAAGCCGTGAACGTGCCAAGGTTCTTTGGGATGCTTGAGACTTTCCTGGAGATAGAGGAATTGCCTGTCCAGTAAAGACTCCTTCGACAGGCTCAGGATGAGCGGATGCAGGGCAATCAAATACGTCAATTTCAGATCATGAGCGGAATCACGGGAACCTTGCAACTCCCCCTCATCCTGGGTTGCGCAATCGCCACCGACACGCGTTTTGGCTACGGGGATTGTTGTTCTAGGGGTGGGCGATTGGATTCATAGACTTTAGGATGCTGCATGATTCCCACCGAGTCGGGAACTTTTGACTGGTCTGTATCGTCATTAGTAGATCAGAGAATGATTTGTTAAACCCGGAGCGACGATATGACCCGAATGATCTCTTTCGCAGCTGTCATGGCTTTAGCCATATCCGTCTTCGCCGTGCTGGCCGTTGCCGAGTCTGCGGTGGCCTGTGGTGGCTTCTTTTGTCAGAACTCCCCCGTAGATCAAAACGCCGAGCGCATAATCTTCACCCAAAACAAAGATGGCACTACCTCGGCCTATATCCAGATTCAGTACACCGGCTCAGCATCCAGTTTCTCCTGGATTCTGCCTCTGCCAGAGGCCATTGGCCCCGAGGATATTGAAGTTCCCGAGGACGCTATGGCGGCCTTTACTGAGCTGGAGGTGGCGACTGATCCAGTATTCATTCCGCCGGAGTTGCCCGAATGCGCCAGAGTGCAGATGTCAGTCATGGCAGTAGCCCAGTCCGCCGCTCAGGAAGATGGGGTTGAGATTTTCGCAAGCGGTGAGGTGGGGCCCTACGGATTCGACGTAATCGGGTCGGCGAATCCCGACGCGCTAGTAGAGTGGTTGCGCGAAAACGAGTACTGGGTCACAGAGGAAATGGAGCCTCTGATCAACGTCTACGTCGAGGAACAATTCGTCTTCTTGGCTATGCGCCTCCTGCCGGGTCAAGGAGCGCAGGATGTCCAACCGGTCAAGATTACCTACCCATCTGAGAGGCCTATGATTCCTCTTCGACTGACGGCCGTAGCAGCAAACCCAGACATGGCAGTGATGACCTGGTTCTACGCTGATAGTCAGGCGGCGCCGATGAATTACGCCAAGATGGAAATTGCTGATGAAGACCTAACTCTCTCCCTTTTCGGCCGCAGCAACTACCGTCAGCTAATGAGCGACCGCGCCGACGAATTCGGCGGTCATGCCTTCATCACCGAGTACGCAGCCCCCACACAAGAGTTGCGAGTCACTCATCCATTGCTTCGTGACCTGGGAAACAGATACCCCTACGTGACCCGCCTAAACACTGTCATATCGCCATTGGAGATGACCGTCGACCCTGTATTCGATTACGACCCACAGCTCAAGGATGTATCGAATATCCACGACCTGTCGGCAATGACGGGATTGTTCGACTGCGAGCGGAGCAGCGGCATCAACACTTCCGCAAGTCAGACCAAGGTAACAGACGATTGTCAGGACCCTTCGGCCTCTGATTCTCAATCGGTCTCCCTAACCTTGGGTGTGTCAGATGTCTCAGGCACATTTGATGAAATTATGGAGTTGATGGCCGACTTGGGTGGCGTGCTGGGCCGGTCCAGCCTGTCAGTGCAGACGGGAGAGGATAGCGGGTTCTTGTCCTTTAGCGTCGACCGGAATGAACTTCAATCTGCCTTGGAATCTATCGAAGGCCAGGGAAAAGTACAACTTAAAGAGCTGCGAGAAAGCTTGGCCCCCCTGGATGGTGAGGACCGATCCCCGGATGGAACGAACGCCCGCATCGACGTGTCGCTGATCGAAGATACGTCTTCTAAAACAGGACTGATCGTCGCGATTGCGGCGCCTAGTGCAGTAGCATTTATTGTTCTTCTGGCCGGCCTCTTCTTTCTAACTTACCGGCTTGGAAGCCGCCGCGTGAGAAATTAGAGAAAATACACGGGTCTTATCTCGGGGGCAGGCCATTTCGGCTCGCGTCCGACTTAGCGCGGCGCCACCAAACAATCGCGGTCAGGGTCGCATTTACACTATGATTTGGACGCCTGCCGGACCAATCCTCTATTGATGAATGGTTGGTGTAATGCCTGGGTCGGGTTCCTTTTGGCTACATGCTAGAGTGGCAATGTCTCTAGTGTTAGGTCGCCCGCCAGCCCGTCTTGCAAGATGTCCAGCATTGGGAAATCCCACTCGGTGACGAATGTGATGGCTGTGCCGTCGCGTCCCATGCGCGCGGTTCTCCCAATGCGGTGGACGTACTCTTCCAGGTTTTGGGGCATGTCGTAGTTGACAACGTGGGAGATCTGCGGAATATCCAGGCCCCGGGCAGCTACATTGGTAGCCACAAGCACCCTGAGTTCCCCGGTGTGAAATGACCGCATAGCGGAGTTTCGTTCCGATTGTATCAGGCCACCATGAATCCCCGCAGCGGCGATGCCTTGCCGCTGCAGCGCTTGAGCCAGATTATCTACGCCGGCTTTGGTTCTTCGGAATATAAGGACCTTCCCATCATTCACCTCGGTTTTTAGCAGCTTAACGAATGAACGCGTCCGGTCCTGTTCCAGCACCTCGTAGTACACCTGGCGTACGTCTGGTGCGGTTTCAATCTCACTGCCTATTCGTATCCAAACCGGTGACCGCATGTGGCGGCCGACGATTCGGCGAATAAGAGAGGGCATTGTGGCAGAGAATAGGGCGGTCTGCCGGTTTTTGGGCGTATGCCACAGGATCCGCTCGATATCCGGCAAAAAGCCGATGTCTAGCATCTCGTCGGCCTCGTCCAGTACTACGGTGCGAACAGATTCTAGCCGTAAAGTCCCTTTACCAATGTGATCCAATACCCGGCCGGGAGTACCCACAACTATATGAGCATTGCGATTGATCGCCGCAATCTGCCTGGCGATGGGTTGTCCTCCGTAGCAAGCGACCACTCCCAGGCGACGGAACTGGCTCAGGCGAACTAGTTCATCGCGGACCTGCATCGCCAGTTCGCGAGTCGGAACCAGTATCAACCCTTGAATGGAATTCTGTGAGGGGTCTGCCTGTTCCACCAAGGGAATCCCAAAAGCGGCGGTTTTCCCAGTGCCCGTGTGGGCTTGGCCCACCACATCGTTGCCAGCTAAGAGCGGCCCGATGCAATCGGTTTGGATTGGGGTGGGTTCATCGTAGCCAATCGTTTTGAGGGCGAGGGCGACATCGTGACTTACTTCCTGAGTGCCGAACCAATACGGGCCTGGTCCATCGAGAATCGGGAGTGTCGGCTTTTTTACGGCTGGTTTATTCCGGCTTCGTCGATTATCTGCCTCAACACGGCCTGCATTGTTGTGGCCTGGATCGTTAGGGAGAGAAGTTACTTTAGGGACCTGCTCAACCTGGAGTAGAGGAGTGGAAGCCACTTGAAGGGTTTGCTCGGCTTGGGGTGGGGAAATGGAGGCAGGGTCTTGATCCCTACGCCATGGACGGCGATGCCACCACCGGGACTGGCGATTAGGAGGCGTTGACGCCTGCGATGTCATGGGGTCGGAGTTGCGTCTGTTAAATATGATGCTTTTTTCCTTGTTATCTCACTGCAGTAATCTTGATTTTACACCTTCGCCGATTTTTTAGTATTCGAGAACTCTTCTTTCCCAGCTCTCTGGGAGCATCCAGGGGTCACTCAGGACCAGCGGCGAGACTTGGTCAGGGAAGTATTGGATGGAATCTGGCTTCGTTATGGCAAGCTCGTTGCTGTGAAACCGGGGTCGGAGTACGCCCCTTGATTCGCGTACAATATCTGGAGTGAAAACCACCAAGTCGGTGACGACCGCTCATCCTGACAAAGGTTACGCAAATTACCCTTTGCGGTTCACTCTGACCAGGACTTTGGTTAAGCGTCCGAAGTCGAGAGTCTCCTCGGATATACCCGGCGATGGGGCAATCACAGTGCCCCTGCCCTGATTATGGCAACCTTGACGCTGCGAATAAACTCGTCAACCGTCGCGATCAATGCGTCGGTTTTTGTTGCCAGCCTAGTGCGCAGAGTCAAATGCGGTACGCCGTTAGGGCTAACTCCAGACACCTCGAAGGTCATAGCAAAGCCTTTTTGGCTTTCGATGGCTTGTCCCACGAATTCCACCATTCGACTTTGGAGTCGGTCATAGTCTCTATTCAACCGCTCCGAGTCCTCCCTCGGAAGGCGGTCGAGCACCTCTTTCAACAATTCTTCTTCTTCGTCTCTTAGCCAGCAGCGCGTAACCTCACCCTCAACCTGTTGCCACGATAAATCACGGCTACCCACCCGTTCGATACGGAACCCGGTTCTTTGGTCGAACGCATCGAATCCATTCATCTCCCATGGATCAGGGACCCACATCGAATCGAACAGTCCACTAACGTCCGGTATGGGACGGGAGCGGGCACCGCGTCCCGATGGGCGCGGGCTGGGTTCAGCAGGTGGGATCGGCTTTGGGTGAAGCTTGCGGTACTCCAGGTAATAAGGGTAAAGAAACTTGGATTGTCGAGGCCAATCGCTTCCGAACTCCCCGCCTTTATACCCTCGGTCGAACCGGCCCAACCAAACTCTGAGTCTTTCCCAGGTGCGATCACTCAGGGCGTCTGTATCAACAAGGACCCCGCCGGTCTCTAGCTGCTCCCAAAACCGCATTGCTATTTCTGGGGTGACCTTCGTCTCTGCCACAGCAACCTCCGAGAAAGCCATTATTCAGTAGATGGCAATTTGGTGCAAATGCGTTGCCTACTGGCTTTTTCCCACTGGCTTTGACACGGCAGTCCCGCCAGCTATTGTGGAAGAGGTGGGTAAGAAGAAGAAGCAGCCACCGCCGATGCCGACGGTCGTCCTGATCCCCCATTCTAAAGCGGACGGGGACCGGCGGTTGAAGAAGGCCTTTGACTTGATTCTCCACGCGACCAAGAGCCCAGCAGATCCGCAAGAGCCGAACGAATCTCAAGAGGAGTAGGGGATGATGGAAAAAGGCAGAAATTCCCGCATACGCCGTGCGACCATAAACCCTTCAGACGACGGATTAGCCGTCGAGGACCGGGTGCTCCGAAAAAAGCAGGAGGAGACACCGGAGGACGAGGAGGCGATGGAGTTGTTATCGCATCCCGATCTCCTGAATCGCTTCCTCGCTTTTGGGTACGAGGCTGGGCACGTTGGCGAGGAGGAGAACCGCCAGGCACTTTATGTGATCCTGACGGGACGAAAGGTGCTGAATTACCGCATGCACGCCGGTGTTATCGGAGAATCCGGTGCAGGGAAGTCCGAGTTGTGCCGATTCGTGCTCTCAACCATGCCGCAGCAGGAGGTCCTTTACCTTGGAGGAGGCGTCAGCAAGAAGGCCCTCCAATTCCAAAAAGATCTCACTGGCCGGCTCATATTCATCGATGAGGCCAACAAGCTGGACGACGACACTTGGGCTTTGCTCCGGGAGGCGATGACCAAACCAGAAGTCCAGCGAATGGTGACGGAGCGGACCGAGTCCGGGATTTACGGGGCACGAACCTACGTCGCTCAATGCGACCGGCTGGTACTAGTCCAGGCTGCTTCTCGTCCCATCGTGGATCCAGCCAACGAGACCCGGTTTTTCCTCCTGCACCCGGACACCTCTCCCGAGCAGACTGAGGCTATCTTAGACGTCCAGGCTATGAGGGCGGAGGGCCGTCCGCCCTCCTCCCTCAAAGCCGATCTGGGGGTTTGGAGGCGTGCGCAGGAGCTTCTAAGGCCGTGCCACGTGGAGATACCTTATGCGACTGGTCTCAGGCAGTTGTTTACTTCAAACGCAATCCGAGCCAGGAGGGACTTCGACCGTGTTCTTGCCCTGGTTGCCGCAACGGCCTGTCTCCACCAGTACCAGAGGCCCACCGAGAGTGAGGATGATTAACTCGTCATCAAAGCGGAAATCCGGGACTACGAACTTGCGTACCGCTTTGCCGGGCCGATCTTCTACAGATCAACGGCAAGTCTTACCCCGACGCAGAAGAAGGTCTTGGAAAGGATGATTGGGAAGAGGCCGAAGTTGGGAGCCAGATTCAAGACGCATGAGGTCAAGGAGTGGATGGGCAAGACGTACACGACCGTGAAGGAGCACCTGGACAACCTGAGGGACCTGGGAATCCTTGAAGAAGGGCAAAACAAAGACGGGAAGTTTTACAAGCGAGTCTCCGATCAACCTCGGGGCGCCGACCTTCCTTCTCCTGCGGAGTTACGGAAAAGCATGGAACCTGAGATAAATGACTCCGAGGGCGGCACGGAGGTGGTGTAGCCATGGACGCTGAGCAACTCGTGGACAGGCTCCGTCGCCAAGGGGTGGCAATCAGCATACGCGACGGTGAATTGAGGCTGGTGCCGGGATCCCTTGTACCAGGCCACTTGGTGAAGCAGGTGCGGGAGAACAAGTCAGACATCTACCGCTACCTTCAGGTCAATCCGCCATCCACCATGGGTACTGACGCTACAACCGAAGGCTGCTGGCCACTGGAGCTCTGGCGGCGTCTGAGTCGTCCAGAGTGGCGCCAGTATCTGAGGCAGAGCATAGAAAACCAAGACAAAGAGCGGGAGGAGCACGCCCGCTGGATGTTGCGGGAGATATTACCCCGCATTTCCCATATGGCTCAAAAGCTCTCTCAGTAATTCGTCTATGTTCTTTCAACCGTTGTCTAATTATAGGCCAGGTTGCGTTTGGACAGCTAGAATAACTCCATGATTTGGCCTCATTGCAGTAAGATACCGTAATAATCATGGAGGCACCCAATGGGTGACGGCGAAAATGCCTCTCTCCGGCTTCAATTCAACCCAAAAGTCCGCCTGGAATTCCACGGTTCCACCATCACCTCAGATGCTGGTCTTCTTGCATTTCGAGAGTTTGATGATGCCTTGGGCCTTACCGAAATCGCTGAGGACTACCTCCAGGAAAGCCGTACCGGACGCAATATCCTACACCACCTGGTCCCGCTGCTAAGACAGTCGATCTACAGCCGCCTGGCTGGCTACGATGATACCAATGACGCAGTGCGCCTTTCCCAAGACCCAGCCATGCGAGTGATCGTGGGTTGGCTGGGCTCGGAGCGCAAGGCTGCCAGCACCAGCGAGATGGGCCGGTTTGAGACCGAGTTGCTGACCCAAGAGAACAACCGG
>JAQBXL010000106.1 GCA_027624135.1 Chloroflexota bacterium
CACACCGCGGCGTTCAGTGGTACAACTTCGCTCCGCCCTGCTGGTACAATTTCTCTCCGCCCTTGACACATTTTCATCCGCCATTGACAATCGTAATCAGACGCCCGGGCCATCTCCACCCGGTAGCCACTCAGGGCTAGGGGCACCGCCACCCTTTCCGGTACATCGCGCACCGGCGATGGAATGAGAGCCCAGGAGGCCGGGCTGCCAGCCTCAAGGGCCCTTTCCAGGGCTTTACCCACCACGTCGGCCCCCTGCTGATTCACCGCCCCCAGGACCCGGGCCAGAACCCGGGCGCCGTCTTGGGGACCGTAGGTCTCTTCCAGAAGCTGCCACAGCCGGCTGTAGGGCTCTCCCAACTCCGCCACCAACTCCGGCGCCACCTGGCGCACCGCTTGAGGCTTCCTGGACAGCTCCGGAAGGTAGTGTTCGTAGCGGATGCGCCTGCCGCCGAAGCGCTGCCGGGGATGGGCCACATCCTCGCCCCGGCACACGATGCGCACCTCCTCCACCCCGACGTAGGCGGTGGCCTCAAGCCGGGCCCAATGGGTGGGCACCGAATACCAGGCTCCCTCCACCTTCACCACGGAGGTGCTACGCACGGATACCGGGACCACTTTCGCCACCTGGAAGGAAGTGGGAGGCAGAGGACGCATCCTTTCCAGCTCATCCCCGAAGCGGTCCAGAACACTTCTGCCCTCAGCGTCCACCTTCCTCCGGCTCTCCTCTTCCAGGCGGGAGAGGAGCGCTTCGGACAGCGCCCTGAGTGACTCTCCGCGTGGTATGGGCGTCAGATGCCGTAAGCGCACCCCGTTGCCCCTGCCTTCCACCCCTCCCTTGTCGTGTCCTTCTCCCACCCGGGCGAAGCAGGGCTCGAACAGATAGTGGCTCGCCAGGGCGGTGAACCGCTGGGTCAGCTGTCTTCGGGGAAAGGTCACTTTGGATACTGCCGAGGAAAGATTGTCGTAGATACACCGGTGGGGAACGCCTCCGAATTGCTCGAAGGCCCGCACGTGGCCGTCTAGGAAGGAGAGCTGATCGCAGCGCTCGTATAGCCAGGCGAAGTCACGGCCCGAGTACATGAGACGCATGAGAAACTGCCACGCCTTGCGCCGGGTCCCGGCCTCATCCACCGTCACCTCGAAGAAGTCCACCTGGGCCTCGTCTCCAGGACGGTGCACCAGCGGAATGAACACCTCCGCATTCCGCCGCCGGACCTCTCGCAGGTAGTCCCGCACCAGGGTGACGCCCACCCGGTAGCCTTCCCCCACAAGCTCCTGGTGTAGCCGGCTGGCGGTCAGACGCTGTTTGGCCGTGGTACGCCCCGCCCACTCCTCCAAAAGCTGGTCCATCCGCGGCTTGACTAGGTCCAGCACCGGCTTGGCCCGGGGCTGCACTTCTACTCGCTGGGGCTCGGACACCCCGAGATACTTCTTCACGGTGTTGCGGCTCAGTCCCATCTCCATCGCCACCCGTCGTTGGCTTTGACCTTCTATCAGCACCTTGTGCCGGATCACGTGCACCTGTTCCATCTTCAACATCCTCTCCCCCAGCAGTCCGAGTCCTTCTCCTCGGACATACTGGGTATTTCAGTGTGCAGGTGGCTCAATTTGCGAACGGTGTTTGGCTCATTATCCCAGCGGTGTGTTCATAAAATATGCATCGTGGTTGATCGGGGAGATTTCTATCGCACGATCTATGTCCGAAAACGCCGAGGAGTAATTACCAGATTGAACGGACAGGTAACCCCGGGATGCATAAGCATCAGAAGAGTCGGGGGTCAGCAGAATGGCCTCGCTGAAATCTGCCCGCGCGAGATCAAATTTTCCGATTTCGGCGTAACCTTGACCCCTTGCTGCGAAATTCTTGCTATCTAGGGGACCCAATAAGACTGCTTGGTCGAGGTCCTTGATCGCGTCAGCATACTGCTTAAGAGCCAGGTATGACCCCCCTCGGGACGTGTAGGCCTCCGGGTCCGAAGGGGACAGCCCTATCAACTGGGAGAAACGTCCGGCAGCGGTATGCCACATTTCCAAATTAAAATAAGCCTGACCAAGAATTTGCAGCGCCATGCGGTAGTCTCGACTGCCGGGTTTTATGGCGGACTGATATTCGATGGTCCTTAGACCTTGCTGCTCATTATGCAGATTGAGAAGCAACTGGAACTCAAATTAATTGGATGTAGGGCCCGTATAGACAGCGAAATAGGATGAATCTCGGTCATCTGGTGGAGGAATCTCAACTTCATCCAGGGATCTGGCGGTCGCAAAGTCAGCCGAGGCACGGTCAGTTTCTCCCAGGATGTCGTATACCACGCCCCGGTTGACGAAATACTCGGCGTCTTGAGGGTTTCGTTGAATCGCATCATCAAGATCTGCGATGGCGGATTGGAAGTCGCCGAATCGCGCGTATCCCTTGGCCCGGGAGTTGTAGTACTTAGCCAGACTCGGGTTGATGCGGACCGCTTCATTCAGGTCCGAGAACGCTAAATCACGATCTCCGAAGAAGGCGTGAATCCCGCCTCGGTCAACGTAATCTGGAGCTGAGGGAAGGTCCAAACCTTGGGAAGTTTCCAGGGCCTCTTTGGCGGGCCCTTCTTGACCTAGAGCCAGGTATACTTTGCTGCGGACCAGATATGCCAACCCAAGATCAGGGTTCAAGGCGTTCGCATCTTTCAGGCGGTCCAGCGCATCCGCGTAGCTCCGCCGCGCCATGAGGTACTCGCCGAAGTACGCATCGAACAGAGCGTTATCAGGGGTTGATTCCATCACCGCAGACAGGTCGCCTCCGGCCCCGTCCAGATCGTTAATCTTAAGCCGCGCATAACCCCTGTTCGCCAGCACTTCGTCTAGAACAAGACCGAGATCATAGCTTTCTCCGATATCGAGACCGGCGCTCTCAGCATCCCCCAGCGCCAGGTGTGCCAGGCCCCTGAGGTAGCGGGCGGCCGCATCTTGTGGGTCCTGGCTGATAATCTTGTCGAAATATCCGATGTCCAGAAGAGAGTCCTGCTCCCTCACGATATCCCGCCGGATGTCCAGGCGAGCTTGCGCGAACGCGGGTGTGTAGCCCAGCAAGAGGCCCCGGTTGACGACCTTTAGGGCCTCTTCAAGTTGGCCCAGCGCTCGCAACGCTCTGCTCTTGAGGAGCAACGCAATCCGGGATGCCTCGGAATCTCCGGTGATTTCCAATGACCGATCCAGATTTGACAGGGCTTCGGCATAAAACTCGGCATCGATCCGCGACTCTGCCAAGTCATTCCAGATCAGATAGGCATTCGGCACCATGCTAGCGGCAGTCGAGTACGACTCAATGGCAGAATCGTACAGCCGTAGGTTGAATGCAGAATTGCCTGCGGCAAGCCTGGCACGGTAGTTAAAGGGCTGCTGTTTCACTGATTCAAGGTTTGATTCAAAGCTCTGGAATCCAAGGCACACCAGATATGGCATCTCTGTTTGCTGTTCGCACCCGGGTTCGGTGAAGGTATCGGGCCTGAGTTGGTATGCCAAGAAGATTTGCGCCCGGTTGTTGTAGTAGTTGGGAACCCCTGGCGCTAATCGTATCGCCTTGTCAAGTTTCTCGACCGTGCTTGTTAGGTCGCCTGCTTGAAAATATTTGAGGGCCTGTCCTTCAGCTACCGAGGCGCGGACTGGATTGACTCCCTTCTGCCAGGTGACAACCCCAATCACTCCAATCAGCCAGGCCACGACGGCCAATCTCCATACCAGGCCAGGGTTGGTGGGTCGCGGCGCAGAAACCCTTCGGGCTCTGCGCCTGTCCCTACTTTTAGTGCGGTAGGAGGGTTGGCTCACGGCGGCAGCCGCTGCCTCAGGCTCTTTGTTAGTAAGGTTCGTCGACGCGGCGAATAACCCGAAGACCACCCACAGTACGGTAAGATCGGAGATCCGTGCGACTCCCACCATCATTTCCAGAGATCGGCCCAAGACGACTGCAGTCAAGCCAAGCAGGAGCAGATTATAAAACGGCGAAGTGGATCTGCGCCTCCGGAGCAGATGGTGGGCGGCAACCCCGAAGACTGAGGCGAAGAGCGCCACGGAAGCCAGTCCTCCGAAGATGCCCTGCTCAACGGTCTGGTGTATGAAGAAGTTGTGGGCCTGGTCCGGTTCGAGGATGCGAAAATCCCGTCCTTCCACAGGGCTTTCGAGCAGATAGGTATACCTAAACAGGTCAGGGCCATAACCTACTAGAGGCCTGAGCCAAGCAAAATGAAGTTCATCGAATGCGAACCATGGTCGGTCTTTGATCAGTTTCCAGGACACTTTCCAGTGCGTGCCTCTCCCGCCAGCAAACCCGCCAAGGACGTCGGTCTTGATCGATGTGATTCGTCCAACAACCTGTCCGGCCGTCGATCCGCCTCCCGTGCCAGCGCCCGTCGGGTCGGCGGCGCCTCGGTCGGACAACGCAGAGGGGCCAAAGACCGCAGCTCCCGCAATGGTGACCGCGGCTCCCAAAGAGGCGACGAGTACGATCGTTCGGCCATAATTCTTGATAACGAAGAGCGTGCCAAAGGCGCCAGCAAGACCCATCGACGCGACAATGATTCCTAACCACGGGCCAAGGTTGACGATGCTCACACTACCCTGCCAGTGCAAGAAGCTTACGACAAAGACTCCCGCAAGGCCCAGCACTAATCCGGTGCGTACCAGCAACCGCCAACCTGATGAGAGAACAACAAATACGAGAAATGCAACAAGGGCCAGAACCGTGCCGACCCAAGGCCCTCTACTAAACGTAAACATCAGGCCGATAAGTTGGACGGATAAAACCAAAGCCCAAAGGGATGTGAAAACCCAGTGACTTGTCAAAAGGCCCAACTTGGAGAATGGCCACCAATTCCCGTGATTCTCGCCGTGGAGATTGATGGCGGCGGCCACGAGTGTTACCGGGACAGTCATAGCTAACACGGCTCCGGCAAAAATCGCGTTGCCCATGAAGATGGTGACCCTGGCCGAACCGCCTCCGGTGGTTTCGGTAAGGTCAAGGAAATCGTGCCCGTAGTGCTGCAGGATGCCATACAGACCAACGAGACAACCCATTAAGACCACTGCCGCCAACAGGCGGTTAAACTGCACTGGACTTTTCAGGTGGGTGGCGATAACACCGAACAAGACGCCGTAAGAAGCTATGGTGTATGCGGAGTATCCATCCTGGCCGGGAATCTCCCCCCACATGCTGTTGGACAAAGACCCTGACAAAACGGTGCTTAACAAGGTCGAGCCGAAAAACAGGCCTGCGGCAAGCAGAAGCCATCGTGTGGGATGAACCTTCAACCAATCGTTGAAGGCCGGCATCACCTTCGAAGGCCGCAGTTTCCCGGCAAGAGTCTGAATCGAAATCGATGGGTAATCGTCCTGGAACGCACGGCCTCTGATGGCCCATTCCAGAGACCAAAGTAGGCCGATCAACCCGGCCAACGTACGGAGCAGAGCGACCTTCGGAACCTCCACGTAACCGATCTGGGCTTCCGATATGGCGTAGTCCTGATTGAGGAACATGAGCGGCACCAAGAAGACCGCTATTAGCCATAGGCATTCCAAACCTCGGCTGATCCAAGGCAGGTAGGGCGTGCTTATATTCCTATCCTGTGTGGTTGTAGGGGGCAGCGAGGTTGAAGAAGCGGTCACTATTTCAATCTGAGGCCGTTCGGGTGGCGCCGGCGATCAAGTTGGCGAATGGTATGAAAACCGGTTTGGCTACCCCGGTGCAGGGTAGCCAAGCTTCGGGCAGTTTTACGACGAACGACAATCTCGTTGAGAACCTGGCTACGAGAGAAGAAAATCACCGGACATCTTTTTCGGTGTCAGGCGTCAATATTTCTGGTTGTTTTGAATCATCGCTTGAACCGTTCTTTCGTCTTGGCATCAGGTCTTCAAGTTTTGTTTTACCAGACCGGTTGTCCCACCGGGCTCCCACCGTATTCCAAACGGATCGCACCATCAACTTTGCATCGAGCGCCGGGCTCAGGCTCTGGAGGTACTCCATATCATAGCGAAATTTCTCGTGGGGGTCGTCTACTTTGTCGTGGATCTGGGCCAGGCCCGTGAGCCCCGGTCGGACCTGCAGCCGCTTCTCAAACCCGGGCATCAGTTCTTCCAGGGCGAGTTCTTCGTCCACGTCCAATGCCCTTGGCCCGACAAAGCTCATGTCTCCCTTCCATATGCTGATGACCTCAGGCAACTCATCCAATGCCGTGCGCCTGAGAATCCGTCCAACGCGTGTAACTCTGGGGTCGTCGTCGATTGTCCAAGCCGGTCCTAGTTCGTCCGCATCCACCACCATGGTCCGGAACTTAATCACGACGAACGGCTTGCCGCCTCTGCCCATCCGCTGCTGCCGGTAAAAGACGGTGTGCCGGTCTTCCAGCCAGATTAGGACCGGGATGACCGTCCACAATATGACCCACATCGGAAGGAGGAGCAGATGCGCTATCACCAGCACGGAAATGTCGAACCAACGTTTGTAGGAGTCCTTAACGGCCAAAGCGCCCTCTTGGTTAGATTTCGACCGGTCTATAAACACGAACTTTGTTCAATCGGTTTATGGTGGAATGGGTTGTGGTTTTCGGGGACGAACACAGCATTTATAGATTGCACTGGGATGAGAATCGCTGTCAAGCAGGAGCAACGGCGGGTAGTGGGTCAATTTGAATCCAGGGCGAATTGACATCATCGGATGCGTGAGCAAATAATAAGGTATGCCTAAAACAAAGAAAATACCCAAAGACTTAAACGCTTTAGCTGCTTTCATAACGGAAGAAGCCACCGGCGAACCCGCACCAGACACCAGCAAGAACGCTAGTGCCGCTCAACGAGGGAAACTTGGCGGGTTGAAGGGCGGGAAGGCCAGGGCGGCTAAGATGACGCCAGAGGAACGGAGCGAGGCGGCAAGGAAGGCTGCTAAGACAAGGTGGGAGAAAGAATAGCAAACAGCCTAAGCAGTATCATAATTGGCATAGAAAGCGTCCAAGTTAATGCCGTTGACCTCTAGCAGAATATCTAAGTCTAGGAATGTCAGTAGCGGAATCCATTCTATAAATAACGCCACTTCCTTTTGCTCTTGATGTTGGTAATGTCGTTTTGCATTTTCTTTCGTGACACACTCATATCCCATCATTCTAATCGCATGGTCTAATTTGCCTAGAATGGGAACCTCCTCACGTGCTGAAGGCAAAGGACTCCTCTCTCCGGTATCGTCTCGGAGGGTAAGGCCGGTCACGGCGTAAATCATGAATGGTTACGCTGTGTTGGACCCCACGGATGTCCAAGTACCGTCGGAAGTCTTGCAGGGTCGAGTGCTCCCGGAATGAGGAGACTACGAACTGTATCATTTCGCCTGCGCGGTCGAATACCGCCTCCTCTGTGTCGGCATACACAGTAGTGCCGAGTTGCTCAATCAACGCCGCCCAGTGGCCTCCTCGGTCATCTAGCAACAAGTCGAAGGTAACATTAACCGACGCATTAACTTTTGCATCAAGAGGTCTGTTCATAGTTGCCATCGTGCCCCCTATCTCCGTTTCGCGTTAACCGCAAATAACGACCGTGCATTACACACGGTGATGATATAATCCCTGGTAGTGGGCCGTCAAACCAACTACCAGGGATATTGTTTATTTGGAGGGGTGTCAGAGCGGTTTATTGTGCCCGACTTAAAATCGGGTGCACTGCTGGTACCAGGGCCACGGGTTCAAATCCCGTCACTGAGGTGGACCCGGAAATTCGGCTCTTTCGAACATTTGATGATGAAAACTCAAACTACTCGTGGGGAGTGAAGCCGTTCCTGCCGGTCAACTACGCCGCTAACCGGTGGAGGACTCGCTGGCGCAGTAGGTCGGGCTTGGCTCGGCCATAGCCCATCCGCTTGACCAGTTTGACACGGCAGATCTGACCTTCGCACTGTCCGGTGCTCCAGGGCGTGGTCAAAGCCAGTTTGATGGCCTCGTAGTCTTTGCGGAAGCCTCTGGCCACTGATCCGAATTGCTTCAAGCCAGACTCGGCAGCGTCTTTGACCCAGGCATCGAGCGCTTCGACATCTCCTTGGCCGATGATTCGGCCAAACCACTCCTTCAGTTTGTGCCCTCGTGCTAATGGAGGGTTGGCTTGGAGAAATTCCTTTAGTTTCTCCTTCTCGGGACCCGTCAACCGCTGGTAGGGGCGCAAGACCAGCCAGTTCAGCGTCGGGCCGCGCTTGGGTGGCCGGCCCAAGGCGGACCGCCAGGGATGGACCGCCTTCCTGACGTGGCGTTCGGCGCCGTCGTAACCCAACTCCACGATCTCGTGATAAAGCCTTCTGGCACTGTGGCACCCCTCCGCCCATCTTCGCCGCAGATGAGACAGATAAGGCCTCACTTTGGAGGGGCCCGGTGGGCGGCCGGCATATACCGGCGGGCGGTCCGCCGCCAGGTACTTGCTGACCGTATTGCGGTTCATACCCAGCTCCCTGGCGATAGCGCTTACCGACTGCCCACTGCCTTTTAGCTGCTGCACCGCTTCCCAGCGGGCCCGCATCGCCCGCGTCGGCTTGGCTCGTTTGGTGGCGCCGGGAGTATCTCCCAGTGCCTCCGGAATATTCCAACGCTCCGAGTGGAGGAATTCCTTCAGGGCGCTGCCCACGTTGTGGACCAGATGAAACCGGTCGGCCACCTGTTGGGCCTCGGGAAGAGCAGTGTGGCCGGCCAGACGGTAGGCCCAGGCACGGTCCCTGGCCAGCACCTCTACCTGCGGATGGTCCAGCAACCATTTGTCAATGGCGGTTGAAAATGGGCTCTCCCGCACTTTTGGTGAAAATTTAAGAAATTGTTCAAAAATAGCGCTGCGTGCTGGTATGCTCCAAGGGGGTTTGTGTTGGGAGGAGTGGTATGCGGCCAGCGTCTTTGTGTCCCGATTCCAAGCTGTGGCGCGTGGGTTGGATGGCGGTTGAAGCGAAAAAGATCGTCCTTCACCTTCGACCGGTCCGCGCCTTGGTCCAGTGTCCCTTATGCGGCGTAGCCAGCAGAAGGGTTCACAGTGTCTACCAGCGTAAGGCATTGGATCTGCCCTGGTTCAGCTGGCCCGTTCAGTTGGCGATCCAAGCCCGCCGGTTTTTCTGCGATACACCAGCGTGTCGTCGCCGAATATTCACCGAGCCTTTTCCCAAGGTATTGGACCGGTACGCTCTCCAGACCCAAAGGACTCTGCATCTGCTTTTGGAACTGGCCCACTGCAGCAATGCCGAGATGGCCGCCACGGTGGCCAGGCTCCTAGGATTCATGACCAGCCCTGATAGCCTGATCAGGATTCAGCGCCAGGAGACCTTCTCTTTCCCCTCGCCCAGGGTCGTTGGCGTTGACGAGTTCGCTTTGAGGAAAGGAAGAACCTACGGCACCCTGCTGGTGGATCTGGAACGCCGAATTCCTTTGGAGCTGCTGGAGGGGACCAACTCCAGTTCTCTCATCCACTGGCTGCAGGCCCAATCCAGTTTGGTGGCCCTGGCCCGAGACCGTTCGGGGGCGTTCGCTCAGGCGGTACGTCCCGCCGTCCCCCATGCCCTTCAGATCGCCGACCGGTTTCACCTGGTCAAAAACGTGCTGGACGCCCTAAAAGACCTAGTACGGTCTCGCCGCTGGGAGCAACCTTCGCCTGCAGCCAGGCCCGAAAAGCCTGGCCCCTTACGGCAAGAGGACCCCAATCCAACACTTCAGGAGCCCAAACCCACACCCTTCAAACAGGCTCGCTGGGAGGCGGTGCAGGCCGAGAAACCCACTGGGAAATCTCTTAGGGCGATCGCCAGGGAGCTGGGTATCAACCGAAAAACCGTACGGAAGTATCTGGCCGCCGATCGTCCCTCGGTGTATCCTGGCCGCCGACCAGAACCAACCAAGGTTGGTCCTTACCTGGAGCATCTCCGTCGACGCTGGGAAGAAGGGTGCCACAACGCCCACCGGCTCTATCAGGAGTTGGTGGAAATGGGCTACCGCGGCGGCCAGACTCAGATCAGGTCCGCCGTCCGCCCATGGCGCTTTTCCAATGGGATCCCAGAGCCCGCCCGCCGGCCAACGCCATTCCATTGGCTCGCTCTAAAGCCCCAGCAGAGGCTAACCCACTCAGAACAGGAGGAATTGGTTGGCTTCCTCGAGGCCAATCCCTTGCTTGCAGAGGCCCACGCCCTCAAAGAAAGGTTTCTGTCCTTGGTGGCCAATATGGACGTAGCTACCCTCGACGTGTGGCTAAACGAGGCGGCGGAATCCGGACTCTCCACATTCCGTCGGTTGGCCCGGAGCATCCGCCGGGACTACGAAGCTGTCCGAATGGCTCTCTCAACACCTTGGAGCACCGGTCAGTGCGAGGGCCAGATCTGCCGGGTGAAGTTGGTCAAACGAAT